>NZ_JBHTBJ010000058.1:0-34842 GCF_042664765.1 Paractinoplanes rhizophilus | reverse complement strand
CGGCCGCCGCCGGCTGCTTGTCAGATGAAGTGGACACGCTCACAAGGATCTCCGATCCCCGCCCTCAGGTCACCACCCCACAGTCACACGGGGTGTCTCACACGATCTTGACCGAGAGGGATCAGCCCGAGATCCGCGAATGGCGCCGCCGGGCTGTCCGACTGCTCCAATCGCGCACTCACCCACCGCAGGTCGGCGGCGACCGCCTCGGCGTCACGGCCGGCCGCCCGCAGATGCTCGATCAGGTGCTCCCACAAATACCGAGCCGATTCGGGCAGCCGCCACCACTGCACGCGGTCGTCGTCTTCCGCATCACCGCCGCGGGACCGAAGCTGAAACTTGGACGCAACCGCATCCAGCAGCATGCCGTGAAGTTCAGCCGCCCGCGCGCCACCGATCTCGTCGTGGAGATAGTCGCGGACAACGTCGTGCAGGCCGATCGTGCCGCCGTCCTTGGAAGCAGTCAGGGTCAACAGAGCTAGGTCGTCAAGGCGAGCGCACAGCCGGGTGGCGGTCATCTCGTCCAGTCCCGCCGTGGCCTCCCACAGCATGGTCACCAAAGAGGCTGGGACCACCTCGTCCTCGGCAAAGATCGACAACTCGGCCAGCCGAGCGCGTTCGCCCTCGGCCAGCAGGCCGGCGCTCGCTTCGATGGTGGCCGCGACCGCCTTGGCCCGATGCCCTGGATCGCTGACATTCAGGTGCCCGAGGTCGGTGCCGGTCAGCCGATCGACGCGGAGAGTCCCCTCCCGGTGCAGACGGTCGGCCAGCTCTACCGCGATCTCGGTGATGTCGGTGTGCGATCGCGCCTGGTCGATGAGGACCTTGTTGATCAAGCGTAGCAACAGCGGCCATCGCCCCGTCTCGGCGAGCAGGACGTCCACCACCGTCGGCGGAAGCTCCGGCAGGCCGGCGACCAGCACCATGCGAGCCTGCCCGGGCGACATCTGATCCACCTTGACCGAGACTCTGTGCCCGGCCACCAGACTCGGGATACGGGTGGTCACCAGGCGTGCGCAGCGCCCTGCCATCGGAAACGCGTCGAGCTGCTCCTCGAACCAAACGTCGTCAAGCACCACCAGCCGTGGCGGCCCCGCGTCCAGCACCGCGGCCAGGTGTTTGGCGGATTCCCGCACATCCGCGGAGGGCTGGCTGCTGGCCGGATCAATGTGCCACAGCAGGTCGTTGATCTTTTCGACCAAGCCCGCCCGGCGCACGTCACGGCCGAGAGTCACCCAATACACCCGGCCGCCGAATCTGCGTAATACCCGCTGGTCTGCGCAGATGATGCGGGCCAGCGTCGTCTTGCCGAACCCGCCGGCGCCATGAACCGCGGTGCTCAAACCGACGGTCGACCTGCCCCGGCGCAAGGCCGCCACGACCTGGTCCACCTCGACTGGCCGGTCGACCACCCAGGATTCAGGCCGCTGCACCGCCGGTGACAGCCTGCGCGCGTACCGCCGCCGGGCAATCCATCCCCACCTGCTGTCGCCGACAAGCTGCACGACATTGTGCTGGACGTTGTTCGGACCACCGATCTGAACACCCTGCGCGCCCGAACCAACATGGACGAGCGGTGAGTCGAGCGGTTCCCCCACGTCCGACAAGACCTGACCTCGCCTCCGTCCGACACCGATGCGCATTGCGGTGAATCCCGTGCACTTGAATACACCCGGTCCGGCTCCTGGACCAGACCCCATTCGGGGCGAATGGCCCGCCGCTTCTGCGGCTTGAGACTTTCTGTCCAGGTTGGCACCAGAACCTCTAAGGGGTGGAGTAGATGTCCTCGCGGAGATTGTCCCGGCGCCGGACGCGGTTGCCGCGCCTCAGGTGCGCCCGCTTCAGCCCGACGTCGAGCCGCTGCCGCCACGGGTAGCCAGCGGTGAGCTCGGCCAGCTCACTCTCGATCCCAGTCGATCACCTCGTCCAGTTCCGCTAGCTCAAGGTGCTGAGCTGCGGGGGCCGTCAGCAGCATCAGCCCCGAGACCGAGGGGCCGCCGGCAGAACTTGGCCACCCCGGCGAACGTCATCGTCGAGGAGGCCGAGGACCTTCTGCCCTTGGCCGTTGCCGTCGACGCTGCCCGCACCCACGCATCAGACGATCTCATCCGGCAGTGGCGCCGCGACATCGAGGAGCACGGGCACTTGGTCGCCGCGCCACCGCCTTATTCGAGGTAGGCGTCTGTGCCGTAGCCGCAATAGACGACAACAGGGAAGCCGCCCGGGTGAGCGGCTTCCCTACTGGTCAGGACAATGCAATAGTCGTAGATAGGCTGGCGGCCGGTTGGCCATCGGTATGTGTCGATCTCCGGACACATATTATTCACACCGTCGATCGCCGAGGTTACGACTTCGGCGATCACTGTTTGCGTTCCGGGGCGGTAGGTAAGTTGGAGTCCGAGCCGGGAGTAGATCTCTGCTTTGTCGCTCGGGTCGGCTTGGCGCAGGAGTTTCAGCAGTCCGCCGAGTCCTTGAACAATCTCCGAGATCTGCTCTTCGGACATACGTTCGTTCGCGGTCGGCTTGACGGTCAGCAGCGCCTGGGTCGCGGTCCGGATGACCGTGGTTTCGGTGATCCATCCGACGATAACTTTGAGGTCGGCGCCGCCGCCTGGGTCGCCGCCCAGCCAGCGATGACGAGCGGACGCTGCTGAGCATGGTGCGCACCCCGGACCGGCAGAAGTTGTGGACCAGTACCGCACTGTCGATGGTGGGGTCACCACCACGGTGGCCCCATCAGGCTGTCAGCCACTCGCGCAATTCCCGCCGGGCCTGATGCAGCCGGGACTTCACCGTCCCCTCCGGAACGTGGTGCAGAGCGGCGATCTCTCCGCAGCTGAGCCCCACCACGTCCCGCAACGCCAGCGCCTCGGCCAGTTCCGGCCGCAGCTGCTTCAGGGCCTTGAGCAGGTCCATCCGGGTCGTCGCGACTACGCTGGTCCGCCGCAGGTCCGCGACGTCGGCGAGCCCGTCGTCGCGGTCGGTGTGAGCGTCCGCCCGGTTCCGGCGGTACGCCGAGCGAGCCCGGTTGGTGGCGAGCCGGAACATCCAGGTCCGGAAGGCGCTGCGGCCCTCGAAGTGGGGCAGACCCCGGGCTACGGCTAGCAGGGTGTCCTGGCATGCCTCCTCGGCGTCCTCGCGATTGCGCAGCAGGCGGCTGCACACGCGGAGGACCTCCGGGCGGACCGTCACGAGGAGCACGTTGAGCGCCGCCAGATCGCCGGCGGACGCGATCCGGGCGAGGCTTTCCACATCGTGACCGGGCATAGCGCGTCCTTTCCGCGCTGAGTATGCATCCGCGCGAGGCCACCGAAGGTACTTCGCCAGTGCCACGTTCCGTAGCGGTGCAGGAACGGTCGGGTAGGCGACAGTGGTGAACCACGGCGGCGCAGCGGTGGACGAACTAGGTAGTCAACCGTCCACCAAGATCGGAGTTCCACATGCGTTCAGCAGCACCACAGACCCGCGGCCGTGCCACCACCGCTGCCCATCTCACCCTCGCCGTAGCGCTGTCCGGGGCGCTGGTCGCCACCGGAACGCCGCCCGCCCGGGCTGGCGCCACGGCCGACCGTCCGGCGCTCGTCTCGGCCGACAAGTCCCCGCCGCAGGTGCGGGAGGTCAAGTTCTCCCGTGCCTCCGTCGCGGTCCGCGGCCTCGCTGTCGTGCCCGTACGGGTGTCCATGCGGATCACCGACCCGTCGGGGGTCCGGGACAACCCGCATGACATGAACCCGTCCCCACAGCTCGTGCTCGGGCCGGTCCCGGGCCATCAGTCGAAGCTGCGGCCGGTGCTGACCCGGACCTCCGGGACCGCCACGGACGGCACCTGGAGCGCCACCGTCCACGTGCCGTCCACCTGGAACGGAACGGTCCGGATCGTCTCGGTAGGCGCGATGGACAAGGCAGGCAACGAGCTGTCCACCGCGCTCTCCGGCGCGCGATCGCCGAAACTGCGGGTCCGGGGCACCCACCGGCCCGCACTGACGTTCCAGTACTCGATGCTGGCCGGGGGCGGCTTCCGGATCCACGGCCGGGCCTCCTTCACCGACACCGGCCGGCCCCTCTCCCACCAGAAGCTGGCCACCGCGCTCGACAGCGGCTGCGACTTGGACGGCGGCGCGAGCAACAACATCGTCACCGACGCCCGCGGAAACTATGAGAAGCGGTTCCGCGCCGGCGGCGCGGGGGACGCGGGTTGTGTCGCGCTGATCGGGGCGGCCGCGCGCAACCAGCGACCGGCGATCCTCGCCTACCGCATCGCGTCCGCGCCGGCGTACTCCGTCCCCGCGGCGGCGATGCTGCAGGCCGCGGACCTGAGCGGGACCGCCACCACGACGGTCACCGACAACTACTGGGCGGCGCTGCGGCCGCCGCAGCCGTGCGGGCCGTACGCGTCGGCCAAGCTGCGCCGCGCGGACCGGGCCGTCCAGGCCACGATCGGCGTGAACGACCGCCCGACGGTCATCGTGAACAACGTGGCCACCTATGCCTCCGACGGGGCCCAGCGGTATCTGCGTGAGATGCGCCGGGCCGTAGCCACCTGTGGCTATGGCTGGTCCGTGCGCGCCCGTGGCGTGGCCGGCGACGAGTCCGTGCTGCTGCGTCACCGGGAGTACATCGACTACGCCCAGACGAACAAGGACACCTACATCGTGGTCGCCCGGACCGGGCGCGCCGTAGTGGTCGTGGCCGACACCGGCTGGGAGACCACGGACGGGCACGAGGCCCTGGTCCGCAGCCTGAGCGTGGCGGCAGTGCGACGCGCCGCCGTGGTGAGCGGGCGGTAGTGCTCAGGGCGCCGCCATCCGTGACGCCTGGACTATCGCGCAATGAGGTCCGTCCCTGGCGGACGGGCCGGTACTTCCGATGAACGTGGCCGCGGCGGTCATCCCTGTCGCGGTCACTGTCGCGTCCGGCCCGTCCGCGACGACCCGGCTGCGCCGACGCGGGCGCCGGGATGCCAGTCAAGCGCCGCCGGGGGCCGGGGCGGGGGTCGGACCCGGCTCGTACGGCCTAGCCTAGAGGTACGCCGCCCGGGGTTCTCGCGCGATCCCGCAACTACGCCGGGCGACTTCTGTTCCGCCACCGGCGTCAACGTGTTCGGCTGCGGCGCAACCTTGGGTCGCTTTGGCTCGGGAAACGTCTGCTCCGGTCCTACCGCGGGTACACCCTTGGGCACCGGCGGCGGGGTCTTCGGCGCCGCTCCGCCCCTCGCGGCGGTCGCCGTCGCCGCGGCCTTGTGTCCACGGCCCGCGGCCGTCGAACAGTTGCCGCACGACCGGATCACCGGCCCGCACGGCCGTAGCGGGATCGAGACCGTCACCGCAGGTGCCACACGCGGGCGGGTAGTGATCGACCTGCTCATCCGGGACCGGCACCTGCGACAACGCCGTCCCCGTACCGCCCGGCTGCTTACCCGGCTTGCGGCCGCTACGGCCCCGCATCGATGCCGGCGGCGGTTTGCCCAGCCCGTCCGACGACGGTGGTTTGCTGGAGTTCGTCGAGTTCAATCCCAGCTTGCGCCGCAACTCGGCGTTCTCCGCCCGCAGGACCGCGTTCTCCCGCCGCAACTCGGTGTTCTCCGCGACCAGCCGGGCGTTGTCAGCCTCCAGCACACCGACCCGTGCAGACAACTCGTCCAGCCGCGCCGTCAGCCCGACAACCAGGACAGCGAGTTCGTCATACGACGGACTCTCACCACCCTGACCAGGAACCACGCCAAGATCATCCCATAGTGGACGCCATGCTCAGAAACAGAGGTCGACACCACAAGTCACGTGACCTGAACAGTCACGGTAGATGTAAGCTGCGGTGGCCGCGGCTCCGCCATCGGGGCCACGCTGATGTAGACGTGGCGCCCGCAGGAGCTCGGCCTCTGTGACATTCTGCCGCTGTGACGGGAAATCCTGCAGGGCCAGGTATGACGCCGGAGCCGCTTGTCGATCGCCTGCGGGAGGCGGCCGACCGCGCAGCGGCCCGCGCCGCCGCGTACGACGTCGCCCGCCTCGCGGTCGACGATGCGGTCGCGGTCAGTCCCGGTTCGGCGGACCTGGTGGTGGCCGCGGTCCGTCGGCTGATCGAGGACGGTACGCCCTGGCGTGCCGATTCCCTCGCGGTGCTGATCTACGTGCTGGACCATGCCCACGTGTACCGCAACCTGCGGGCGAAAGCTCGTACGTATCGCGGGGAGTGGGACTTCGGCATCGCCGCCGAGCGGGCCGTCGAACGCGCCCTGGACGGGTTCGACGGGGTGGTCCGGGACATGCTCGACGACTCGGATCCGGAAACCCGATCGCTGGCTGCCCTGATGTTGACTCGCATTTCCGGTGAGCCGGAATCCGACCGGGAACTGCTGCGGATGCTGGCCGACGCCGAGTCGGACGATCGTGCCCGCGCCTGCCTGGCCGAGGCGGTGCGGGACGGCCCGCGGACGTGGCGCTGGCCGGCTGAGGAGATGTGACGAGCGAGTACTACCAGCGGGCCATGCTGGTCCCACTGCTACCGACCGTCGCATGCACGACGCGTACTGGGGGCATCGGACCACCTCGCGTCTCGGCCGAGCCATAGCAAGGCCTTCGGCCGCGGGTGTGGCCGACCCTCCGCAGTCGAGCCGCAGCTGGGCGGTCGCCGGCTATTCGAGTACGTCTTCGTGGTGCTGAGCAGTCGTGGGCTCCCTTACGGAGGGAGTGACGGCGTGAAGCGTCTCAGCCGATCAGCAGAACGAGCTTCCCCCGCCATTTGCCCTCCTCGCTGACGCGGTGGGCTTCGGCGATCTCGGCGAGCGGGAAGGCCCGCACTGCCGGGGGCTCGAAGCGCCCGGACTCGATCAGCTCGCCGATTTCGGCTAGTGCGTGGAGCGCGCGACCAGAGTCGCCCCGGCTGAATCTCACCGCGTACTTCTGCGCGCCCGCGAAGTCCGCGACCGTCAGGACGTGTTCCGCGCCGCCGGCGAGTCCGATGAGTTCGGGCAGGATTCCGCTGCCGGCGACGTCGAGCGCGAGGTCGACGCCCTTGGGGGCGAGCGCGCGTACCGACCGGGTGAGGCCCTCGCCGTACGTCACGGGCTCGGCTCCCAACGAGCGCACGTAGTCGTGATTGGCCGCGCCTGCGGTGCCGATCACGCGTGCACCACGCGCTACGGCGAACTGAACCGCCGCACTGCCGACGCTGCCCGACGCACCGTTGATCAGCAGCGTGCTTCCGCGGGCGACGCCGAGCTGGTCCAGCGCCCGCACGGCCGTCTCAATGGTGGCCGGCAGCGCAGCGGCGGCCGGGAAGTCGAGCGACGGCGGGATAGGCGCATAGACCGACAGCACCGCCAGTTCGGCCTGAGCCGCCGCCTCGGCGCAGACGCCGAACACAGGATCGCCGACGGTCACGTCGGTGACGCCGTCGCCGAGCTCGTCGACGATCCCGGCCGCCTCATAACCCAGGGTCTGCGGAAGCTCCTGATCCATCAGGCCCTTGCGGTTCTTCCAGTCACTCGGGTTGACCCCGGCGGCGCGCACCGCGATCCGGACCTGCCCAGGCCCCGGATGCGGCTCCGGAAGGTTCACGATCTCCAGAACCTCCGGACCGCCGAACCGGCTGAAACGCGCTGCCCTCATCATGTGCTCCACTTTCGACCGCGGGTTCGCTACTTGGCTGAAACGGAGGTCGGCGACCAGCTCGATTCCGGGGATCGCCGTCGGAGGATCCCGATCGCAAGCACCGCGAGCGCGGCGGCGCCCGTGACGGCGACCAGGCGCTCGAACAGGCCGGAGTAGCCGGCGCCCTGCGTCAGCACGCTGGCCACCGCAAAAGCGGTGATGAGGACTGCCGTCCAGCGCGTCGGGCGCGCCCAGCCCGCCCAGCCCGGAGTGCGGCGCATCGCGGCGGCCAGGAAGAACGCGGCGATCACGAGCAGCAGGACACCGATCGAGCTGATGACGTTGTCAAGCTGCCCGCCCACGTTGGACAGCTGTTGCGTGGCGGTGCATCCCGGGTCGGCCATCCGGCAGGCCAGCCTCTCGACCGGAGAGAGCAGGTCACCGAGCCCGACGATGGACAGGGCGAGCAGGACCGAACCTGTCGCCGCCCGCCGGCCACCCGTACGCAGCTCCGGCCACACCGAACGCAACGCGAAGCCGATCGTGGCCGCGCCGCACAAACTCAGGACCACCACCAGGAACCCGGCATGCGGCGCGGTGACCGCGTACATGTCGCTGATGGTGTGGGCGACGGCGCTGTAGCGCGGCCCCTGCCAGAAGACCGGGGCGAGGCAGCTCGCCACGAAGACCACCTGGGCGACCAGACCGAGCCACGCCCATCGCCGTACACCTGCGCGGCTCCCGGACGAAGCCGCCGTCAGGTCGGCAGCTGCTCTTTCGAGGTCTTGGGCCGATGAGGTCATCGTGATGCTCCTTCGAGGTTGTTGATGCCGAGGGAGAAGTCGAAGTTCCCGACTCCGTGACGGGCCAAGCCCATCGTCAACACGCCCACTCCCGCCAGCCAGTGAGCCATACTCAGGTCGCCGGTGTCGCGGACGCAGCCCGAGGCTCTCGATGAACGCTGACACGTTCGCCTTGGCCCGCGCATCGTCGCCGGACAGGAACACGTCCACCGGCCCGCCTTCGGCCAGGACGTGGCGGAAAAGGGTGTTGAACGCCTTCACGACATGGGCGCTCGCCGGCGCAGCCTCGGCCACCCTCTGCGCGACGGACGTGTCCTGCGGGACAGCCAGCCCGGTGTGACCTCGTGCCCGGCACCGACGAGCTCGGGGACGACGTACGAACCGGAATGGCCGGTTCCGCCAGTGACGAAAACGCGCATGCAACTGTCCTTTGTCAGATCAGGTGGAGATCTGTCCTTCTCGTGCCGTAGATCGGCCGGCGCAATAGGGGCGCGATGCTGCTCGTGCTTTCTGGAGCTGAATAGGCTCAATTCGCGATGTGCCATTCTGGTTCCGGCCCGGCCGGCAAGTCCGATGCCGAATTCCTTAAACCGATTCCCTCCGGCTCCATCAGGTACGCATTAAGCGTGCCGTTGTCCGCAGTCGGTGTCCAAGACCCTTTTCAGCGTTTGCGATACCCTGAAGGCATCGCCGGACCGGGAGGCTCCATGGATCTGGACCTACGCAAGTTGCGCTACTTCGTCGCCGTCGCCGACAAGTTGCACTTCGGCCGGGCCGCCGATGAGCTGCACATCGCCCAGCCGGCGCTCAGCCGGCAGATCCGCGCCCTGGAACACGACCTCGGCACTGCGCTGCTGACGAGGGACAGCCACGGCGTGATGCTGACCGATGCCGGCCGGCAGTTACTGACGGACGCCGGCCCGCTGCTGGCCTCCGCGCACGCGGTCCGCCGCCGGGTGACCGTGGCCGCGCACGGCGGCGGGCGGCTGACGGTCGGTTTCCGGGCAGGCGTCGCGGTCACCCCGGCAGTACGGCAATTTGCCACTCGACATCCCAACGTGATCGTGGACGTGCAGCGCATCGAATGGGACGACCAGGCCACGATGCTGCTCGACGGCAGCATCGACGTCGGCTATGTGCGCCTGCCCATCGACGAGACCGGCCTGCGCGTCACCCCGCTGTACACCGAACCTCGTGTGGCCGTGCTGCCGGCCGGCCACCGGTTCGCCGGCAAGGAGCAGATCACCGAGGCCGACCTGGCCGGCGAGCCTCTGGTCTGGCAGATGGACGCGAGCACGCAGCCCACGAGGCGCCCGCACCCCAACGCCGGCTACCTGGTACGCGGGGTGGACGAGACACTCGAGCATGTCGCGGCCGGCCGAGGCATCTCGTTCCTGGCCCGTTCGGCAACCGTGTTCTACTCACATCCCCAAGTCAGCTATGTCCCCATCCCCGACCTGGCACCCGACCAGGTGTGCCTCGCGGTGGCGGCATCACGCACCTCACCGATGGTCGACGACTTCCTCGCCGCGGCTCAGGCGACAACCGAGATCACCGCCGAATGCGCCAACTATGAGATGTGGCAGCCGGGAGAAAACGCCGTGTAGAAGCACGGTTGAACAGCTCTGGCGCTGCTCGGCCGGGAAGCCACGGCGGCCGGCGACAGGACCGCCGGCGCCGCGGGCAGGGCCCAGAGGATTCGTCGTCTCATGGGCGTCCATCCTGCTCAGCCTGACCAATGTGGTCGCCCACGCCGGGCGTACCCAGATCACCGTACGCCTGGCCGCCACCGCCGATCAGGTGGAACTCGACGTCGTCAATCCCCTGGTCCCGCGGCGCCGCCTCGCCCGGCACGGCGGCGGCCAAGGCCTGCCCGGCATGCGGGAACGGGTGCAACTGCTCCGCGGCGAGATGAGCGCCGCCGCGGAGGGCGGGCACTGGCGGGTCCGGGTCCGGCTGCCGCTGCACCCGGACCGACGAGCGTCACCGTGCTGCTCGCCGACGACGAGCACCTCGTCCGCGGCGGTTTGCGGGCGCTCATCCAGGCCGAGCCCGAACTGAGCGTGGTCGGCGAGGCGGGCACCGGCGCGCAGGCGGTCGCCCAGGCCCGGCAGCTGCGGCCCGACGTGGTGCTGATGGACGTACGGATGCCGGAGGGCACCGGGATCGAAGCAACCGCGGAGATCCTGGCCACGGTGCCGGACCCGCCCAGGATTCTGGTCGTCACGACGTTCGAGAACGACGAGTACGTCTATGCGGCCCTACGCGAGGGCGCCAGCGGCTTCCTGCTCAAGCGCGCCTGGCCGGCCGAGATCCGGCACGCGATCCGGCTCATCGCCCAGGGAACCACTCTGCTGTACCCGACGGCGATCCGGGACCTGGTCCGGTGATCTGCAGAATTCGCAAGGGTTCGTCGGCGGCGAGAACGAACGTGTGCGGCAGCCGCGAGGGCAGCAGGACGAAGTCCCCGGGGCCAGCCGTGAGCACTTCGCCGTCGCATCGGAACTGGGCGGCGCCGGACAGGGCGTAGAACATTTCGTCCTCTTCGAGGTGCCGGTTCAGGGGCGGCGCGGTCGCGCGGCCCACCGTCTTCGCCGCCTTCGGCTCCAAGCCACCCCGACGTGTTGCCGACAGAGTGTTGATATGATGGCGACATGATGTCGACAAGATGTGAGGGTGGCCGCTGATGTTCCTGGCGTGGAGGGAGCTGCGGTTCGCCCGAGTGCGGTTTGCTCTGGCACGGCCGTTTCAAGATCATGAGCGTGGCGTGAGTGGTGGATCGCAGTCTGGCCACAGTGGCGTGTCGCGAGGTGAGGTGGGGACGAAGCTCCGGTAGGACGAGGTCTTCTCACGGATCTTGTCGTACGGAGCTTCGTCGTGGTGCAGTGTGTCATGCCCGACGCCGATGTGGCGTCGGTTGCTGGCGTTCCGGTCGCTCAAGCGTGTGCTGACCTGCTCGAACTGCTGGCTGGGGTGTCGGACGGCCGTTCGTCGCAGGGCCGGGATCACCCGGCGGCGGTGGTCCTGGCGCTGGTCGCGGCGGCGACGGTGGCAGGGATGACGGGGTACACCGCCATGGCGGGCTGGGTGGCCGACGTGCCGAAGGCCGCGTTGACCGACCTGTATCTGCGGGCCGGTGCGCTGCCGGTGGGCCGGCCGTCACGCTCGACGCTGTGGCGGGTGTGTACGGCCGCCGATACGCAGGCCCTGGACACCGCGATCGGAGCGTGGACAGCGGCTCGCCGGTCGGATCCCGGGCCGGCTACCGGCGCGACGGGCATCGACGATGAGGTGCCGCAGCCGGCGGACCTGCTGCGGCTGGACGGCAAGAGCCTGCGCGGGGCCGTCGATGCCGACGGCGGCCAGGTGCAACTGCTGGCCGCGCTGGCCGGTAGCGCCGAGCCCGGCGCGGTGGCGGTGGTGATCGGCCAGGCTGAGGTGACCGGGGCCAAGACCAACGAGCCGGCCTGCGCCCGTGACCTGCTCAAAACCCTGGACATCGCGGGGAGCACGGTCACCGCGGACGCGTTGCACACGGTCAAGGCCACCGCCGAGCTCATCCATTCCCGTGGCGGGCAGTTCGTGTTCCCGGTCAAGGAGAACCGGCGGGCGTTGTTCGACGCCCTCGACGCGTTGCCCTGGCAACACACCCCGATCGCCGACAGCCGCACCGAAGTCGGCCACGGGCGAATCACCCGGCGCACGATCCGGGTCCTGCCCGCCCCGCCCGAGCTGCCGTTCCCGCACGTCAACCAGGTCTGGCTGATCGAACGCTACGTCACCGACAACGCCGGCGCGCACCTGTCCGCAGCCGCCCAACTCGGCGTCGCCAGCCACACCCGCCAGCAGGCAAACCCCACCCAGATCGCCACGTTCAACCAGGGCCACTGGGCCGTGGAATCGCTGCACTGGATCCGCGACACGTGCTACCGCGAAGACCACTCCCGCGTCCGCACCCGGTCCGGACCCCGAGTCCTGGCCTCGCTGCGCAATCTGGCCGTCAACGCGCTACGCCTGGCCGGACGCCGCGACATAACCGAAGCCACACGATGGGCCAGCCGGAACATGACCAGGCCCTTCACCATTCTCGGACTCACGTCATGATCTTGAAACGACCGTGTTTGCTCTGGTGGCCGCGGTGATAGCGCTGATCGCGGTGCTCATGGTGATGTTGTCGGGGTTGTCGGTGGGTCTGGTCCGCGACGGCGTGTCGGGGCTGCAGAACTTGCCGGTGACCTCTTTCGCGTTCGCCCGCGGCGCGCAGACCGACTCGGCGTTCTCACGAAGCGTCGTGGACACGACGGCGGTGGATGCGTGGCGGAAGCAGCCGGGTGTCGCTGACGCTGCCCCGTTCGGCAACATGCTCGTCAACGCCCGCTCGGACAAGGGCGCCCAGGTCGACCTGGCGCTGTTCGGCGTCGAGCCGGACTCGTTCCTGTCCCCGCGGTCGATGGCGGGCAGCGGCTCGGTGCCGCGGATGGGATCGTGGTGAGTCCCACCGCGCTGGATGCGGGTCTGCACCTCGGTGATGTGGTCACGGTGGCGAGGCTGGGCACGAAGCTGCGGGTGGTGGGGGTTACCCGGCAGCAGGACACGTTCGGGCATGTGGACGTCGCTTATGTTCCGCTGCCGCTGTGGCAGGCGATCAAGTCCGACACGGCCCCGGGCACGGCGTTGCCCGCGCACGCCGCGCAGGAGATCACCGCAGTTGCCGTCCGTGCCGGCTCGGGAAAGTCGGTGAACCTGGCCGCCGGTGACGCCGCGGCGGGCACCAAGAGCCTCACTCTGTCGCAGTCCTACGGGGCCTCACCCGGCTACACGGCCGAGACGACGACCTTGCAGCTGATCCAAGGCTTCCTGTACGCGATCTCGGCTCTCGTGGCGGGCGCGTTCTTCGCCGTGTGGGCGATCCAGCGCAAGCAGGAAGTGGCAGTCTTGCGGGCATTGGGCGCTTCGACCCGATGGGTGCTGCGCGATGCGCTGATGCAAGCGTTCGTCCTGCTGGCCGGTGCCGTCATCGTCGGGGTGGGCATCGGGTTGGCCATCGGTGCCTGGGTCGCCGGCAGTGGCGCTCCCTTCGCCCTGAGCGCGCCGAGCATCGGTGCCGCCGCGGCCGGGCTGATCGTGCTCGGCCTGGTCGGGGCGGCCGCTGCCGTCATCCGCTTGACGTCCGTCGACCCCGCGACCGCTCTGGGAGGAAACCGATGAGCAGCGACACGACTGCCTCACCCGCCGGCTCCGTCGACCGCGGCCAGGCCCATCGACCGGGGCTGGAGCTGCGAGCGGTGTTTCTGCGGCATGGCAATGCCGCCGAGACGGTGCAGGCTCTGGATGATGTCCATCTGACCGTCGCGCCGGGTGAGCTGGCCGCGATCGTCGGCCCCTCCGGTGCGGGCAAGTCCAGCCTGCTCGCGGTCGCCGGGGGTCTGGCCCGGCCCGACCAGGGCACGGTCACGGTGGCCGGGCAAGACATGACGGTCGCCAGCCGCCGGGTACGTACCGATCTGCGGCGGCGGCATGTGGGGTTCGTGTTCCAGTCGGGCAACCTGCTGCCCGCGTTGACCGCCGTCGACCAGCTGCGCCTGGTGCAGCGCCTCGGACCCCGCGCCGAGCGCGCCAGCCGCGACCCCTTCGAACTGCTGGCCGACGTCGGCATGGCCGACAAGGTCAACCGCCGCCCGGACCAGCTCTCCGGCGGCGAGCGGCAACGCGTCGGGATCGCCCGAGCGCTGGTGACCGAACCCGACGTCCTGCTGGTCGACGAGCCTACCGCCGCGTTGGACCGGGCTCGCAGCCACGACATCGTGCAGCTGCTGGCTCGCGAAGCCGCGCGCCGTTCGGTCGCGGTGGTCATGGTCACCCACGACCATGACGTACTGCAATACTGTTACACCGTTTACGAGATGGTCGACGGCAGGCTCACCGCCGCCAAGTGAACATGACAGCAGGGCGCGGCCACGAACCAGCCGCCGTGCGTCGCCGGAAGGACGGAACCCGCCGTGCCCAAGATTCAAGCCTCGACCGTCGCCGAGCACCGGGCTGCACAGCGCGCCGCGCTACTGGAGGCCGCCCGCGCCCTGCTGTCACAACATCCCGACCAGATCCCCAGCCTCGCCGACGTCGCCCAGCACGCCGGACTCGCCCGCTCCAGCGCCTACTCCTACTTCAAGTCCCGCACCGACATGTTCGACGCCCTGGTCACCGACACGTTCCCCCGCTGGGCCGCCTACGTCGGCAAACACATGGACGCCGCCGCCACGCCCGGCCAGAAGATCCTCACCTACGTCGAGGCCAACCTGCAGCTGGTCGCCCGCGGCGACCACGCACTGGTCCGGGCCCTTTCCGGCATCGGCAGCAGCGAAGCCCTCGCCACCTCCAGCCGGCACCTGCACGACAGCCTCCAGGTCCCGCTGCAGGCCGCACTCGCCGAACACGGAGCAGCCCACCCCGACCGCATGGCCGAACTGATCCAGTCGATCGTCTACACCCTCAGCCGCATGATCGAAAACGGGATGTCACTTCGCGCGGCCACCGTCCTCGCACGGGAACTGCTCGCCCCTTACGTGGAAAAGGTCACCAACTGACCCACGCTGTTGCCGACACCATGTCGGTAAGATGGTCAGGTGAGCATCTCTCAAGCCGGTCCGGATCCGCACACAACGCCCGGCTCCACCGAGTCGAGGCCGCCGGCGCCCACCGAGCACATCGACAAGCGCGGCTGGCTCGCGTTGACCTGCATCGCCCTCGGCGTGTCAATCGTGATCATGGACGCCACGATCGTCAACGTCGCGCTCCCCGTCGTCATCAAAGACCTCGGACTCAGCGCCGCCGACGCACAATGGACCAACGCCGCCTATTCGCTTGTCTTCGCCGCCCTGCTGCTGACCCTCGGCCGCCTCGGCGATCTGCGCGGCCGACGACGCCTGTTCCTCTCCGGAATGATCCTGTTCATGGCTGCCTCGGCGGTCGCCGGAGCCAGCAGCACCGCACCCATGCTCATCGGATCCCGTCTCGCCCAGGGGGTCGGCGCCGCCATGATCGTGCCCAGCACCCTGTCCACCCTCAACGCCATGTTCTCCGGCCGCGCCCGCACCATCGCGTTCGCCGTCTGGGGATCCGCCATCGGTGGCATGGCCGCCATCGGCCCCCTCATCGGCGGCTGGCTGGCCACCGACGCCTCCTGGCGATGGGCGTTCTGGCTCAACATTCCGATCGGACTGCTCATCGTCACCGGCATCATCCGCGCCGTCCCCGAAACCCGCGACACGGCGACCACACCAGGCGGCGACCCTGTCGGTGTGGCCCTGTCAGCCCTCGGGATGGGCGCCATCGTCTTCGCCCTCATCGAAGGCCAATGGTTCGGGTGGTGGCGGCAGGACAACGGCTCGGCCTCACCAGTAGGTCCGGCGCTGACCGCCGGCATCGTGCTCATCGTCGCTTTCATCGTCTACGAACGCCGCCGCGCAGCTGTCGGCCACCCCGCACTCATCGACCTACGCCTGTTCACCTTGCGCAGCTTCCGCTCCGGTGTCGTCGCCGCGATGATCGTGGCCGTCGGCGAGTTCGGCCTGCTGTTCACCCTGCCGCTGCTGCTGCAAGGCAGCCTCGGCTACACCGCGCTGAGCACCGGCGCCATCATCGTCGCCCTCGCCCTGGGCACCTTCCTCATCTCCGGCATGCTGCCGCAGCTCTCGAAGCACCTGTCGCGCCGAGCCATCGTCCAGACCGGACTCGCCCTCGAAGCCCTCGCCGTCGCCGCCCTCGCCCTGACCGTCTCCACCACGATCCCCACCTGGCTGATCTGCGCCCTGCTGTTCGTCTACGGCACCGGCGTCGGCATGGCCACCGCCCAGCTGACCGCCCTGCTGCTATCAGACGTCCCACCCCAGCAAAGCGGCCAAGCCTCCGGCATCCAGAGCACCATCCGCCAACTCGGCTCCGCCCTCGGCGTCGCCGCCCTCGGCGGACTACTCATCAACCAGCTCACCAACGCCACCCATCACAACCTGGCTGCCCTGCACCTACCCGAAACCACCACCAACGCGCTCACCACCGCCGTCAGCCAGAGCGCCGGAACCGCCATCGCAGGGCTACAAGCCGCACCCAACGGCAGCGACATCGCCCAAGCCGCAACCAACGCCATGATCACCGCCAGTCAGACCACCCTCTGGGTCGCAGCCGCCACGCTCGCCGTCGGGCTACTCCTCACAGTCGGTCTTCCCAGAACACCCACAACGTGAGGCTGAGCTGCCACGGATTTTCCGGACAGACGAACCAAGTAGAATTGGTTCGTCTGAAGACGAAGTCTATTGCCGCGTCCGAAAAGAACGTTCTCGCCTGAATTCCGAGAAGAGGCCGTGGGATCATCGCTGAGCGACACGTTCGAGTTCATCGACGTGGAATACGCAACCTCTCTGCAGAACGAAACACCGGACAAGCCGTCGATGGTGCAGATGTGCACGTGGCTGAAAGTGTCCAGATCCGGATATTACGACGCCGCAACGACCGCGGTGGGCGGCACGCCGTCGAGAACGTGATCGGCGCCGCCCGCGCCTTCTACACCCGCGCGATCGACGCTGCCCTGGATACCAGGATCCGTGTTCCGATCGCCGTATGGAGGTCATTCCGTTGCGTCCCGGCCACGCCGGCCAGGTCGGGCGCGGACGTGTCGGCCATCGTGCGCTCGGACGGGAGGATCAAGACGGCGATCCCTCGATGATGCCTTGACCAAGATCCAATATACCGAGGCCATCTACAAATGCAGGCCACCCCGTTTCCCGGTCGATGTCACTTCCGCGGCCCGGCCGGTGTCTCCATGGCATGACGACGTACCAACCCGTCGGCGCAACGACCGACGCAGGAGCAGACACGGGGCACACGACCCGCATCCCCCCGGCCAAGATCAGCGGCGTCAAGGGAGTGCTGATCCGGCGGATGATCGAGAAGAAGCTGGGCAGGGTGCCGACAGCCGTGGGCATCTTCTGGCACAACCCCAAGGTGCTCTTCGCCAGCTTCGGCCTCGGCGGCAAGGTGCAGAAATGGAACGCCTGTGACGAGAGCCTGAAGTCATTCGCCCACATGGCGGTCGCGTCGCTGGTCGGCTGCACGTGGTGCCTGGACTTCAACTACTTCGAGGCCCGCAACAAAGGGCTCGACATAGAGAAGGCGCGCGAGATCCCACGGTGGCGGGAGGTGAACGTTTTTACTGCGCTGGAGCGGGACGTCCTGGAGTACGCCGAGGCGATGAGCCAGACACCGCCGACCGTGACCGACGAACTGGTGGACCGGCTGCATGCCGAGCTGGGATCTGCCGCCATGGTCGAGCTCACCTCGGTGATCGCATTCGCCAACATGAGCACGCGCGGCAACGTAGCGCTCGGCATCGAGTCCGACGGCTTCGCTGCTGCCTGCGGACTGAAGCCGCTGGCCGAGCGACCGGGAGTAGCGTCCACGTCATGACCGAGGGCCCATTCCTCGCCCACCGCAGCCTCCTGTTCACCGTCGCCTACGAGATGCTCGGCTCGGTCGCCGACGCCGAGGATGTGGTGCAGGAAACCTGGCTGCGCTGGGCAGCCTTGGGCGACGCCGAGCGCGGCGAGGTCCGGGACCCCCGGGCGTACCTCGTGCGAATCGTGACCCGGCTCTGCCTCAACCGGCTGCGCACGCTCGCGCGGCAGCGCGAGGAGTACGTGGGCGAGTGGCTGCCCGAGCCCGTGCTGACCAGCCCGGACGTCGCCGAGGACGTGGAGCTGGCCGAGAGCGTGTCGATCGCCATGCTGGCCGTGCTCGAGACGCTGCTGCCGACGGAGCGCGCGGTCTTCGTACTCCGCGAGGTCTTCGACGTGCCATACGACGAGATCGCCGAGGCGCTGGACAAGTCATCCGCGGCGGTGCGCCAAATCGCGACGCGGGCCCGTAAGCACGTGGCGGCGCGCCGGCCGCGGATGTCGGTGAGCCGCACGGAGCAGAAGCAGGTGGTCGAGCGGTTCCTCGCCGCGCTGACCACCGGCGACTTGCCCGGACTGCTCGAGGTGCTGGCTCCCGACGTGCTCGTCGTAGGCGACGGCGGCGGCCTGGCCCCGACAATCCCGAAGCCGGTCCGCGGGGCCGCGAAGCTCGCCCCCGTGATGGCTCGCTTCGCCGAGGTCGCGCCCGGCACCAGGGCTTTCATTCTCGACCTCAACGGTGGCATCGCGGCGCGCATCGACCCCGGCGGCGAGAACGACACGGCCGTGTCGTTCGTCGTTGAAGGCGGCCGGATCACCCAGATCTACGCGATCCGCAACCCGCACAAACTCGAGCGGCTGGGCCGGGTGGCCGAGCTACGACGGTGAGTCGAAGCGGTGATGCCATCGGCCGATAGAACGAGGCGTCAGCATGTGCCCTATCCGATGACCACCACCGGGGCGCGGGTCGTGTACGCCGCCTGGTCGCTGGTAGCGATCGTGGTCGCCGTGATTGCCGTCACCCGTCGCGACCCTTTGAGCACGAGAGCGTCACATTCCGGGGTGCTACGTCGTCTTGTGTTCAAGCGGGAGGCGAGCGGGGAGGGGCGTGGCATGCGCGCGATCGAGAGGACGGCCAAGGGCGTCGATGAGCGCTACCGGGCCGCCACGCCGTTGCGGGGACTGCTGAACAAGGTCTTCCCCGACCACTGGTCGTTCCTGCTCGGCGAGATCGCGCTGTTCTCGTTCATCGTGCTGTTGCTCAGCGGGGTCTTCCTCACGCTCTTCTTCGACCCGTCGATGCGCGAGATCACGTACGACGGTCCGTACGCTGCCCTGCGCGGGACGTCGATGTCGGCGGCGTACGAGTCGTCTTTGCGGCTTTCGTTCGAGGTGCGCGGCGGGCTGTTCATCCGGCAGATGCACCACTGGGCGGCGCTGCTGTTCCTGGCCGCCATCGTGGTGCATATGCTGCGCATCTTCTTCACCGGCGCGTTCCGCAAGCCGCGCGAGGCGAACTGGGTGATCGGCCTGCTGCTGTTCTGGCTGGCGTTCCTGGCCGGGTTCACCGGGTACTCGATGATCGACGACGGGCTCTCCGGCGCCGGGCTGAGGATCGCACAGGCCATCGTGCTGTCCGTTCCGGTGGCCGGCAGCTGGCTGTCGGCGGCGCTCTTCGGCGGCGACTTCCCCGGCCATCTCATCGTCGGGCGGCTCTACATCGTGCACGTGCTGCTGCTGCCGGCCGCGCTGTTCGCGCTCATCACCGTGCACGTCGCCCTCGTGTTCGTGCAGAAGCACACCCAGTGGCCCGGTCCCGGGCGCACCGAGAACAACGTGGTCGGCGAGCGGTTCGTGCCCCGGTACGCGCTCAAGCAGGGCGGCTTCTTCATGGCCGTCTTCGCGGTCGTCTCGCTGACGGCCGGCCTGTTCCAGATCAACCCGGTGTGGCTGTACGGCCCGTACCGCGCCTCCGAGGTGTCGGCCGGCAGCCAGCCCGACTGGTACGTGATGTTCCTGGACGGCGCGATCCGGCTGATGCCGAGCTGGCAGATCTACCTCGGCAACTACAGCATCCCGCCGATCTTCTGGCCGGCCGTGGTGTTGCCCGGCATCCTCACCGTGGCACCGATGGCGTACCCGTGGATCGAGGCGCGGCGCCATCGCGACCGGAGAAGGCACAACCTCCTCGACCGGCCGCGGGACAACCCCGCCCGTACGGGACTTGGGGTAATGGCTTTGTCGTTCTTCCTCATCTGCTTGATCTCGGGTGGCAACGACATCATCGCCGACAAGTTCCACATCAGCCTGAATGCGATGACCTGGGCGGGCCGGATCGGGTTGCTGGTGGTGTCGCCACTCGCCTACTACGTGACCCGCCGGATCTGCCTGGGGCTGCAGCAGCACGACCGGGAGGTGCTGGCGCACGGCATCGAAACCGGCATCATCCGCCGGCTCCCGGACGGCGGCTTCGTCGAGGTGCACCAGCCGCTCCCACCGGCCGAGTACGCGGGCTGGGTCGTACCCAAGAAGATGAACCGGCTCGGCGCACTGGCCCCGGCGGTCAAAGGCTTCTTCGTGCCGGTGGAGAGAAAGCCGGAGCGGAAGCCACAACCGGAGAAGGAGCTCACCAGTCGATGAGCGGCCGCGGCGGCTTGGCCTGCACTCGCGACGTCCCTGACGGTTTCGACGAGGACGTCTTCACCGCGGCACGTCCGATCCCGGGCCGCTGAGCACCGGCCAGCCGTCCTCGCCGCCGGGGCACGACAAAACAACCAACAAGCACGCGTACGCCAGTGGTCGCCCACTCGCCCTGATCGCCCGCTCGCCGTGGTCGTGGTGCGCGGGCGGCACGGCCGGCGTGTTCTCGGCCGGACGAGCCGGTGGGCGGGCGTCTAGAGTGGACGCGTGCTAGGAGTCGTCGCGGCCGCGCTCGGCGGTCCTGAGGTGTTGCAAGTGACCGAGCTGCCCGAGCCTGAGGCGGGTCGCGGGCAGGTAGTGGTGCGGATCCGCGCGGTCTGTGTGCACCCGGCTGACGTGGCCGCCACCACCGGGGAAATCCCTCTTGGGCCGGATGTTCCGCCGTTCTCACCCGGGTGGGATATCGCCGGCGAGGTGGCCTCGGTCGGTCCCGACACGGCCGATCTCGGGGTGGGTGACCGTGTCGTCGGGATGATTCCGTGGTACACGACTCGGGGCGTACCCGGCGGTTATGCCGAGTTCGTGGCCGCCGACGTGGACTGGTTGGTGCGGTTGCCGGACGGGCTCGAGTTCGTGTCCGCCGCCACAGTGCCGCTCAACGCCCAGACCGCACACCAGGGGCTGTCACTCGTGTCACGGGCCATGCTTCCGGCCGGCAGCAGCATTCTGGTCACCGGCGCCAGCGGCGGTGTCGGCGGCTTCGCCACGCAGCTTGCCGCTCAGGGCGGCTACCGCGTCCTGGCGCAGGCCAGCCACGGGGACGAACAATGGGTGCACAGTCTCGGTGCGCACGAGGTAGTTTCCCGTTCCGCCGACCTGGCCAGGATAGGGCCCGTGGCGGCGGTGTTCGACGCGGTCCCCCTCGGTGAGGCGGCGGCCGCCGCCGTCGAGGACAGGGGGATCCTGGTGGCGACCCGGCCCACGCCGCCCATCGTTCCGGCACGGGGTATACGCCAGGAACTGCAACTCATCCGGCTCGACCGCAAGTTGTTGGCCGACCTGGTGGAGCAGGTGGCGGCGGGACGTCTGCGCACGCGGGTCGCGGCCACGATGCCGTTGACCGAAGCAGCCGACGCGCACCGGCGGGTACTGGCGGGTGGCCTGCGCGGAAAGCTCGTGCTGACGGTCGGCTGACGGAGAGCGTGGCGGCGACGAGCCTGCCGCGGTGGCGGTCATCGGCTCGCGCGATCACGAGTGGGTCGAGAACCTCTGGTCAGACGAGCACGGACTCGGCTCGCTCCTTGATGCCCAGCAGCATGCGCCGTCCATGATCAGGCTGCCCGGTTCGACGACGAGCCGGTTGGTGAGCCACCGCGCCGGGCCCGAGTAGGTCACTGCGCTGCGATTGCGGCTGACCAGCCGGGTGCCGTGCGCCCGGCCGGCCAGGCGGAAGGTCCAGACCCAGTCGGCCTCGGTGGAACGGAACGCGAGCGTACGCCCCGGGTCGCAGATCTGCACCCGCATGCCGGGACCCTGCGGCCCCAGCGGCAGCACGTCGCCGACCGCGAGGTGCTGGAACTCCGCCAGGATGCGATCGGCGCTGTGCATGTTCAGGCCGAACAGGTTCTCGATCCAGTCGTACGTGTAGGCGCCGCCACGCCCACTGCCCATCTGCACCAGCCACGGCCACACCGCCGCCGGCGGGGCGTCGATCCGCCCGCTGAGGTCTACCCCGTTCCCGAGGGCGGCGGGCACCTGGTCCCAGCCGACCGCCAGGACTGTGATGTCGGCTCGTGCGGCGTCGTTGACGGTGCCTGTGGACGCACCCGCGCCCAGGTGGTCGGCGAGATCGGTGAGTGACTCGGGGCCGCGACTGTTGCTCAGGATGACTTCATGGCCGGCCGCGAGGGCGAGGCGGGCAATGGTCTGGGCGACGCGACCCGCACCGATGGTGCCGATGGTCAGCTTGTCGTTATGGGACATGAGATTCCCCATTCCTTCGACGAACGCAGGGGTGTCACGCGCCTGCCGGCCAGTGCGGGAAAGCGTGTCGCCTACCCGCGATGGTGGCGATGACGGTGGGAATCATGATGGCGGCGGCGGTCCACGGAATGGAGGTGACGCCTGGCCCGGAGAGTACGAGGCCGCCGAGAACTCCGCCGGCCGCGATGCTGAGATTGAAGACGGTCACGAGCATCGGCTGGACGCCGTCCGTACCGGCGGCTCGGATGCCGGCGGTGACGAAGAGGGTGGCGGAACCGCCGAACCCGAAGCCCCAGGCGGCCACGCCGAGGTACAGGAGCACGGGGTTGACCCGAGCGGACGCGAGGACCAGGGCGCTGGCGCCGAGGACGACCACGCTCATGATGATCAGCCGGCGGTGGTGCGGGTCGACGTACGATCCGGTTGCCCAGATGCTGAGCAGTGCGGCGACACCGAACACCACCAAGATCCACTCGATCTGGCCACCGACGCCGGCTGCGGCGGCCAGCGGAGCGATGTAGGTGTACAGGATGGTGTGGGCGACCACGAATCCGCCGACGACCCAGAGAATCGACCGTACTCCGGGGGTACGCAGGATGGTCGCGAAACGAACGTGGCCGTTCTCCGACTGGCCCGGAAGGCTGGGCAGGGAGACGAACACCCAGACGATGAGGACGACGCTGACCGCGGCCGCCACGCCGAATGTCGCCTGCCACCCGGCGGCATCGCCCAGGAAGGTGCCCAGCGGAAGCCCGAGCGACAGTGCGACGGGCGTGCCTGCCATGGCAATGGCGATGGCCTTGCCCCGCAACGCCGCCGGAGTGATTCGAGCCGCGTACCCGCCGATGTTCGACCAGATCAGTCCCGCTCCGACGCCGGCGACGAACCGCGCGACCAGGATGACCGAGAAGCTGCCCACGAGCGCTACGACAGCGTTCGCGCCGGCGAAGGTGACCAGCGCCGCTACCAGGACGATCCGGCGGTCCCAGTTCTTCAGGGCGGCGTTGAGCGGGATCGCCGTGACCGCCGTCGCCAACGCGTACACGGTGACGGTCTGACCGGCGGTGGCCTCGGAGAGCCCGAGGCTCTCGGACATCCTGGGCAGCAGCCCGGCCGGGATCGTCTCGTTGATGATTCCCAGGAAGCCCGCCGTGAACAACGTCAACAGGGCGCCCAGCGGGAGTTTGACATCCTTGCGGACGCGCGGTTCCTTCTCGGTCGTCAACGACATGATCAGGCCTTCCGATTGCCGGCCAGTGAGTCCCGCACGGCGGCCAGGCCGTCGGCGTGCGAGATCACCGGCTGATATCCGAGTTCGGCGACGGCCTTGTCGATCCGCAGCGTGCACGTCTGGCCCAGGAACCACCGCAGGGGCACGGCGACCTCGCTGGCATCCACGTCGGGGATCGGGGCGTCGACGCCGTACATCTCGAATTGGGCCTCGAGGAATTCCCGCAGGATCACGCGATGCTGGTCGGTGATGAAGTACGCCTGACCGGGCCGGCCGCGATGCCATCCGAGAATGAAGCCCTCGACGACGTTGTCGACGAACGTCACGTCGGTCGTGTGCCGGCCGCCGCCGAGCCAGGCGAACTGTCCCGCCTTCGCCGCCGCCGCGAGTCCCTCGAGGAGGAAGCTTTCGGGTCCCCAGACGAACCGCGGGCGGATCGACACCGTGACGAAACCCGGACCGTTCGCGTCGAGGACAACAGCTTCGGATTCGGCCTTCGCCGCGCAGTACGCGGCTTCTGAATCCGCGCGCAGCGGTGCGGTCTCGTCGACGTCCACGAGCGGCTCACCGGCCAGGAGCGCGGCTTCGCTGCCGCAATGAACGAACCGGGGAACACCGGCGAAGCGAGCCGCGTCCACCGCTGCCCGGGTGCCCTGGACCGTCACGAGCTCGTGCCGCGCGCGGTCGGCCGTGACGTCCGTCTCCGCCGCCAGGTGGAAGAACACCTCACTGTCCGTGACGTGCTCCCGCAATGTGGTGGAGTCGGTCAACTCACCCCGTACCGGCTCCGCGCCCAACGCTGCAACGACGTCAGCCGACGCCGCACTGCGGACCAGGACGCGGACCGTATGCCCCTCGTCGAGAAGCCGGCGAACCAGCCTCCGGCCGATGAAGCCGGACCCACCGGTTACGAATGCCTGTGCCATGTGGCTCTCCCTCAGCGAAGGCGCCCTCACCCGAGATTGGGAAGAAGGCTCTTGCTTGCTCAGCAATTACCGGCGCCCTCCGCTTCCCTCCAAAACATTCATGCTTTGGAGGTTTGCGATAAAATTCGTGGATGGCTTCGTTGCGGGCGTTGGAGTGTCTGGTAGCGGTCGCGGACACGGGATCGATCACCCAGGCGGCCCGGCTGCTGCACTCGTCGCAACCCGCGATCTCCCACCAGCTCGCCGCACTGGAGCGCGAGACCCGGACGCCACTGCTGCACCGCGAACCGCGCGGCGTCAAGCTCACCCCTGCCGGACGAGCCGCCGTCGCTGACGCGCGGCGAGCCATCGACGCGGCCGCGTCGGCGGTGCGCTCGGCACGTGCCGCAGCCGAAGCATCCGGGGGAACGCTGCGACTGGCCTGCGCGCAGAGCCTGACCGTTCCGCTGCTCGCGCCGGTCATCCGTGACTGGCACCGGCGTCAGCCGCACGTAACGATCAGCCTGCGGGAGTCCGCCGTGCCGGGCGAACTCTTCGGGTTCATCGAGTCCGACGAAGCCGACGTGTTACTGCTGCCGGGCCCCGCGCCTGAGCGGTTCACCGCCACCGCGGTCGCCGAGGAAGAGATCGTGCTGACAGCGCCGAAAGACCACCCTTTCGCCCAGCGGCCGTCGGTGACGCTGAGCGATCTCGACGGTGAGCGGCTCGTCCATTTCGCGCCGGACAACGGTCTCGCAAACTGGCTCGACTGGTCGCTCAGCCAGGCCGGCGTCCGCCCAGAGCCGGTGATGAGAACATCGGTGACCAGCGCGGCCCCCCAGCTCGCTGCGGCCGGCCTCGGCCTCGCCGTTACCCCGGTCAGCGCGGTCAGTGCGGGCTTCCCGGGCACGGTCCGATCCTTCACGCCCCGATGGACCAGGCAACTGGTCGCGGTGACATCCACCGGTTCCGGCCCACTCACCGCACGATTCGTCGCCCACCTGCGGGCTCGTGGCGTACGGGTGCCCGGCGACGTACGGGCCCAACTCGCCGACGACGAGCCATCCGCCGGGTGAATGCGACCGGTCGAGGACGGCGGGGATGAAGTTTCTGCTCGTGAGTGGTCGAGCGTCGGGGATCGTTGTCAAGTTTCCTGGTCCAGCGCTGCCAACCGGTCGCGAACCTTGTCGCCGATGGCGGCGAGTACCTTGAGCTCGGCCGCGGTCAGGTGGTCGATGAGCGCGTCGCGGACGTCGGCCACGTGCTGCGGGGCGGCGGCCCTGACCAGGTCACTGCCCCGGTCCGTGATGGCGACGCTCACCCCCCGCTGGTCCGTGCGGCACGGCTCGCGGGACACCAGGCCGCGGCTCTGCATCCGACCGAGGTGCTGGGACAGGCGGCTCTTCTCCCAGCGCAGCAGCCGGCGGAGCTCGTACGACCGCAGTTGACCCTCGGGCGCCTCCGAGAGGTGGGCCAAGACCTGGTAGTCGGCGTGGGACAGCCCGTGCCGGTTGCGCAGCTGCCGCTCGATGTACTGCGCCAGGCCGTCCTGCATCGTCATCAGGCTGCGCCAGGACCGCTGTTCCTGGTCGTTCAGCCACCGCACCTCCGTCATGACCATCACTCTACCGTTTGGTTGACATGTGAACCAAGCGCCGAATACTGTTCGGTTCACATATGAACCATTCTGCTGGGTGCCGCCCGGTGGAACCACATACGTGCTTCATGCGAAACATCTTTCAGAAGGAGTCAAAGAATCGTGAAGTCGGTCCTGATCATTGGAGCAACACAGGGAACCGGTCGCCTGCTGGCGGCCGAGTACGCCAGCCGAGGCGCGAATGTCATCATCACCGGGCGCAGCCCGGAGCGCGCTACCGAAGTGGCGGATGAGCTGTCCAAGGACGTGTCCGGCACCGTCACCGGGCTGGCGCTCGACCTGACCCGCCCGGCCGAACTCGCGGAAATACTGGCCCCCGTCGAGCGGGTCGACCGGCTCGCCGTCGTCGGCATGATCCGTGACCGCAACACCATCGGCGCCTACGACGTGGCTAAAGCATCGCTGCTGGCCGTCACCAAGGTCGTCGGCTACACAGCGGTCGTGAGTGCACTCGCCCCGCGGATGGCCCCGGACGCGTCGGTCCTGTTCTTCGGCGGCGTAGCCAAAGATTACCCGTACCCCGGCTCGACCACCGTCACCGCGGTGAACGGCGCGATCACCGGCCTGATCCGGACGTTGAGCGTCGAACTCGCGCCGGTGCGGGTCAACGCGATCCATCCCGGCCCGATCGAGGACAGCCCGTTCTGGCACGGCAACCCCGCAGTAGCAACAATCCTCGAGGGATTCCGCAAGGACTCGTTGATCGGGCGGCTCGGCACGATGAGCGAGATCGTGGACGCTTGTCTCTTCCTGCTCGAGAACTCCCTCGCGAACGGCATCGACCTGAACGTCGACGGCGGCCACATCTGAAGACGACGTCGGCCGGCGGCTTCGGCCAGGTTCTGCCAGCCGGTGGATCTCATAAAGCTGGAGCCGCGGGACACCGCCGTCGCCGAGGCCATGGTCCGGGTCAGCCAGGCCTGGCCACCCTGGCTGGCGAGGTCGAGGTTCTGGCAGACGCGACCGACCTCAGCCCGGCCCTCGCGAGCCTCTAAACGCCCCCTCGCTAGCCTCTAGTCTAGTTCGGAACGGCGGTGCCACCCGGTCCCGGGCGGCTCGCCTAGCGGAATACCCTCGCCGAACCGCAGGACCCCGGGTAGGTCGATCGTCGCCTGCTGCTCGGCCACCAACTGCCCGGCAATCGTCAGCGTGCCGGTCACGTCTGCCGAACCGGCCCGGACCGCCTTGAGCAGGGCGTTGCCCACCACTGCGCTCAGGCCGTGCACGGTGATCTCGAGCGCGATCACGACCGGGATCGTGAACGGCGGCAGATCGGCGATCCGCACCTCGACGCCGGGCCCGTCCTCGAACGACATCCGCCGATCGAGCAGTGGCACCGCCTCGACCGAGCCGGGCGCGGCCGCGGTCCGCTCGGCCGCGTCGAGAAGCTGCTTGTACTTGTCCCAGACGCCGCGGAAGATGTCGTCGATCCCGAGGTCGAGCACCTTGGCGGCCTCCTCACCGACCTCGGTCAGCAGGGCCTTGCGCGCGGCCGGCGTCAAGCCGCCGAGGTTGACGCCGGCGGCCGCCTCGCTCAGCGCGGCGCCGGCGCCGGCCGGGTCGGCCGGGAAGAAGAACGACCGCAGTGACGCGTCACCGGTCATCGGAACTCCTGGTGCACTCGGATGCGGGGCACCCCGCGACGGAGGGTCAGGCGGAGGACGGGCACGGGCGGGCCGTCCGGCTCCGCGAGCGCCACACGCGGGGCGCCACGCGGCCGGACGAGCCGGATCGAGTGGTCCGGGAGCGGTTCGACCCGCTCGTCGCGGAATTGTTTCCATCGCCGTCGGATTGCCGGCCCCGCGAGCCGCCAGGCGATCAGCGCGGCGAACCCGGCGAGGGCGATGCCACCCTTGCGCAGGTAGTCCCACAGCTTCGCCGGCCAGGACCTCTCCTCCACCCGCGGGGCCAGCACCGGCATGCCGACCTCGCCGTCGGCAGTGGACGGCGCGACCCGGTCGTAGGACACGTGCCAGAGCAGCCTGCCGATGCCCGCCGGCGCATCGCCCGGCACCTCGACGTCGGCCGCCCAGCCCTGCCCGGTGTCGTGGCAGGCGGCTGGCGCACCACCCGGACTGTAGGCGGCGCTGCACCCTGTGATGGTCACACCCTCGTCGTACGCGCGATGGGTGACCGTGACCCGCTCACCGGCCTTAACCTGTGCCGGATCGAGCTCAATGGCGAAATCGGCGGGCGCCGGCGTTCCCCGGCTCAGCACTCGGTAGCTGACCGAGCCTCCGCCCTCGGCGGCTCCGGCCGTGACGTGCCAGAGCAGCGGGAGGTCGCCGGCCGCGGCGTCCTCCGGGACGGCGACGGTGGCGGTCCAGCGCGCGCCGGACTGCTCGCACACCGACCCACCGGTCCCGGCGAAGGCGGCGTGGCACCCGGTGATGCCGGTGCCCGCGGTCAGCGCCTCGATGGTCACCGACACGGCCCGCCCCGGCTCCGCTGCCTCCGGGTCTGTCACCGCGACAAACACGGGCCGCGGCTCGGGCCCGGTCGGCTGGACGGGCTGCGTCGGCTGGACGGGCTGCGTCGGCTGGACGGGCTGCGTCGGCTGGACGGGCTGCGTCGGCTCGGTCGGCTCGGTCGGCCGGGTCGGCTCCGTCGGCCGGGTCGGCCTGGTCCGGCTCCGCGGCAGCACTTCGAACGGCAACACGCCGTCGTCCGCCACCGCGGCGCCGCCGGGCGTGAGCGCCCCCGCGGTCCAGCGCACCAGCGTGGCCCCGGGCAGCGCGTCCGCGGGGACCTTGGCGCGGGCGAACCACCGATCCGCTGAGCGCTGGCAGGAGCCCAGATCACCGTGCGGGAAGAAGCCGTAGCACCCTTCGATGCGGACCTCGGGATCGACCGGCTCGAGCGTCACCGTGACCTCCTCGTCCGGCTCGGCCCGGTCGGGCTGCACGTTCGCGATGAACCGCGGCCGCTTCGCCGCGACGGGCACCTCGAACGATCCCTCGACCTGGCGGGGATCGTCTTCCGGTCGCGTGCTGCTCCAGTTCAGGAACCAGGACACCTTGATCGTGCTGCCGATCGGCGTCTTCGGCGAGATCATGACCACGGCAACCCGGGACCCGCCGCAGTCGGCCTTCGCCGGGAGCGTGAGTCCGCAGGTCTTGACGGTCACCCCGGTCGTGAGGCTGGCGAAGGTGACCACGAACGGCCACCCGGGCACGGCAGTCGCAGTGGCGGGACGCACGTCGAACTCCGGAGGCGGCGGCACGACGTGGACCGGCAGCCGGCCCCTGGCGTCGCCCGAGTCGGTCCCGCCCCTCCGGTCCCATTCGTAGGTGGCGCCCCAGATCAGCGTCCGATCCTCGCCGAGGCTGAGGGTGGCTTTCGCGTCGTCGCACGACGCGTCCCGGACGGTGCATGAGGCGATCCGGAGCCCGTCCGGCTGGCCCTGGAAGACGACCGAGAAGGGCTTGCCCTGCTCGGGAACCGTCGGCACGACCTTCACCTCGACCGCCAGCACGGTGAGTTCGAAGGAGCCGGTGAGCGGTTTCGGGTCCAGCGCCGCGGCCTTGCCGATCTGGTAGTAGCCGCGCCAGAGCGTCCAACTCACCACGACCGGGCCAGGCGGTTGATCCGGCACCTCGATCGTGGCTGTGGGCACCTTCGAGGGTCCGTTGGCGCACTCCACCTCCAGCCCGGAGCCGTCCTCCACGACGGCTGAGCAGCGGTCGACGAATGGCGCATCCTTCAGGCTCTTGAACTCGATCGCCACGCTTTCGCCGGGCAGTCCGGCGTACCGGTTCGGCAGGACCGAGAAGTCATCCTCCGCTTGCGCTCGGCCGGCGGCCGGAATCGCCGCGACGGCAATGACCGAAACCGCGAGGACCAACCGGATGAGACGAGCCGGCATGACCATGCGTGCCTCCAAAACGCATGGACCATCGTCGACTTACGGGAGGCGACCGTCAGCCAGATATCGGACACGTAGAGTGATCAGCCGGCGGCGGACTTCGGAAGTTTTTGTACACCTTGTCCCGAAACCACCCGAAACCAAAGCCGTTCAACCGCGACCATCACGGAGTACGGGTGCGAATGACGCCGAGTGATCGTGCCCGCAGACGCAGACCTGGTGTGTCTCGGTGACGAACACCCGCGGGGAGACGCCGGTGAGCCGGACGCACTCGCGCGTGAGGTGGGACTGGTCCGCGTACCCGGCGCGGAGGGCGAGCGGCGCGAGGCCATCTTGCGTCACCGCACGGCCCTGGGCGATCGCCTGCTGGACGAGCGCGAGGAAGCCTTGGAACCGCAGCATGCGGTGCAGCGTCTTCGGTGCGAGCCCCACAGCCGTGTGGCAGCGGCGCCGCAGTTGCGTCTCGGAGATGTGCAAAGACGCGCGCAGCGCCGTGACGTCGACCCTGCGCCACGGCATAAGACCGCGAACCACCTTGGCTACGAGCGGGTCCGGGGGCTCGGCGGCACCGGCCAGCTGGTGCACATGGAGCTGCACGGCGGCGAGTGCTTCCCGGGCCGAGGCCGCGGTGCCGACCGCGTCGCCGAGGGCGGCTGCCGAGCGGCCCCACAGATGTTCGGCATCGAGGGCGAGCCCGACCACCTCCGCAGCGGACTGCCCCGCGACCACCGGGAAGGCGCCGGGCACGAAACGCATGCCGATCACCGAAGTACCCGGCTGGATCACCTCGACCAGCGGCTCGGTGAGCGGGCCGATCACCCGCGGGGCCGAGCCGACCCGGCAGACGAGCTCGACGGCACCGTTGGGGATGCGCCGATGGACGTACGGCGCCGCGTCACGACCGACCTGCTGGACCCAGACCGACGAGACCAGCGCGCGCAATGCCGGAGCGGGCGGGCGCTCGACGTAACTCTGGCCGCCCGCGGCGGGGTCGGAGAACGGGTCGCCGGTCACGTGACCCAGTATGTCGGCCCGCTGGTCTAGCGCCAGAATGACGCCCGGTTTGTTCAAGAGCGCGTGGCGGGTCCGGCCGTACGGTCGGGCCATGTTCCTCTTCATGACCTCCCGCTCGGCGGAACCGCCGGCGCTCGACCGCCGATCGCGCCCCGCCCGGTCACCGGAAGATCGATACCTGGGCCGGGCCCGCGGGAGCGTCGGGTGAACGCGACTGTCCAGGGCCAACTCTGGAGCAGCGATCCGCGCGGCTGGGCGCAGACTGCGGAGGGCCGCATCCGGCCGCTGTACGAGCGGGTGCTTGAACGCATCGACCTTCGCCCCGGTATGCGGCTTCTGGACGCCGGCTGCGGATCGGGCCTGTTCGCCGAGTTGGCCGCTCAGGCCGGCGCGGACGTCACCGGGCTGGACGCGGCCGCGGGACTGGTCGAGTACGCGCGTCACTGGCGCCCGGCGGCCCGGTACGTCGTTGACGACATCGAGCACATGCCGTTCGGTGACGGCGCCTTCGACGTCGTCACCGCGTTCAACTCGGTGCTCTACGCCGCTGATCCGCGTGGCGCGCTCGCCGAGATCGCGCGCGTGACCGCCCTTCCGGGCAGGGCGGTCGTGACGGTGGGCGCCGGTCCCGAGCAGGCCGAGAGTGCAGCGCTGATCAACCCGCTGGCTGACCACGGCGAGGTGCCCGACAGCGGTGTGCTCGACCTCGCCGACACAGACGCGGCCCGCCGCGTGCTGCTGGCTGCCGGGTTCGCATCCGTGGCCGTCGCCGACATCGCGTTCGATGTCGATTTCACAAGCGAGAACGAGGCGGTCGCCGCCCAGCTGCCGGCCGGCCCGGTCGCCGCAGCGATCCGGCACTCCGGCCGCGCGACCGTCGAAACGGCGCTGCGGTCCGACTTCGCACCGCGCACACGGACCGACGGGACCGTGCGTATGGGCCTCGTCTTCCGCTGCTACCTCGCGCAGCGCACGCGGTGACCGGTCGACTTCTTCAGCAGCCTCGACGGCAACGGCTCGGCGCGCTCGGCGACGCCGCCGGTGCGCCGGTCTTGACCAGGAGAATACTCAGATCGAGGCCGACGCCGTCGCGCTGCACCACGGTGCACGGCGCCTCCGGGGTCCGCGGTGCACGAGTCCACCCGCCGCAGTACGACCGCCCCTATGCCCGGCCGGCTTCGTCGGCCCTGACCACGCGGCGCGTCTCCACGTCGACGCGACTTTCGACGCCGGGTCGCAGCTCGTCGTCGGCAACCTGAAGGACCGCGATGCGATCCCGCTGCGTCCCAGTGATGCGGTGGGCGTAATTCAACGCGGCCTCCTCCGCGTCCTCGCGGCGTCCCTCAGCCGACCCGACGGGAGTAGTCACCTTGTGGCGATGAACAATCGTTCCGTCGGCCGTGTCATAGACGACGAAGGTGGCAGAGGTTTCCGTCTCTGGGACGAGTCCCGGCTTGGGCTTCATTGCTTCGCCTCATTGTCAGCCGTAGATGAACAGGGTCGCGATCAGCATGCCGTAGGTCAGCGGGCCCGTAACTCGGACCTCGAAAGTGATGCGCGTGGCGTCGAAGACAGTGATGTAACTCGGCGCGAACTCCGGGTCGTCGGCCAGCACGCACTGGCCGACGTCTCCGAAGCACCATTCGCGGATGAACGCGTACGCTGACCACGGGTCGTCGGAGTAGCTGTAGCGCGCCGTCCGGGCGAGCTGCGCCTGGGCCCGCACCAGCGTGCCGCGGGGCGGCGCCATGCTGACGGTCAGCGAGTGCGGTGCGCCGTTCCCACCGGCCTGCGCCCAGCCTCCAGACCGGATAACGTCTGCGATCACGACCGTCCCCCGTTTGCATGGCGCGTCAAGCTTGACTCGGTCCGTTGCGGCTCGGTGGTCTCGACCCGCACCAGCGTGTCGCTCTCGAGCTCTACGCGGTGCAGAGAGAAATCGATGGTCGGCGGGCACTCGACCCGGACGACTCGCAGACGGTCACGCGCCTCCCGCGCCGACGCGCTCGCCTTGATGGCTACATTCAAAACGGCGTCTTCGTCCGCCGCGTCACTGGGCCGCAGGCGTCCCTCGCCGTCCCGGTCCAGGCGATCGACGACGTACTCCTGATGGGCGCAGAGAATGTCTCCGCTCCTACCATCAATTGTGAGGTAGTACCGCTGCGGTGTACTTCCGTCTGGGGTTCGCATCAGCCTCACCGGACCAGCAGGTGGTTGACGGCGACGGCAGCCGAGTCGAATGTCGTCCCGCGCACGCGGAACGTGACCCTGCGCGCCGTCGCCTGACCGATCATTCCCGGATGCGCTATCGATACATGGGTATTCGGATCGTTCGGATGGCTGCTGCCGAAGGCGTATACCACCGGCGTTGATGCCCCGTCGATGTCGATGATGTCCGCCGCGACGCCGTACCCGCTGCTGGGCTCCCGCACCCCGAACCAGGCAGTGCTCAACGTGGACTTCGCCACCCAACTCATCGGCGCACCAAGGTCAATAGTGACCGTGCGCGGAATGTTGTTGCCGTCTTGGTAGAAGACCTCGTGCCAAACGCTGAATTCGTAGGGCATGTCCACTCCGATCCGGTCCACCGCTCGCCTACTGCTGGAATGCCTCTCTCCCTGACAGTTAGGGGGTCTCGTCGAGACGCCGCGCATGCGGGAAAATCCGGGCGTGGTCGCTCGCCGACGTCGTGGTTCTCTGGCGCAGGTGAGGCCGTCTGACAGTTTGACGCCGGGAGCCGTTTCGAGGGGCTGCGCATTGTTGCCACGAGCACGCGGGTCCGCTTCTTTGTTTCCCTTTGGCTCCCGCGGGCGTCCACGCCTGGTGGTATGCCGTGTGGGTCGTCGAGGGGATCGTGGTGGAGGAAGACGAAGATCAAAGCCTGTTCGTCGAGCGGATCGCGGCGCTCGATCTGGGCAAGGCGGTGCTGGAGGCGTGCGTCCGGCTACCGCATCCGAGCAAGCCGGGGCGGCGGGTGCAGGAGGTGCGCTCGTTCGAGACCCGCACGGCTCAGTTGCTGGCGCTGGCGGACTGGCTGCGCTGTGAACGGGTCACGACCGTGGTCATGGAGTCGACGTCGGATTATTGGAAAGGGGTGTACTACCTGCTGGAGGCCGAGGGCTTCGACTGCCAGCTCGCGAACGCCCGGGAGGTCAAGAACGTCCCGGGACGACCGAAGACCGACAAGGCCGATGCGGTGTGGTTGGCCAAGGTCGCCGAGCGGGGCATGTTCCGGCCGTCGCTGGTACATCCGGAGCCGATCCGCAGGTTGCGGGACTTCACCCGTTACCGCCGGTCGCTGGTGCGGGACCGGTCGCGGGAGAAGCAGCGGGTGGAAAGCTGCTCGAGGACGCCCAGATCAAGCTGTCCAGCGTGATCAGTGACCTGTTCGGGGTCTCCGGCCGGGACATGCTCGACGCCCTGGCAACCGGCAAACACGACCCGAGGATGCTGGCCGATCTGGCCCGGACCAGCATGCGCGGCAAGACCGCGCTGCTGGTCGAGGCGTTGACCGGGTTCTTCACCGCGCATCACGGCGAACTGCTGGCGATGATGTTGGCCAACATCGACCGGCTGACCGAGTGTCAGCCGCCGTTGAGGGCGACGACGTAGCCGGCGCGTGCGCCGTTGGGCGTGACGACGATGTTGGTGTGCGGCGCGGCGTGTTGATCGTGTTGGTCGCCGACGCCACGGTGACGACGGGCAGGGC
>NZ_JBHTBJ010000057.1:0-36911 GCF_042664765.1 Paractinoplanes rhizophilus | reverse complement strand
CGTCATCAAGACCCTCGCCCGCAACGCCTACGGCTTCCGCAACCCCGAAAACCAGCGCCTACGCACCCGCGCAGCCACCACCCGCCGCCACCGCGGACACCTCAACCCCGCTTAACTTCGAAGAGCCAGTATTTCGAGGCGGTGTGGCGGCGAGCCCGAGATGAAGGCGAACTCGGCTGATTTGTTACACCGACCCCCGCCGATCTACACGCGCGGTACGCGCTCCAGCGATGCCGACGAGCACTATCGGCGGCATGACAGCGCGTGCTTCTGTCTGTTTGTTCACCTATCAGCTGAATGCCGCGGCGTCTTCGGATCTCGTGAAACTCATTGTCCGCTGGGATGATCGAACAGTGGCCGGGCCGGGTCGGTCTGCGGGAAAATGGTTTATGCGGCAGCTGCAGTTGTTCACCACGGCGCAATTGGCGACGATGCGCGACACGACGAGGCGCCGCAACTATTCCGCCGAGGCCGAGGAATTCCGCCGGGAGCATCAGCGGCATCGCGTTTGGGGTATGACACAACGCCACGCGCGGAAGCTGCGCTCGATTTACGGCCACATGCCGAGCGACGAGGAATTGACGGCCGGGTGGCACGATCGCGGCGCGGTGGCGTCGGCGTCCGGAACGTCTGAGCAGGCACACAGCCGGCCGGCAGTCCGGTCGGAGTCGACGCCCAGCATGCCGGGTCAGGTTGTGCCGGGTCAGGTTGTGCCGGGTCAGGTTGTGCCGGGTCAGACCGTGCCGGAGACCGCCGTCGCGGGACGGGTCGCGACGGTGGACGCGGCGGGAGGCCGGCATGAGCACAGTGTCGCGGCCGGTGGCCAGGTCACCGAATCCGAGTCGGCGCTCGAAGAGGCGGTTGTCGTGGCGGCACCGGTCCGGCGTCCCCCGGCGACGAGATGTCGCAACTGGTTTCGGGAAAAGGGCGGCCGTTTGCGGGTGCGTGGCGGAGACGCCGCCGTGCGCCCCGGTGGGAAGCCGCCCGACAGTGTGGAGCGCCCTCGATTCGCACCGTCGGCCGGCGATTGCCCGGTAAGCTGGACGACCCGCTTCACCCGGAGCCCGCCACTGCGCTGGAGGCTGCCCACAGACGGCCCCAATCGCCGTTTCCCAAAATTCGCGCTGGCGCATTCTCATCGGCAGATCCGTAAACGGATCGCGCCTTCATCCCGTTCGCGCGATCAAGCGGCGACCCACGCTCTTCCTGACCCTGGGCGCCTCCGGCGATCCGGGACGGCCCCCGGAGCAGCCGATCCGACGGCTTGGATGGGGCTGCCGGATCCGCTCCGCACCCGGGTGGTCCGCTTCTTGCTGTGTCAGGGACACCGATCCCGATGGCAGGAGGACGGCCATGACCGCATCCACCGCTCCCGCGCTGCGCCGCCCGGAGCCGGGAGCGCTGGGTGTCCGGCCCGGCAGGCTCGTCATCGACCGGCATCCGCTGCTCGCCGCGCACCGGGGCGCCGCGCCGGACCTGGTGCTGTGCTGGGGGCCGATGCCGCGCCGCGCCCGGGTCGACGTCGTGGTCCACCTGCACGGCTTCGGCACGTGCGGACCGATGGACCTGGTCCGCGACATCCTGCCCCGCAGCGGGTTCGATCCGGCGAGACGCCGGGCGCCCACACTGTTCGTCCTTCCGCGCGGTCACTTCTACGGCGGGCGGACTCGCGCGGGTTACGACTTTCCCGGCCTGGTCGCCCGTGGCGCCTTGTCCGCCCTCGTCGACGACGCGCTGGGACGGTTCGCCGCGGCCACCGGTGCTCATCCGACACCGGGGCGGCTGATCCTGACCGCGCACTCCGGCGGCGGCGCCGCACTGATGAGGATCCTGCGGCAGGAGGACCCGGACGAGATACACACGTTCGACGCGCTGTACGAGGATCCCGCGCCTCTCATCGCCTGGGCGAAAAGACGGCGCTCGGCCGGTACGGGCGCACTGCGTGTGTTGTATCGGGCGGGCCGGCACGGTACCGCCGCGATGAGTGAACGCGTCCGGGCCGAGCTGGGCGGAAACACCCGGACGTTCCGGGTGGAGCGGACGGAAGTCGAACATTGCGACATACCGCGCACGTACGGGCCGCGGCTGCTCGCCGATCCCGCGGCCGACCTGCCCGGCGTCGCCGCGATCCCGGGGACGCCGGCGGAACAGCGCGAAAGCACGCCGCCACCAACGCTGGGCGAGGCGATCGCGGCGGTCGCGGTACGCGAGTTCCGGCGCTGGCGTCCCGGCGGCGGCAGGCCGCTCACCGAAACGACGCCGCAGGCCACTCCGATGCTGCGCCAGTACTACCTGGTCGGGCTCGGCAAGAAGGTGTCCGACATGGTGTCCGACGCGGATCTGCGGAGCGCGGCCTGGCACGCGCACAGCGACATGAGCGCGTGGAGCGCGGCGTTCGTCTCGTACGTCATGCGCGAAGCCGGGGCGTCGATGTTCCCGGCCGCGGCGGCACACCGCGAGTACATCCGCGCGGCGCGCCGCAACCGGCTCGTCGCGAACAGCGCGAACCCGTTCTGGGCGTATCGGGCCACCGAGATTGCTCCGCGGGTGGGCGACCTGGTGTGCAACTCGCGGCCGGGAGTCGACGGCGCGAACTACGACAACATCGGCCAGAACCGCCGATGGTCCACGCACTGCGACATCGTGGTGGACGTCAAGCCGGGCCGCCTCCGGGTGATCGGCGGCAACGTCGGTATGCCGGGTGGACCGCCGGGGCAGGGCCTGACCGTCGGAGACAAGACGGTATGGACGCTGCCGGACGGCCGGGTCGATCTCCGCCGGCATCGCCGGATCTTCGCGGTGGTCAGTTGCAGCGGGGCCCGGCCGGTCATCACGGCCGCGCCGGCCACCGGAACCGCGGCGCCGCCCTGCCGTGCCGGCGCGCCGCTACCGGCCAGCACCGACGAACGCGCGGCCCGGGTCGTACAACTGCTGGTCAGCCGCTACGGCTACCCGGTCGCCGGGGCCGCCGGACTGACCGGCAACCTGATCGCGGAATCCGAGGTCATTCCGCAACGCATCGAAGGAAGCCGGTCCGCCACCCCGCTGCGGGCCAAGGACTTCTCCGGCCGGGAACGCGACTTCACCCCGGACGAGGTGCGCGACCGGGATCCGGTACGCCGCACCGGCCCCCGGCTACCCGGCGTCGGGCTCGCGCAGTGGACCAGGAAGGAGCGCCGAGCGGGCTTGTTCCGGCACCGCAGCCTCGGCTCGGCGATCCTGTCCGACCTGGCCGCGCAGGTCGACTACCTGGTCACCGAGCTGGGCCGCGACTACCGGCAGGTGGACGCCGTGCTGCGCGGGCCGGGCGTGACCGTGGACCGGGCGTCCGACGCGGTGCTGCTGCGGTTCGAGGTGCCGGCCGTCGTGGTCAACGGGCGACCCGGTGATCCGGCGCTGCAGAAGGCACTCCGCGACCGGCGGGCGCTCGGTGCGCGGGCCCTGGCGGCCTATCGAAGGACAGCTCCGGTCGCATTCCCGACCGGCACGGCGCGGTAACGCCGCGTCGCACCTAGGATTTCCCTCTGTTACGACGGGAGGACACGTCGTGGATGAGTTCCAGTTCGAGATCTTTCTGCGTGACGTCGACCGCTATGAGTGGCGTCTGGTCCAGCATGACGGGCAGCGCCGGGTGCTGGCCCGATCGCTGGGCGACTTCGCGACGCCGCTGCTGGCGCAGAACAGCATCATGGTGATGAAGCAGATCGTCGAAAGGGCGCCGATCGTTACGGTCGGCGACGGGTACGGCCAGCCGGTGGGATTCGAGATCGTCGACGCTTTCCCGCTCCGGCTGAGCGGCTCGGTGTCACACCCGGCGGTCACCGAGGACGCCGCGACGGCGCTGCGCCGCGCCGAGGCGGCGCCGGAATCGGCGTCCGAACGCCCCGCCGGAGCGCGGTCCGAACGCACTGCCGAGCCCGCACGAGCTCGAAAAGCGGCGACCGCCACCCGACGGGGCGACACCGCAGAAACCGATGCCAAGTCTCAGGAATCAGACGAGACCACAGGGGCGAGGACGGATCGGGACGGTCCGCACGCGTCCGGAACCAGAGCGACCAAGCCCCGCAAGACCGCACGAGCCGCACGAACCTGAGCCGCGATGACCGCGCTCACCACCGAAACGCGACGCCCGCCGGCGCCCACGGCATGGATCGAAGCCGGCGGCGCGCCCGACGACGCCGTGCAGGCCGTCCGCGGCGGCCTGACCAGCGCCGGAGTCCGCCTGGAACCCAACGCACGCGGCCGCATCGTCGTGTTCGACCCGGACGATCCCGGCGCGGCGGCCCGGCTCACCGCCGCTGCCGCCTCCGGACGCGTACTGGCCCTGGCCCTGCGCGACGCGACCGACGGCTGGGAACTGCTGCGGGCCGGCGCCTCGGACGTGGTGATCTGGGACGGCACACCGGACGTCGCCCACCTGATCGCCGACCGCCTGCGCCGCTGGCACGCCGTCGACGAGCTCCTCGACTGCCCGCACGTCCGGGACTTCCTCATCGGCGAGAGCCCGGCTTGGCGCGCCGCCCTGCGCGACGCGGTCGAGGCGGCCCGTTTCACCAACTCCGCCGTACTGATCACCGGCGAGTCCGGCACCGGCAAGGAACGGCTCGCCGAGCTCATCCACGACCTCGATCCCCGCCGCCCCAAACGCAAACTCGTCATCCTGGACTGCAGCACCGTGGTTCCCACGCTCTCCGGCAGCGAGTTCTTCGGCCATGAGCGCGGCGCGTTCACCGGCGCCTCCACCGTCCGTGAGGGCGCGTTCGAGCTCGCCGACGGTGGCACCCTCTTCCTCGACGAGGTCGGCGAGCTGCCGGTCACCCTGCAGGCCGAACTGCTGCGGGTGATCCAGGAGGGCACGTTCAAGCGGGTCGGCAGCAACGTCTGGCGCAAGAGCAGGTTCCGGCTGATCTGCGCGACGAACCGCGACCTGGCCGCGGAACGCGAGCGCGGCGGCTTCCGCAGCGACTTCTACTTCCGCATCGCCGGCTGCACGCTCCATCTGCCCAGCCTGCGGGAGAGGCCGGAGGACATCGCCGGCCTGTTCCGCTACTTCTGCCGCCAGGTCGCGCCGGACCGGGAGCCGCCGCCGCTGTCCGAGCCGGTGCGCGACCTGCTGCTGCACCGCGACTATCCGGGCAACGTCCGTGACCTGCGCAGCCTCGCGCTGCGGATCATTCACCGCCATCTGGGCTCCGGGCCGATCACGGTGGGCGACGTGCCGGAGCACGATCGGCCGGCGCGTCCGGGCGAGGATCGCGGAGGCGACCGCCGCCTGGAGCTTTACCTGCGCGACCGGCTTGCTGCCGGCTCGTCGGTGGACGAGCTGACCGCAGAGGTACGAGCTGAAGCGTTCCGCCTCTGCTCAGCGGACCGCCACGGCGCACCGAACGGGGCGGGCGGTCCGGGCGAACCGGAGGAACCGCACCGTCACCGCGTACCGGAAAAGGCCTCGCTCACCGGAGCCGGCGCCGCACCGCGCGGGTGAGCCCGGCGGCGTCGCGCCGTACCCGTGAGCCGCAGGAAGTTGCCGCCCAGCACGAGCGCCTCGTCGCCGGGCGGAAGCTTCAGCAGGCGGACCTTCTCCAGTTCGAGACCGGGGTGCAGCCACGGACCGTCGGAGCCGAACAGCACCTTGCCCGGGCCGGCCCGGCGCACCGCGCGCAGTAGCAGGTCGAAGCGGCGCACGCCGGAGGTGTCGGTGTAGACGTTGGGCCGGTCGGCCAGCACCGCGCAGAACACGGCCTGCGCGGACCAGTCGTCGGCGAAGCTACCCAGGTGCGGGATGACGAAGTCGACGTCGCGGTACTCCGCGGCGAACAGCTCGATCGCGCTCACCTCGCCGGCCACGTCGTACAGAACCGGCACCCGCAGCGCTCGCGCGGCCTCGCAGATCTCCCGGCTGATGCGGGCGTCGAGCCGGTGCACCTTGATGCCGAGGAAGCCGAGTTCCTCGACGGCACGGCGGGCCATCGGCAGGATCCGGCCGCGGTCGCGTTCCGCGTGCACGAACGCGAACGCGGTGAAGCGGCCCGGTCGGCCGGCCACGATCCGGCCGACCTCCTCGTTCGCCGCCGCGTAGTCGCTGTGGAAGGCGGCCAGCAGGTTCGTCACACCGATTCCGGCCTCGTCGCATCGACGCAGGTAGCGAGCCAGCGGGGCGACGGTGTCCCACGGGCCGGTGAACCCGTCGCCGTGCCCCGCGTGGCAATGCGCGTCGATGATCATCCTCGGAAGGCTTGGTAGGACGGCTGGCGTGTCGCGTACCCGTTCGCCGGCCGTGCCGGGCTGCGGCGCGGAGCGTGACCCTGGACCGCGCCGAGCGAGTGGCAGTACTGCTGAACCTCCTGCCGGAAGTAGGTCGCCCAATGCGCGGCCTGGTCCGCGTTGCTCACGCCGGGCCACTCGCCGAACCGGATGCTCAACAACAGTTGCTCGCCGAAGACGGCCAGGTCCCGGTAGTGCATCGCGGACACGTCGGACCAGCCCTGGATGCGGTTCATCACGTCGACCGCGTCCATCCAGCCCTCCGGCAGATCCACCATGATCCGCGACGGCAGGAACTCGCGTACCTCCGGCCGGCCCAGCAGGTACTGCTGCATCAGCATCTCCTGGCGGGTCGCCGAGGGCATCTCGCCGTACAGGTTGGCGGCGCCCTGCGTGAGCAGCAGGTGTGTCTCCTTGAGACCGTTGAGCACGTTGAAGGCGTTCGGGATGATCACCGTGTTGTCGCTCTGCTCGTAGAAGTCCAGGCACTCGCTGAGCAGGTTGTGGAACGCCGCCATGAACCGGTTCCGGTTGTCGGCGACGCGCCGGGACGGCTGCGCGATCTGGGTGCCGTACGCGTGGGCGTACTCCAGGTTGCGCTGTTCGGCGGTGAGCAGGTGCCCCTGGTCGCGCTGGATGCCCCAGAGCAGGCTGCTCAGCGGCCGCAGGGGCTCGACCTCCATCGAGGCGAGCGGGTCGCGGCCGGGGTACGCCGGCGGCCGGTTCTGGAACCGCCAGTTGATCGCGTCCAGGGTGCGGACCAGCCCGGCCCGCTCCATCCAGTACGACCAGATCAGCTCGATGAGGACCGGGCGCGTGAGCTTCTCGGCGAGGATTCCGAAACACAGGTCGGTACGCTCGTGGTCGTCGTCGCGCCCGACCACCGCCACGTCACCGAGCTTGCGGCGGATGATCCCCAGGTATGGCAGTACGTCCAGCTCGCCGCCCCGCCCGTCCGGCACGTCCACGAGGTAGCGGCGGAACTCGCGCTCCAGTTCGGCGACGTCGACCGTACGGTCCAGGCGGGCGCTCTCCTCGGCCACGTCCACGTTGCGGAAGACCTCGCGGAAGGTCCGGCAGTAGATCATCACGAACGCCTCGGTGGTGGCCTTGAGCAGCCGGTAGCGCTCGACGCCGGGGAACGGCAGCGCGATGTGCGAGCGTGAGTGCCCGCCGCGGAAGCCGTCCCACGAGCCGCGCTCCTGGCAGCCCACCCGGTCCACGAAGTCGACGTAGCGGTCGTAGCCGAGCGCGTTCGTGCTGTTCCGGATCGCCACCCAGAGCGTCTGGTCGTCGGTGGGCGGCGGCGTCGGCCGGCGCAGCGTGACCGACACGTCGTCACCGGCGGCGAGCGGCGGCTGCGCGATCTCGATGGGATCCGACTCGCCGCAGGCGGCCGGGCGTTCGATGCCGGTACCCACCGGTTCGAGCTCGAGGAAGACGGTCCAGGAACCGACCGAGAGCCCCGTGGTGTCGAGGGTCGCGCGGATCTCGATCGGTGGCTTGGTGTCGTCGAAGATGATGTTGTTCTGTGGGACGGTGGCCGCGCCGAGCAGGGCGATCCGGGCCTGGGCGTCGGTCAGCACGACCGGCCCTTCCACCCGCCAGGTCGCCTGGTATTCGCCGTGAAGGTCACCCGGTGGCTTGCCGACGAGCAGGACGATGCCACCCTCCGTGATGCGCTGGGGCCGGGGTTCGACGTCGAAGTATCGCTGCCGTTCCCGGCTCCCGGTGTGAACCCGGTCCGTCATTGTCTGTCTCCGATCAGAGTGGGTTGTACGGTCGCACCGGCCCACACGGCAGGTTGACCGAGGAACGTCCGGACGTCGGACCGGGTCGCGGCCCGCGCCGTCGCGAGCGTGCTGGTGACCGCCCAGGTGACGATCAGCCGGTGCAGCAGCCGGGCCTCCTCCTCGGGGCTCAGCAGCCCGCCGGCCCGGGCCTGGCCGAGCACCGCGAACGCCAGCGTCGGCGGTGCGCGGTCCACCTCGCCGGGGTCGGCGCGCCAGGCCGCGAAGCGGCGCAGCAGCGCCTCCCGGCGCACCCGCGGGTCGTGCAGGACGTCACCGAGGGTGCGGCCGCGCAGGGCCGGGGACCGGTGTTCGATCAGCACCCGGACCACGCCGGGCAGGCCGTTCTCCAGCTCCGGCAACTCACCGGGGTACATCTCGCGCCACACCGCGGCCAGCCGGTTCCACTGCGGGTCCGGATAGAGGGCGTCACCGATCGCGCAGCTCAGCAGGACGCGGATCCACGGAACCGGATGAGGGTCGTTTTCGGACGGTCGGAACACGAACGCGCGCGGCAGGCTCACCAGCGAGATGAGGCCCAGCGTCGAACCGATGCCGATCCGGCCGATCGCCCAGCAGTCCGCCACGATCTCCGAGATCCACCGGATCCAGAGCGGCCCGGCCCGGGCCCGGCGCAAATCCGCGCGCAGTGAGCCGACCAGTCCGAGCAGGGCCGCGCCCTGATGACCCACCTCGTGGATCAACGACGAGGCCACGCCGAACCCGATCATGCGCTCGCGGGGGATCCTGATGATCGCTATCGGGCTGTCGCCGCCGCCGGGGAGCGCGGTGTGCGCCCGCCGGATCGCCCCGCCCAGCCCGCGGTGCAGCGCGCACACCACCGGCGGTCCGTCGATGAGCCCGCCGGGCAGCCGCAGCGCTTGCGCGGCCGCCACGTCCAGGCCGGACAACAGAACGCCGTTCTCGGTCTCGCTGCGCTGGGTGATCACCTCGGAGAAGAGGTCGAACTGCGCGAGGGCCTTCTGGAAATCCAGCCGCAGCGCCCAGAAGCGCCGCTGCTGCTCGGCCGCCGGCGCGGCCCAGCCGGGTCCGCACAGCCAGCCGAGGTACGTCTGGGCGTGCCGCCACACCGTCTCGCGGCCCCGGGCCAGATGGTCCTCGATGCCGCTCAGCGCGGCCGGGGACAGCGCCGCCGCGGCGACGGCCGTCTCCTGCAGCACGAACGGGCGGACCGCGGCGAGCCGGGTCAGCAGCGCTCGCGTCTCCTGTTCGAGGAGACGGGCGGCGGACGGGTGGCGGGTCATCGCTCAGGCGTCCAGCAGAACGATCCGGCCGCGGCGGCGTACCCAGCGGCCGCTGTCCGGGCCATGTCCGTTCATGCCGGGCGGCGGCCCGGAAGCGGCGTAGGGTGCCTCGCCCGCATACGGGGCCTCCCGCTCGTCCGTCTCCCATTCGGACGCCGCGGGCTCGCCGGGCGGAGGTGGCGGTTGCGGGGTGCCGCCCGCGGGTGGTTCGGGTGGTGGCGCGTCGATCGGCACCTGGACCCAGCGGTAGCCGGGGCGCGGCGTCTGCGGTTCCGGTGGCGTCTCCGGCGGCGCGGGCTCGGCGCCCTGCGCCGGGTATCCGTATCCGTAGCCGCGCCAGCCGTAGTAACCCGGCCGGCCGTAGCCGTAGCCGCCACGGTAGGGGCGCCGGTAGCCGTACCCGTAACGGCGGCCGTAGCCGTACCCGTAACGCCGGCCATAACCATAGCGGCGGCCGTAGCCGCCGAAGGTACGCCGCAGCACGCGGGCCGCGGTACCGAACAGCCCGGGTGCGAAACGCCGCGCCGCGCCCAGAATGCTCAGCTCCCCGACGACCTCCGGCGGCCGGTCCGGATGAGCGGCGGCCGCATGCCGGGCCGCCGACTCCACCAGGCGCACCGCCTGCCGCGCCGTCTCGTACGCCTGCTGCTCCTGCCCCATGCCGGGCGTCTCGGTCTCGAAGACGGGCGCTTCGGAGTCCGCCGCCTGCAGCACCGGTGTGGCGGCGTCGATCACGGCGCGTCCCTGCCGGGAGCGGGCGGCATTGGGCCGGCCCTGAACCGCGGCGCCGACCGTGTTCACGATCTTGCCGACCACCTTGCGGAGGTCCCGTTCGTCGGACACCTCCAGCAGGCGACCGGCGAGGTCCGCCTCCTGCGCCGGGCTGAGGACCGCCTCGTCGGTCTCGGCCTCCGCGCCGAACACACCGCGCAGCAGCTTCCCGAGAATCTCCTCCTCGTCCTCGGTCTCCTCGTAGTTCTCGCTGTCCTCACCCTCGTCCTCGAACTCGGTCTCCTTCGTGAAGGCGCCGATGAGGCTGGGCAGTACCTTGGCGGCGAGCGGGATCAGCGCCTGGAAGAAGTGCTCCTCGTCCTGCTCGGACTGCGTCTCGTCGTAGCGGGCCTCGTACTCTGCCTCGTCGTCGCGGCGGCGACTTCCCTGGCACCCGGCAGCCGGTGCTGATGTCTCGAACATGGGTCTCTCCCGTCGTCGGCGGATTCGGGCCGGCATCTCTGCCAGCCGCAAGAAGTGGGCCAGCCGTCAGCGCAGCGCCACCGGCGCGTACCCGAGACGGGCCCGGTGCTTGGCCACCGTGCGCCGTGCCATCGGATAGCCGGCGGCATTCATCAGGTCGGCGAGCCGCTGGTCGGAGATCGGGCCGTCCGCGGCGCGCAACAGCCGCGCCAGCTGTTCGTCGGCACCCCCGCTGACACCGAAGAAGCTCGCCAGCGGGCTGAGCCGCCCGTCCGGCAGCAATGCCTGCTTGTCCGCGACGGCACGGCTCACCGTCGACTCGTGCAGGCCGAGGTCGGCCGCGACCTCGGCACGGGTCAGCGGGCGGAGCGCGCCGCCGGCCAGGAAGTCGCGTTGCCGCTGTACCGCGTACTCGGTCACCCGGCGCAGCGTCTCGCGGCGGTCCCGTAGCAGGGTGAGGAAGGATCGGGCCGCGGCCGCACCCGGTCCGGCGGCCCGGGCGCGCAACCGGGTGGTCGCGCTTTCCACGAGGTCGACGGTGAATCGGTCCGCTTGCGCCCGGATCACCACATCGGGGATCACGTACGCCGTACCGCCCGCCGTTGTCCCGTCATAGGCGGGATAGGGCCGCAGCCGCCGCCGGATCAGCTCGAGCACGCCGGCGATCGCCTCCCGGGTCGTCCCGACCGCCTCGGCGATCGCGGCGAAATGACCGCGGCCGAGTGCCGCGAGGTGTCCGGTGATGACCTCTTGTGCCAGTCCAGCGGTCTCGGGCGGCAGGCCGATCGCGTCCAGTTGCAGTACCAGGCACTCGGCGACGCTGGTGGCGCCCACTCCGGGCGGGCCGCAGCGGCGGATCACGCTGAGCAGGCGCTCCACGTCGCTCTCCTCGCGCCGCAGCTCGGCGGCGAGCTGAGCCCGGCTCCGGTCCAGCAGCCCGTGCCGGTCCAGGTTGTCGATGAGGTAGTCCAGCGCGCCGGCGTCGGCCGGACCGGTCTCGGCATGCACGGCCCGGCGCAGCTTCTCGGAGTCGGGCTCGGCGGCCGGCATATCCGGGATAGCACTGCTGGCATGGCTTATCCCGCAGATGGGACATCTTGCCCGCCAGGCACCTCGGCAGACCGGGCATTCCCCCGGCTCCAGGCGTTCCAGATCGGCGTTGGCCTGCAGTTCGTCGTCGACGACGTCCTGCATGGCCGGGTACGGCAGCATCAGCAGCTCACCGAACGCGACCAGGGCCGGCGACACCTCCATGCCGAGCCGGGGCGTCATGGCGAGCTCGAACGTCACGGACAACCCGACCACCTCCCGCCCGCTCCCTGCAGGATCCGGGCCAGGTCGCAGTCGCCGGAGCGGACACGTCCCTGATCCGACACCGGCTGGCCCCGAACTTGCTGGTACGGGTACATGTTCCGTACTCGTGCCCGGGGACTGCCCCGCGTCGTCTTCCTGCCCGGCGCGCTCGGCACCGAACTGATCGACACCAGCCTCACGCCGGCACAGGCGCGCCGGGAGTGCGAGCGCAACCTGGGCGTGGCCGGAGACCTGCTGCTGCGCGGAACCCCGCTGTACCCGTGCGACAAGCGGCCGGAAGCCCTCTGGGGAACCATCGGGAGCCTGCACTGGCTGTTCGCCCCGGACGCGTGGGGCCGCCGCATGATGACCGGCAACGGCTGGGACCAGCCCGGGAACGTGCGGCCCGGCGCACTCGTCGACATCGACGTCCAGTACAAGAAGAAGCGCATCACGTTCCGGCCGTACACCGCCTTCCTCGCCGGCCTGCGCGGCGCGGGCATGGACGTGCTGGCGTTCCCCTACGACTGGCGGCTGTCCGTCCGGACCAACGCCGGCCTGCTGCAGCGGCGGATCCTGGACCAGTGGTTCGGTGGCCGGGCACCCACCCGGCCGGTGTCCGACGAGGAGCGGGTCACGCTCATCGGGCACAGCATGGGTGGCCTGATCGCCCGCTACTTCCTGGAGTCACCCCTGCAGGGACACCGGCTGGCCCGTCGGCTGATCACCATCGGCACACCGCACCGGGGCGCGCCGCAAGCCTGGCTGCACCTGACCGGCCGCACCCTGCCCCTGCCGGACACCCCGCTCTACCAGCAGCTGCGCGCCGCCGGGATACCACCGCCGAGCGTGTCGGCGCACGGCATACCGCCGCGGGTGCAGATCGCGGTGCTGCACGCGATGGCGTCCACGTTCCAGCTGCTGCCGGTGTACAACTTCGTATCGAACAAGGGCCGGCCGGAGCGGTACCAGACCACGTACCGCGACGAGAAGCACTCCGGCACCGGCCGCACCGCGGTGGAAACCATCCGGGACCTGCGCGCCGGCCTGATCGACGCGTGTGATCTGCCCGGCTGGCTGGGCCGCCAGCGGCTCGACTATCACCTTCTCGCCGCGACCGGCTTTCCCACCCCTCTCGGCTACGACCGCGGGCAGGACCGCATCATCACCGGCGCCGGCGGTGACGCGACCGTGCCGCTGACCAGCGCCCGGTTGTTCCCGCACGACCACGGCAACCTGCGCAATCTGCTCGTCACCGGCGGCACGCTGGACCACGCGCGGCTCTGTGAGCGACCGGACGTGCTGGGCCGGTGCCTGCCCCTGGTGCGGCGGCCCCGGCCACCGGTGCCACGGCAGGTTCCGCCGGGTTCGGTGTCCGTCGACGACCTGGTCGGCGCGGCCCGACTGATCATGGACTGCCGCCATGAACCCGACTATCGCGGCCGGGTGCTGTCCGTCACCCGGCTCGGCAGCAACGACGGCAAGCCGCTGGTCGACCCGGCCGACGAGCCGGTCCCCGGCTCGAAGACCCGCCGGCAGCTGAGGAACCCGCCCAAGCACCTGTCCAGCCGGGAGATCGAGGAGATCGACGTTCCCGACGTCGGCCGGCTGCGGTACGTGTTCATCCTCTCCAACGCGACATCCTTCTCCTCGGTCGGCGGGATGCTGTTCCTCGGCGACTTCTACAACCACATGGTCACCTACAACGTCGGGCGGATGGACCGCGGATATCGGCACGCGTGCGACAACGCGCACCACGCCGAGATGCACCTCACCCGGTGGCTGTCGGAACAGGACCGGACCTTCCGGAAACGGCTGCGGATGCTGCACATCGCGAACCGCTCCCGGGACACCGACATCGAGGGCTTCAGTCCCTGCCGGCCGTGCTGCAGCGACCTCGCCGCATCTCTGGCCGGGCTTCGCGGTACGCCGCCGACCCAGACGATCAACGCCGAGATCTCCTGGTGCGAGCGGTACACCGGTTATCCCCGGTGCCAGCACGCGACGACCGACTTCAGTCTCGCGTGGATGAAGTCGGCGGGCTGGGGACTCGTCGAACGGTGCGCCCGGCAGAAACCGATCCCCTGGCTGGCGGGGGCACGTCCAGGAACCTTTCAGGGGGGTCAGCGAACCTTGACGTCTGCTTGAGGCCACGTCTGCACCGGACGCGACGGCGGCCCGCACCGCCCGCTCGAGCTTCCGGGGGATGCCGACGGCACGCATATGATCTCGTGATGGCTTCCAAGACCTTGCTGGCACGCGGTGGACTGACCTATGTCGAACGTCGTGACTTCACCCGCGGCGATTCACTGCGCGTCGGCAAGAGCGCTTGCCAGACGGTGGAGCAGAGGCAGCGTCGGCGTGACCGCGCCGCCCTCCAGCCGTGAGATCACGGTCTGCGTCGTGCCTGCCCGTGCCGCAAGCTCGGCTTGGCTGATGCCCAGGACTGTCCGCCAGTCATAGACGGCCTGGCCGACGGCGATGCGGGTACCGGCTTCGATGTACTCAAAACTCTCGCGGTGGTCGTCCGGAACAGTCCACTTGGTGTGGTAGCCCTTCATCGCTCATCCCCTTCACGGTCGTAGAGGTGGGTCGCCGGCCCGTGCTCCGCCAGGCGGCCCTTCCTAGATGAAGGCGCAACTCGCGGACTGCGCCCTGCAGATGCTTGCTGTACGGCTCGCCGAGCGTGGTAGGCGAGCGTCAACGATGCGAATGCGACTCAGGCACCCTCGTCGAGTGGCTGCCACGGGTCGATGATCTCCACGCCCGCGGGCGCGAAGTCGGCCATATTGCGAGTGACGACCGGCATGCTGTGCACGAGTGCGGTAGCTGCGATCAGCGAGCCACGAACGGATCGCGGATCGGGAACGTGCAGATTAGCGCTGCGCCGCGCGACGGCGGTATCGACCGGGAGGATCCGCTCGGCGAACGCGGGCAGCACTTGCGCCTCCAGCCAACGGCGAAGGATGGCACCCTGCGCCGGATCGCGCCGCTCAGCCAGCAAAACCTTGATCTCCAACTCCTGAACGGTGATGGCCGAGACGAACATGCTGCTGGCCGCGGCGCCGGCCGCCCACGCGACGACGTTGGGGTCAGCTCGACCGGCTTTGGCCTTGCGCAGCTCGGAGACGACGTTCGTATCCAGCAGAAACATCAGGTCAGGTCCGCAGGCCGGGCCAGATCACGCGACGCGATGATGTCGAACTCGACGTCGGCCTCATCCGGAGACAAGCTGAGCAGGTCGACAATGCTCTCCTGGCCACCGGTCAGACGCTCGTAGTCCGCGAACGTCAGCAGCACGTGCGCCGGCCTGCCCCGGTCAGTGATGAAGACCGGTCCGCTGCGAGCCGCGTTCTTGGCCCGCCCCGTATCTTGGTTGAACTCCCGGCTCGACAACCTGGTTACTGTCACAGCTCCCACCTCCAAGCGCGTGTAGCAATGTTACTACGCGCGTGGGGCACGTGACACCCTCGGTCCACGCCCCTTGTGCCCGCGATGTCCGAACGGCAGGCCGTAGCGGCCTCGTCGCACCCGGGCCCATAACCTACGACGCAGCCGACGTCGTACATCTCGCCATGACGGATAGCCCAGCCGTCGTCGTCCGTCTCGAAGAGCAGCATCAGTGGCCCAACCGCCAAACTCATCGCCTCGGATGGCCGCCGCCACGGTACAGCTGCCTCACCCCGGCTCTTCCGAGCCGGATCGGGACAGGACAGGACCATAGTTGGACACGACCCGGTGGAGGGCGGCCAGGGAGCTTCTCAGCAGGCGTGGGGACCCAGGGGCTTGTTGGGCGATAGTGGCATCGAACCGGTCGAGGGCCGCCGGTTTTCGTGGGGTTTCAGGGGGCTCGGCCCCCTGAGCCAGCATGACGAGGCCCCCAGGTCCGCGCTTCTCAGCGGACATGGAGGCCAGGGAGCTTCTCAGCAGGCGTGGGGACCCAGGGGCTTGTTGGGCGATACTGGGATCGAACCGGTCGAGGGCCGCCGGTTTTCGTGGGGTTTCAGGGGGCTCGGCCCCCTGAGCCAGCATGACGAGGCCCCCAGGTCCGCGCTTCTCAGCGGACATGGAGGCCCTGGGACTCGTGGGCGATACTGGGATCGAACCAGTGACCTCTCCGGTGTGAACGGAGCGCTCTCCCGCTGAGCTAATCGCCCTGACGCGAGGAAGACTGTACTAGACCGGGGTGTCCGAGGGCCAACCAGGGGTCAGCTCAACCACCCGCGAGTCTTCTCGATCAGGTCGATGCCGAAGCTCACCCGGACCGACGCCCACACGATCGCGGCCACGAAGACCATGCCGACGATGCCGATGAGGCCTCGCATGGGCAGGCTCTGCCGGCCGATCCAGCTCGTCCACGCCTTCACGTTGCGCTTGGTGAACTCGAGCAGGTTCTTCGCCCAGGTGAACTCGACCGCCCAGATGGCCAGGCCGAGGATGACGATGGCCCAGCCGGGGCCGGGGAAAGGGATCAGCACGATGCCCAGGGCGATGACGAGCGAACCGAGGACCCCAATTCCGATCTTGAGGGCTAGGCGGCCGGTGTGGTTTGCCCGGATCTTGTCCAAAACACCCATCGGTGCCCGATCTTCGTCCGCTTTCGTGCTCATTTCATCCCCCAGTGTCCCCAGGCCCCGTCACTACCCGGGAGGAATGGACGTTACCGGAGTAAGTCAACTGCTGGACCACCCGACGCCGGGCGGAACCGAGTACTTGGGCAGAACAGGACAAGATATCGCTTTACGTCTTGTGCGAAGAGCTTTCCGGAACCGTCTTCCCACTACTGGGTGAGATCAGCGTATGGCGGAGCGTAACGACAGGGATCACCTGAGTATGGGAAAGCGGGGTTCACCAGCCTCGCAGCGGTGCCGGGGGGAGTTCGTCCATGAGTACCATTCGTCCAACGACCGTCGAGGTCGAGACCTCGCTGCGGCTCGTAGCGCCTGACGCCACGGCTCTGCCCGTGCGCGCCAGTCTCCGATACGACCCAGCGGACCCGTATGCGGTCCATGTGTTGTTCCACGCGGAATCAGCCGGTGGGGAAGCCGTGAGCTGGTCCTTCGCGCGGGAACTGCTGGTGACGGGGCTCGATGAGCCCGCGGGCATCGGCGACGTGCGGGTGTGGCCGTGGGCCACGCCGCGCGGGGATTTCGTCGCCCTGGCGCTGTCGTCTCCGGACGGCAACGCGTTGTTCGAAGTGCCCCGCAGTGTCCTCGTCCGGTTCCTCCGGCGCACCTATGTCGTGGTGCCGCGCGGCCGGGAATCGGAGCATCTCGACGTGGACGCGGCGGTCAACCGGTTGCTTGCGGGGAGATAGCGCCGGAAAGCGAAAAGAGGACGACCCGCGCGGACACTGCCGATCCGCGCGGGTCGTTCCTTTCTGGTACCAGAACCTACGAAAAAGACAAATACCCGATTCCCGGGCAAGAATCGGACAATGACCCCGATTATCCGACACATTCCCGTCAACCCGCGTTTTGGCAGGTGCGCGGCTGGTCATCGACGGTTACCGTCGGCCCGATGACCTCTCTCGCGACGCGCGCCACGCCGCTGATCCCGCCCGGGTGGGCGGGGGTGGCGACGTGCGCGCTGGGTGAGGTCCAGCCGTCCGGCCCCTGGCGCCCGCCGTACCACGTGCTGCTGCTCGCCACCGCGGGCCACGGCGCCGTCGAGGTCGACTTCGAGCACCACACCTGCCGGCCGGGCACGCTGCTCTGGATCCGCCCGGGCCAGGAGCTGCGCATCGGGGCGAACGGCCTGTCCGCCTCGGTGGTCACCTTCGACACCCGGCTGGCCGGCGACCACTGGCCCGAGCGCCCCGAGACGCCGGGCCGCTGGCAGCTCGAGGGCGAGGACGAGGACGCGGTGATCAGCGAGTTCGCCCAGCTCTCGGTCGACTGTGAGCGGCACCGGTCCGGCCCGGTCGCGGCCGACCTGCTGCGCCACCAGCTGGCCGTGCTGCTGCTGCGGATCGCGCTGCTCACGCCGGGGCCGGGCCCGCTCGGCGCGGAGGGGCGCACGTTCGCCCGGTTCCGCCGCCGGCTGGAGTCGGGGCATCCGCGCAGCCGGCGGGTGGAGGACTACGCCGAGGAGATGGGCTGTTCGGTGCGCACGCTGACCCGGGCCAGCCTCGCGGTCACCGGCCGCACGGCCAAGCAGGTGGTCGACGACCGGGTCGCGCTCGAGGCGCGCCGGCTGCTCGCCTGCACTTCGATGTCCGTCGCCGAGGTCGGCCGCCATCTGGGCTTCCCGGAGCCGACGAACTTCGGCCGCTTCTTCCACCGCGAGGTGGGGGTCAGCCCGGGCCAGTTCCGCGCCGACATGGCCGCGAACGGCCGCGGCGGAATACCGGGCCAGCGACGGCCCGCTGACTGAGCGTAATCCCCACAAAACCATGGGGTATGTGCGGTGTCCCGGCGCTGAAGGGGCATGATAGGTGGGTGCAGATCTCCGCGCGCGGCGACTACGCGGTCCGGGCCGCCCTCAGCTTGGCGCAGGCCTACCCGGCGCTGATGTCCGCCCAGGCCATTGCTCAAGATCAGAACATGCCCCGCAAGTTCCTCGAGGCGGTCCTCGCCGACCTGCGTCGCGCCGGTGTGGTCCGGGCCCAGCGCGGCGCCGAGGGTGGCTACACATTGTCACAACCGCCGCGCGACGTGACGATCGGCTCGATCCTGCGCGCGGTCGACGGCCCGCTGGCCGGCGTGCGCGGCCTGCGTCCGGAGGAGACGCAGTACGAAGGCGCCGCGGAAAACCTGCCGAACCTCTGGGTCGCGGTGCGCGCCGCGGTGCGCGAGGTGGTCGACGAGGTCAGCCTGGCCGAGCTGATCAGCGGCCGGATGCCGGCCCACGTCCGCAAGCTCACGACCCGCCCGGACGCGTGGCAACCGCGCTGACGCCGAAGCGCATTCCGAACCCCCAAGACCGCGCTGACGTTTGTAAATTTCCCGAACCGGGAATCGAGCGCCCATCCCCAAGACCCCCGGAGGGACGCAACGATGGGCATCGTGTTCCGCAAGCGCAAGAAGATCGGCCCGCTGATCCTCAACTTCACCGAGAACGGCTTCTCGTCGTGGAGCTTCAAGATCGGCCGCTGGTCGTGGAACTCGCGCACCCGCGCACACCGTGTCGACCTGCCCGGCCCGCTGTCCTGGAAGCAGGACAAGTCGCGCTCACGGTAGGGCGATCACCACGTCCCCGCCCAACCGCCCGTGCGGCGGTTGGCGGGTGACCGCGCCCGAGTCGGCGAGCGTGTGGAGCACCCGGGTGACGTCCGCCGCCCGATAGACGGTTTCGGTCAGCGCGAAGGTCCGCAGCTCGGTCACCGTGGCCCGGCCGACCCGCTCGAGATGGGCCAGGATCTCGCGGCGCAGCGGCCCCGGGTGCGGCTGCAGCGAGATGTCGATGAGGTGCCGTTCCGGGTCGCCGGGATCGCGATACCGCACCCCGGCGAACTCGTCGACCGCCCAGAGCGCCTCCTTGAACCCCTCGAGGCTCTTGCCCGACGTCGTCCCGAAGGCCAGCAACTCGCCCGGCTCCTCGCCCGTCGCCAGCTCCACCGCGGTGAACAACGGCCACGGCTCCCGATAGTCATTCGCGGACACGCCGGGCGGCAGCGAGAGCAGAACCTCGGCCGGCTTCCCGTCGGCGAGCGCGGCGACGTCGGCCGGGTCGGGCGTCTCGCTCGCGCTCGCCGCATCCAGAAAACCCAGCAAGGGTACGCGTTGCGCACCGGCCGCCTTCAGCGCGACGCCGAGTGCGCCGGCGCCACCGGACACCGCGTGCACGGGCAGCGAGCTCAATTCGCCGATCGCCGCGAGCCGGGAAGCCACCGCGGTGACGTCGTCGCCCACGAGCAGCATGGACAGTTCGCGACCCCGTACGAAATCGGTTTGATCCGCCAGCACCCGCGCGGCCGCCTCGGCCGACTCGCCTCCGTCCGCATCGGCGAAGCCGTGCGTGTAAAAGACCCGGCGGGCGCGATGCAGCGCCGCCGGGGCCCAGGCCTCCAGGTGTCTGACCAGCAGTTCCCGCTTCACCGTCGAGATCACACCCGACCTCCCAGTCCCGAGGATCTACATTGTCCCGGATCGGGGGAGAGTTGGGGGAGACTTGTACCCACGGTGGTCATACGAGCACTATGGGACACATGTCTTCGGCTCCGCCCATCGCCGAGCTCACCCAGCGCGCGCAGACACTGTCGTCCGCGGGTGATCTGCAGGGCGCGCGCCGGGTCCTCGCCGGGGTGCTCGACCGGGCCGGCGCCACCGACCCGCGCGCGGCCGATCCCGAGCTGGCGCTGGCCGCCGCCCTGCACGCGCGCATCCTGATCGCCCTCGGCGACTCGCACGGCGCCCGGCTCTGGGCCGCCTTCGCGCACGAGGCCGAGGAGCGCCTGCACGGCCCGCGCGACGAGCGCACGGTGGCCGCCGCCGCGACGCACGCCGCGATCCTGCAGCGGGTGGGCCATCACGGGCGGGCCGCGCAGGTCTACGAGCGACTCGTCAACGACCTGACCGCGATGGACGGCCCCGACTCGCCGCGGGTGCTGGCCGCCGAGGCCGACCTGGCCACCGCCGAGCACGCGGCCGGGCACTGCACCTCGGCCCGCTCCCGGCTGACCGGCGCCTGGGTGCGCCATCGGCATCGCCACGGCGACGCCGCCCCGGCCGGCATCAAGATGCTGGCCCGGCTGGGCGCGATGGAGCGCGAGTGCGCCCGCGACGCCGAGTCCGCCGAACACCTCGCCCTCGCCCAGGAGCTCTGCGCCCGCTACCTTCCCGCCGACCATCCGCTGGTGCGGCAGGTCGCGGCGCTGGCGACCGCGCCCGCCTCGGGCCGGCACGTCTGCGGCCGCGTCGAGCAGTCCGCCGGGCCGCCGTCGGTGCCGTTTCCGCGCCGGCCGGCGGTGCCCGACCCCGAGCAGGGCGGCGACTTCCCGCCCGACGACCCGCTGCGGCCGCCGCCCGACAACCGGCCCACCGACCCGAACGGCACGGTCTACCAGCAGCCGCTCTACCTCTCCGACGTGGCCCGGGCGCCGGGCGACCTCACCGGCCGGCACGCCCGCGCCGACACCCCGCCGCCGATGCCCGGCCAGCGCACCGCCGGCGACGGCCGTCCGGTCGGCGCGGCGCCGGCCTCGACGCTGGCCACCCCGCCCAACTCGGAGCGGCTGTTGCCGGTGCCCGCCGAGCAGCCCGTGGCGCCCCGCCGGCGTCAGCCGTTCCTGCTGGTCGCGGTGCTGATCGCCGGCATCGCGGTGGCCGTCGCGGTGATCGCGCTGACCCTGCCCGACGCCGGCGGCGCGACCGGCGCGCAGCCGACCGTGCCCGTGTCGTCGGCGCCGGTCGCCGCCGGCCCCGCCTCGTCCGCCCCGCCGACCAGCGCCCCACCGACCAGCGCCGCGCCGACCGGCGACCCGGGCGCGCCGACCGGCGTCAAGCTCAAGGACAACCGCGACTCCGTCTCGCTGAGCTGGGCCTACCCCAAGGACGCCGAGGGCCCGGTGCTGATCTCCGGCGGCCGGACCGGGCAGCCGCTGCGGGCGTTCCAGCAGCTGCCGGCGGGCACCACCGACTACATGGTGTACGGGCTCAACGCCACCCAGAACTACTGCTTCAAGGTCTCGGTGGCGTACTCCACGGACCGGATCGCCGCCTCGGCGCCGGTGTGCACCGAGCGCTGAGGTCGCTCCCGTTCCGCAACCGTCCGGGACCGGTCCCGCTCCCGGCTCTCCCCACACTGATTTGTCACGGCCCCGGCAGGAAGCAGGCATCTGTGACGACGAAAGCGGCGGAGCGCGTTGACGCCCCGGAGGGGCACGGGTTCTCCGCGCCGTCCGGAGAACCCGGCGCCGGCGGCGGCTCGGCACTCGAGCTCGCGGCTGCCCTGCTGGAGCTGGAGACCCGGGACGTGACCGCCTTCCGCGCCGTGCGCGCCCCCGCCGAGGAGGTGCGCCGGGCCGCCGAGGAGGCCGGCGACGAGGAGGCCGCCCAGCGCGCCGCCCTGCTGCTTGCCGACGTGTTGCTGCGCGAGGGCCGGGTCGGCGAGGGTGGCCGGCTGGCCCACCAGGCCCTCGCCTGGGCCGTGCGGCACGACCAGCCCTACGTGCAGGCCCGCGCCCACCGCGAGCTGTCGATCTTCTACCGGCTGGTGGGCGACATCTCCGACGCCCTCACGCATGGCGTCCAAGCCGTCGCGAACCTCGCCGACGACGTCGCGCCGGGGATCCGCGCCCGGCATCTGATGACGCTGGCCGTGGCGCTCGACGACAGCGGCTCGACGGAGGAGGGGGGCAGGCGCTCCCGGGAGGCGCTCGACCTGGCCGAGGAGATCGGCGACCGCGAGCTCGAGCTGCTGATCCTCAACAACATGACCTACACCGCGTACGAGAACGGCGATGAGCCCGCCGCACGCGCGCTCGCCGGCCGGATGCAGCGGGTGTCGGCGGCCACCGGCCGGCAGCTTGCCGCCAACGAGCTGGACACCGTCGCCCGCGTCGAGATGATGGGGAACCGGTTCGACTCGGTCGAGGCGGCGCTGGCGGGCGTGATCGACGGCCGGATCGCGGTGAACGAGGGCGACGCGGCGGGCGAGTGCATGCTCACCCTCGCCGAGGCGCGCCGGCTGAACGGCCGGTTCGCGCAGGCGCAGGTCGCGCTGGACCGGGCCGTGGCCGAGTGCGAGAAGAACGGGCTGGCCCGGCTGCGGGCGCGCGCCCGGCAGGAACAGGCGGCGCTGCACGCCGCCGCGGGGGACTACAAGGCCGCGTACGAGGAACATCTGCTCTTCCACGCCGACTCGGCGGCGCTGCATTCCGCCCAGCGTGAGTCCCGCGCCCGGGCGATGCAGGCGGTCTTCGAGGCCAACGAGGCGCGGCGGGCCAGCGAGCACTTCCGCGAGATGGCGCATCGCGACGCGCTGACCGGGCTGCACAACCGGCGCTACGTCAACGAGCGGCTGCCGGCCCTGCTGGCCGAGGCCGCGGCGAACCGGGGGCCGATCTCGGTGGCGATCGCCGACCTCGACCACTTCAAGCGGATCAACGACACGCTGTCGCACGCCACCGGCGACACGGTGCTGCAGCACATCGGCCTGCTGCTGCAGGAGGCGGTGAGCGGGCCGATGATCGCGGCGCGGATGGGCGGCGAGGAGTTCCTGCTGGTCTTCCCGGGGATGGACGGGGCCGAGGCGGCGCGCCGGTGCGAGCTGCTGCGGCTGCGGATCCGTACGCACGGGTGGCACGCGGTGACCGGGGCGCTCGCGGTGACCACGAGCATCGGGGTGACGACCGCGGTGGACGGGCGGGCCACGGTGTCGGCCCTGCTGTCGCAGGCGGACCGGAACCTGTATGCGGCCAAGCGGGCGGGGCGCGACCGGGTGGTGACCGACCTCAACTGAGCCGGTGCCGCCCCGGGGTGGTGCCGACGATCCCGGCGAAGGCGGCGATGAAGCCGCTGGGATTCGCCCATCCGCAGGCGTGGGCCACCCGCGTGGTGTCGTGCCCCTGGGCGAGCAGCACGAGCGCGTGGCACACCCGCAACTGGGTGCGCCACTCGTAGAAGGTCATGCCGAGCTCGTCGTGGAACAGCCGGCTGAGCGTGCGTCCGCCGGCGCCGACCATCCGGCCCAGCTCGGCCAGGGTGCTGCCGTCGGCGGGGTTGTCGTCCAGGATCCGGGCGACGGCCCGCAACCGGTCGTCGCGCGGCTCGGGCAGGTGCAGCGGCTGCTCGGGCGCCTCCCGCAGCTCGTCGGCCAGGACCCGGTGCAGGCGGGCGCGCGGGCCCCGGCCGAGCTCGCGCCGGCTCAGGGCGAGCAGCACCTCGCGGGCAAGCCCGGAGGCCAGGAACACGGCGGGGTGGCTCGGCAGCAGCCGGGCCAGCGAAGCCGGCAGGAAGACGATGCGCATGTCGGTCTCGCCGTGCGCGCGATGGTGGTGGGTGGATCCGGCGGGGATCCACGCGATCCGGTTGGCCGGGACGATCGAGGTGCCGCGCTCGGTGTGCATCGACAGCACGCCCGCCGCCGCGTACACCAAATGGCCGCGCGGATGGGAATGCGCCTCGCTCGTGCCGCCGGAGGGCCACAGATGCACGCCGCCGGACGGCCAGATCCGGGACTGGCGGGCTGTGGGCATAGCTTGGCATTTTACCGGTGGGCGGCCGTACGGACTGGCGGCCACAGTGCAGGCATGACGACGATGCGAGCGGCGGTGTGTGTGCGGGCCGGTGGCCCGGAGGTGCTGGAGATCCGGGAGCTGCCGGTGCCGGCGGTCCGGGACGGCTGGAGCCTGGTGCGGGTGCGGGGCGCCGGGCTCAACCGGTCCGAGCTGCGCACCCGGCAGGGACATTCGCCGGGCGTACGGTTTCCGCGAGTGCTCGGCATCGAATGCGTGGGGGAGGTGGCGGCCTCGACCGATCCGGCGCTGCCCGAGGGCGCCACGGTCGCGGCGATGATGGGCGAGATGGGCCGCGAGTTCGACGGCGGCTACGCCGAGTACGCGTTGCTGCCGAACGCGCTGCTGATGCCGATCACGAGCACATTGCCCTGGGAGGTGCTGGCGGCCTTGCCGGAGACATATCTGACCGCGCGAGGCGCCCTGGACGCGCTGGGCGCCGGGCCGGGCGACCGCCTGCTCATCCGGGGTGGGACGTCGTCGGTCGGGCTGGCCGCCGCGGCGATCGCGTCCGGCGACGGCATCGAGGTCGCGGCTACCACCCGGCAGCCCGGCAAGGCCGGCGCGATGACCGCGGCCGGCGTCGGCCACGTGCTCCTCGACGACGCGGCCGCGCACGACCTGTGGCCGCAGGGGCCGAGCCACGTGCTCGACCTGGTCGGCGCCGCCACCGCCGCCGACTCCCTGCGCCTGGTCCGCCGGGGCGGGACGGTGTGCGTGGCGGGCTCGCTCAGCGGATGGCTGATCCCGGGCTTCGAGCCGATCGCGATGATCCCGTCCGGCACCAGGCTCACCGCGTTCCACAGCAACGACCTCCGGGGCGCCGCGGGCGCGGCCGTGCTGCGCCGGGTCGTCCACAATGTCGAGACCGGCGTCTACCGCCCGAACGTCGACCGGGTCTTCGGCCTGGACGACATCGTGGCCGCGCACCGGTACATGGAGAGCAACCGGGCCACCGGCAAGGTGGTCGTGGTGCCCTGAGGCCGGGCGGTCCGCCGGGGCCGGGTCGCGGCGATGCCCGGGGAGTAAATACCCTTCGTGGGAACGCTCCCGGGGAGGTCGTATGAGGCGGATGCTGTCGGCGGTGCTGATCGTCGTCATCCCGTTGGGACTGGTGGCGGCGGAGGTCTCGCCGGCGACGGCGCCGATCTATCTCGACCCGGCGTACTCGCCGGCCGAGCGGGCCGCCGACCTCGTCTCGCGCATGACGCTGAAGGAGAAGGCCGGCCAGATGGTCAGCAGCATGGCGGCCGCCATTCCCCGGCTGGCGGTGGCGTCGTACGGCTGGTGGAACGAGGCCGCGCACGGCGTCGCGCGGGAGCAGACCAACGACGGGGACAACCCGCCCAATCTGACGAACACCACGTCGTACCCGGTGTCGTTGTCGTTGGGGTCGACCTGGAATCCCGGATTGGTCAACCGGGAGGCGGGCCTCATCTCGGACGAGGCCCGCGAGGTGGTCCGGGACAACCGGCTCGACCTCGACTTCTACTCGCCGACGGTGAACCTCGCCCGGGATCCGCGGTGGGGCCGCAACGACGAGACGTTCGGCGAGGACCCGCTGCTCACCGCGACGCTGGCCGCGCAGTTCGTCGACGGGCTGCAGGGGCCGGCCAAGAAGGGTTACGCCAAGGCGATCGCCACGGTGAAGCACTACGCGGCCAACAACAGCGAGTCCGACCGGCTCCGGGGCTCCTCCGACATGGACGAGCGCACGCTGCGCGAGTACTACACGGCCCAGTTCCGCGACGTGATCCGGTGGAGCCACCCCGGCTCGATCATGAGCGCCTACAACGCCGTCAACGGCGTGCCGAGCGCGGCCAACGCGCACCTCATGGAGACCCTGGCGCGGCAGACGTACGGCTTCGACGGCTACTTCACGTCCGACTGCGACGCCATCTACGAGATCATGGCCGGGCAGAACTGGCTGCCGCCCGGGCAGGGTCCGCTCGACCAGTACGGCCGCACCGCGGCGGCGCTGAACGCCGGCGAGGATCTCAACTGCAACATGGGCTACCACGACGAATGGAGCTACGAGAACACGATCCCGGGCGCGGTCGAGCAGGGGCTGGTCAGCGAGGACACCGTGGACGTCTCGCTGGTGCGGCTGTTCACCGCCCGGTTCGCGCTCGGCGAGTTCGACGCGGAGCAGCGGGTGCCGTGGGTGGCCGAGGCCCGCACGCGGCTCGCCCCGGGCACCTGGAAGAACGACGAGTCCAACAAGGCGGTCACGCAGACGCCCGAGCGGTTGGCGATGGCCCGGCAGGTGGCCGACGAGAGCATCGTGCTGCTGCGCAATCAGGGCAATGTGCTGCCGCTGAGGACCGGCAAGAAAATCGCGGTCATCGGCACCTTCGCCGACCCGACCGAGTTCTATCTGGGCGGATATTCGAGCAATCAGACGCACTCCGGGATTGCCAACTCGGTGACCGGGTTGCAGGGGTTGCAAAAGGCGTACAGCGTCGACTTCCTGCCCGGCACGACGCCGGGCAACCTCGATGTGATCGACCCGGCGGCGGTCCGGGCGGCCGCGGGATATGACGCGGTCATCGTGTACGCCGGCACGGATCAGCAGACCGCGAGCGAGGATCACGACCGCGCCACGCTCGCGCTGCCGGGCGCGCAGGCCGAGCTGATCCGTCAGGTGGCGGCGGCCAATCCGCACACGATCGTCTATCTGGAAACGGTCGGTCAGGTCGACGTCTCGTCGTTCGCCGGCACGGCCGCGGCCATTCTCTGGAGCTCGTTCAACGGGCAGCGCAAGGGCGAGGCGCTGGCCGACGTCATCTCCGGCGCGGTGGCGCCGAGCGGCCGGCTGCCGTTCACCTGGTATGCCGACGAGAGCCAGCTCCCGCCGCTGGAGGACTACGCGATCCGCCCGTCGGCGACGAGCCCCGGCCGCACCTACCAATACTTCACCGGGAAAATCGCGTATCCGTTCGGATTCGGCCTGTCCTACACAAGTTTCCGCTACGACAACTTCCGTTTCGACGGGAAAGCGGCGACGGCCACGGTGACCAACACCGGCAAGGTGAAGTCGGCGGAGGTCGTCCAGCTCTACGCCACCACGCCCGACTCGCCGAAGAGCAAGGAACGCCCCCGCAAACGCCTGATCGGTTTCCGGAAGGTCGTTCTCGAGCCGCACCGGAGCGCCGACGTGACGATCCCGGTCGATATCGCCGATCTCGCCTTCTACGACGAGAAGGCCAAGGCCTTCCGCCTCGATCCGGGCCGCATCGGCCTGCAACTGTCCACGTCGAGTGCCGACAAAGACATCAAGCAGCAGGTGTACGCCTCCGTGGGCACCCCGCCGGCCCCCACACCGGCCGTCGTCACCGCCAAGCCTGGCCGCGTCCAATTCCCGGTGGGCGCCCACATCGACCCGCACCCCACGGTCGCCTACTCCGACCAGAGCATCCGCGACACCCCGGTGACCTACGCGAGCAACCGCCCCGCGGTGGTGGAGGTGACGCCGGGCGGCCTGGTCGCCCGCGCCGCCGGCGTAGCCACCGTCACCGTCACCGCCGGCGCGGCCCACGGCGCGTTCGTCGTCAAGGTGGTCGACCCCGGATAGCCCGTGACGGGCCCCACACATTTATTTACGACCGGTCGGTCGTTTTGTAGGGTCGGTGGCATGACCATCGACGGCCGCCTCGCCCGCGGGGAGCGCACCCGCACCGCGGTGCTCGACAGCGCGCTGGTGCTGGCCACCTCCGAGGGCCTCGACGGGCTCTCGCTCAGCCAGCTCGCCCTCGCGCTCGGCATCAGCAAGGCCGGCCTGTTCGCGCATTGGCGCTCCAAGGAGTCGCTGCAGCTCGCCGTGATCGAGCACGCCCGCGCGCAATGGGTCGACGAGGTGATCAAGCCGGCGCTGCGGGCCCCGCGGGGCGTCCGCCGGCTGTGGGCGGTGCACGATCGGCGGCTCGCGTTCTACGAGGGCGAGCGGCTGCCCGGGCGCTGCTTCTTCGCCAACGCCAACTTCGAGTTCAACGCCCGGCCCGGGGCCATCCGCGACCGGCTCGAGGTCCAGTGCCGCGACTGGATGACATTTCTGACCGGGCTATGCACCGAGGCCGTCGAGGCGGGCGATCTGCGCCCGGTCCTCGATCCCGCGGCGCTCGCCTACGAGGTCGAGGCGCTCGGCGTCTGCGCGGTCATGCAGGCCCCCGTGCTCGGTCCCGCCACCTTCCGGCACGCCCGCCGGGCCCTGCTCGACCACCTGCGGGCGCTCGTCACCGACCCGACTCTTCTGGAGCAGCCATGACCACCACTGTCGCCTATGGGCACACCACCGCCGTACCCGTGCATTTCGACGACCTCGACGCGCTCGGGGTGCTGCACAACTCCCGCTACGCCGTGATGCTCGAGCGAGCGATGATCAATTGGTGGGCCGAGCGCGGCGTGTCGTTCGCCGACGGCCGGCCGACCACCCCCGACGCGTTCAGCGTCGTCCGCGAATACGCGATCACCTTCCACGCGCCGGTGCGCGGCACCGGCGACATCGCCGTGCATTTCTGGTTGGAGCACCTCGGCACCACCAGCGCCGACTATCGCTTCCGCTTCACGTCGGCCGACAACCAGATCGTGTACGCCGAGGGCAGGCGCGTGAACATCCGCCTCGACCCCGCGACGATGCGCCCCTCGCCGTGGACCGAGCCGGGGCGCGAGCTCGCCGCCCAGCTCCTGCGCTCGGCCTAGGATTCGCCCGGCACGGCCGGCAATGGCCCGGTCGCGCGCCGGTACCATGACGCGTGCTCCTCGAACGGGCCCTCACCGATCCGGCCGTGCGCCCGCTCCCGTCCCCGGCCGCCGACCTGCTGCGCGGCCTGGACGCGCCGCCGCGCCTGGCCGCACACCTGCGCGCCGTCCACGACGTCGCGGTCGACCTGACCGACTGGCTGGCCGCGCACTATCCGGCGGTCCCGTTCGATCGCAACGCCGTCCTCTTCGGGGCCGCCACCCACGACATCGGCAAGACGCTGCACCTCGCCGAGCTGTCCGCCCCCGGCTCCCAGCACGAGCCGGCCGGCCGCGACCTGCTGCTCTCCTTCGGCGTCCCGCCCGAGCTGGCCCGCTTCGCCGCCACCCACGCCTCGTGGCACGACCTCGGCATCGAGCCGGAGGACCTGCTGGTCAGTCTGGCCGACAAGATCTGGAAGGCCAAGCGCGTCCCCGATCTGGAACAGCTGGTCGTCATCCGGCTGGCCGCCGCCGGGGCGATCGAGCCGTGGGAGGCGTTCCTGGCCCTCGACGAGTGCCTCGACCGGCTGGCCGCCGGCGCCGACGACCGCCTGGCCTTCCAGAACACCTATCCGGTGGCCCACGCGTAGGCGGAACGGCCGGTCCCGCCGACTCGGCCCGCACCGCCGCGCCCGCCGGACGGCCCGGCGACCGGCGGCGCGGACGCACCGGTCACCCGACCGGCAGCACCACCCGCGACTCGCCCAGCTCGATCGTGTGCCGCGCGGGCGCCAGCTTCGTGCCCGTGCCGGGGTTCTCCGCCGTGCCGAGGTTCCGGCTGAACTGCGGATAGCACCCGCCCGCGACCAGCACCCGAATCCGCGACCCGGCCGCGAACCGATGTGCCGCCGGCAACAGCTCCAACCGCAGCGGCACACCCTCATCGCGGTGAGCGAAGCGCCGATATCCCTCGGTGACGTTGCGCGACCCGCGCGCGGAGACCTCGCTGACCCGCACGAACACGTCGAAATGCGGATTGTCCGACCGATGCGCCAGCTCGATCACGGGCGACCCGAGCAGTTCCAGCGGCGCCGGAAGGGGCGACCCGGTGAACGCCAGCACGTCCGCCCGGGCCGCCAGCGCGCTGTCGTCCACGTATCCGCCCCCGTCCAGCAGCGGGCCGCCCACCGCCGGCGTGGGCGACGCCGGATCGAACGTGAAGCTCGCCGACCCGGGAGCGGCCGTCTCGCCGAGGCCGCCGCCCGGCAGCAGATGCATGGCGAGCGAGGTGGTGGGTGGCGGCCAGGCGTCCATCTCGCGCCACTCGCGGCTTCCGGTCACTTTGACGCGTACGCGGGAAGCACGGCGCAACGGCTCGCCGCGCAGCTTGGCCCCCAGCCAGTCCAGCGCCTCCGGGATCAGGATCGACGCGCCCCTCCCGATCACCTCGGAGTGCGTCCACGGCCCGATGGTCAGCCCGACGTCGGCGCCGCGGGCCGACAGCCGGGCGAACTGCTCGACGGTCTGCCCGAGGAAGAGGTCCTGCCACCCGCTGTGCAGCAGGATCGGGATCCGGGCCCGGTCCAGCGCTTGCGGATATCGCATCGGCGCCCAGTAGGGATCGTCGAGGTCGGCCCGGGTGACCCGGTCGCGGAACCACCCCGCCCGCCCCGCGTAGTGCCGCTCGCCGGCGTCGGCGAGCGGCAGGTCGGTGAAGACCGGCCGCAGCGCCCGCTTCCGCGCCGCCCCGCCGATCGTCTGCCGGATCGCCGCCGTCGGCGACGGCCTGTCCGAGCGCGGCAACCGGGAGACCATGTCGCTCCACCCGACCAGGTCGAGGTTGAGCGCGCCCGTTCCCCAGGAATGCCGGGCGAAGTCGTGCGGTCCCACGGTCACCACGGCCGCGGCCAGCTCCGGCGGCGGGTCCGCGAGCAGCGTCCACTGCGTGTAGCCCAGGTACGACGGCCCGATCGTCGCGAACGTCCCGGTGAACCAGGGCCGCGCCACCAGCCACGCCACCACGTCCCGGCCGTCGTCGCCCTCGGTGCGCATCGGGTCGAAGTCGCCGCCCGAGGCCGCCGTGCCCCGGCTGGACACGAACAGCACGTGATAGCCCCGGGCCGCGTACGGGCGGGCGTACAGATGATTGAACGGAAACCGGCGACCGTACGGCCCGCGCACCAGCAGCGTCCCGGCCGGCTCGCCGGCCGGGACGTAGTGATCAGCCGCCAGCGTCACCCCGTCGCGCATCGGGATGCGCAGGCCCCGCTCGATCCAGAAGCTCCGCGCCGGGCCGGGCAGCCCGAGCACCCGCGTGACAAGGTGATCCCGCAACGACATGATCTCCCGGACCCCTACCCGACGACGTAGTCGTTGAAGACGTGGACGCCGTCGTGGGCCCCGCCGGAGTTGGACCGGTTGGTGTTGAAGTACAGCTTGCCGCCGCTGAGTCCGACGCCCTCGATCTCGAAGAACGAGTACGCCGAGGACGTGATGCGGAAGGAGAGGTCGGTGGCCGCGGGCGCCGTTCCCGTCGTCGCCGGCGTCACGTTCCGGTAGACGAGCACGATGCTGCGCTTGTCCTTGGTCAGCGGGTTGTAGAGCACCTTCTTGCTCTCGTCGTAGAAGAAGCCCTGGTTCTCGAAGGTGCCCAGGTCGGACACCGGGGCGCCGTTGACCAGGGCGCCGTCGACCTGCAGCGTGAACGCCTTGGTCAGGTCGACGGTCCCGGAGGAGGCGCGCAGCGGGAGGCTGCCGTTGTAGACCGTCCGGCCGCTCTTGAACATGAACGTGATCGCCGTGCTGGAGACCGCGACCCGGTCGACCCCGGACGGGGCCAGCACCGCCCCGTTGAGCCGCAGCTGGTACGACCCGGCGTAGTAGTAGGTGGCGCCGTCGTAGCGGAGCCGCACGAGCTGGGCGTCGCTGTCGCCGTCCGCCATCGTGACCACGAACAGGTGGTGCTGCCCGTCGATGTCGACGATCGTCATGTCGTTGCCGTGCCCGAGCCAGGTGGTGGTCGAGGTGTTGTCGGTGCCGTTGCGCATCACCACCCGCTCCCCGGTGGTCTTGTTGACCCGGTAGATGGCGGCGATGTCGTCGTGGCCGGTGTGGTTCTTGATCGAGTAGAGATAGGTGCTGCCGGCCGCGAAGCCCTGCACCCCGGTGCAACAGCTTGTGTCCGGCGTGGCGGCGATATCGGTGTACGTGTTGTAGTAAGCAGCTTGGGCCGCGGCGGCCGGCCAGCCTGCGAACACGGCCATCGCCAAGCCGCACACCGCCGCGGCGCGCGAGACTCTTACCTTGAACACGCGGGAATCCCTCCGTCGATCAGATGTCCACTCCGGTGGTGGCCATTTCTACCAGCTCTGGCCGGTGGCTCGCCGGTGCGCCATCCTGGAGCCCATGCCTACCGTCTACGAGGCCGCGGGCGGCGCCGAGGGCCTGACCCGCCTGGCCGCCGCCTGGCACGAGCGCGTGCTCGCCGACGAGGTGGTGAGCCATGCCTTCAGCCGCGGCTACCGCCCCGACCACACCGAGCGGCTGGCCGCCTACTGGGCCGAGGCCCTGGGCGGCCCGCCGGCCTACTCGTCCGGCTACGGCTCCGAGACGACGGTGGTCCGCATGCACAGCGGCAACGGCCCGCACGACGAGATGGACCGGCGGGCGATCGCCTGCTTCGACCAGGCGCTGATCGACTGCGGCCTGACCGAGGAGCCGCTGCGCCGGGTCCTGCACGACTACTTCGCCTGGGCCACCACCACGACGATGTCGCGGTACCACGATTCGGCCGCCGACGTCCCGGCCGATCTCACCATTCCGCGCTGGTCGTGGGACGGCCGTCAGGATGACCCGGGGAGCTCGCTTGGCGAGTAGCGGTACCGTCACGATGGGTATCGATGGGAGGGTCCGATGGGCGAGTTCACCGGCGTCGACGTGCCGCGGCTGACGGCGATGGGGGACGCGGTGCGGGAGGTGGCCGGCCGGCTCGATCGGCTCGGCGCCGGGCTGGAGGCGGCGACGCACCAGGCCGACGGCGCGATCGAGGGGTCGCGCACCTGCGAGTGGGGCCTGCCCGACGTCACCCGCAACTGGCACGGCAATCTCGAGCGTCTCGCCGCGGACGTGCGCGAGTTCGCGGAGGAGCTGCACCGGACGGCCGCCGACTACAAAAGATCAGACCTGGACGCGTACGGGCGGATCAGGTCGACCGGGACGGGGTTCTGATGGCCGGCATCTCGCTGCCGGGCCTGCTCGGCGCCGACCCGGGCCGGTTGCGGGCGGCGGCCGCGCGCTGGGACCGGCTGGTCGAGGACATCGACGACACGGTGGAAGATCTCGTGCAGGGCACCCGGGAGCTGCCCGACTTCTGGGTGGGCGACGGCGCGCAGGCCGCCCAGGAGCGCAACCGGCGGCTGCAGCTGCAGATCGGCAACGCGCACCGCTACTGCGGCAAGATCGCCGAGACGCTGCGCCGGTTCGCGTACGACGTCGAGCACTACCAGCAGATGCTGCACAGCGTGGTGGCCGAGGCGCGGGCCGACGGCATGGCGGTCGACCTGGCCTCGGGGCGCATCACGGCGCCGCTGACCGGGACCCGGGCGAGCGTCGACTCGTACCTGGCGCAGATCGAGGAGATCCTGGCCAAGACCAACGACGCCGACCGGCTGGCGCGCGAGACGCTCGACCGCAACCGGATTCGCGAGGAGGAGCGCCCCGCGGGCGAGCTGCCCGAGGTGACCCCCGACTTCCTGCTGGTGGACATCGGGCCGGCGCTGCGCGCGCAGGCCTGGCACGAGATCCATCCGCTCAACCGGGAGCAGCTGATCGAGCAGCACCCCGAGCTGGTCGGGCCGGCGGTCGGCCTGCCCAGCGACGCCCGCGACCGGGCCAACCGGCTGCTGCTCGCGCGCAACAGGGCGGCCCTGCTGGCCCGGCAGCAGCGCCTCGAGGAGCAGCACGACGGCGCCGCGAGCCGGGCGACCATGGACACCGAGCGGGGGCTGGCCGACATCGCCGCGATCGAGCGGCGGCTGGCCGCCGAGCCGGGCAGCCGGCTGATGAGCTACCCGCCGGCGGTGCTGGCCGAGGGCGACCCGAAGTGGGACAACTATGTGCCGCCGGTGAAGTTGCGGAAGTAGCGCCGGATAGCATCGGGAACGGTCCGAATCCTTCAGCGCCCTAGGAGTGCACCGTGTCCGCCGACCCTCTAGTCGTCCCGGCCGGGACTGCGGCCGCCGACGCGGTGGCCAAGGCCGGCCTGCCCACCAGCGGCCCCAAGGCGGTCGTGGTGGTCCGCGACGCGGCCGGCCGGCTGCGTGACCTGGACTGGCAGCCCGAGCTCGACACCGACGTGACCCCGGTCGCGATCGACGAGCCCGACGGGCTGAACGTGCTGCGCCACTCGACCGCGCACGTGCTGGCCCAGGCGGTGCAGGACATCTTCCCCGAGGCCAAGCTGGGCATCGGCCCGCCGATCCAGGACGGCTTCTACTACGACTTCGACGTGCCCAAGCCGTTCCAGCCGGAAGACCTGTCGAAGCTCGAGAAGCGGATGCAGGAGATCGTCAAGGCCGGCCAGAGCTTCCGGCGGCGGGAATACAAGTCGCTCGACGAGGCCAAGGTCGAGCTGGCGTCGGAGCCTTACAAACTGGAGCTGGTCGACCTCAAGGGCGACGTGGATGCCAACGAGGTGATGGAGGTCGGCCACGGCGAGCTGACCCACTACGACAACGTCGACAAGGACGGCAAGCGCGTCTGGGGCGACCTGTGCCGCGGCCCGCACCTGCCCACCACCCGGCTGATCCCGGCGTTCAAGCTGATGCGGTCGGCGGCGGCGTACTGGCGCGGTAGCGAGAAGAACCCGCAGCTCCAGCGCATCTACGGGACGGCGTGGCCGTCGCGGGACGAGCTCAAGGCGTACCTCAATCGTCTTGCCGAAGCGGAACGCCGCGACCACCGCAAGCTCGGCACCGAGCTCGACCTCTTCTCGTTCCCCGATGAAATCGGGTCGGGCCTGGTCGTCTTCCACCCGAAGGGTGGCGTGATCAAGCGCGAGATGGAGGACTACGTCCGCGCCCGCCACATCGAGGAGGGCTTCCAGTACGTCGGCTCGCCGCACATCACCAAGGAGGGGCTGTTCCACACCTCCGGGCACCTGCCGTACTACAAGGACACGATGTTCCCCCCGATGGAGCTGGAGGGGGCGAACTACTACCTGAAGGCCATGAACTGCCCGATGCACAACCTGATCTACAAGGCGCGCGGGCGGTCCTACCGTGAGCTGCCGCTGCGGTTCTTCGAGTTCGGCTCGGTCTACCGCTACGAGAAGTCCGGCGTGGTGCACGGCCTCACCCGGGTGCGCGGCCTGACCCAGGACGACTCACACTCCTACGTGACCGCCGAGCAGGCGCCCGATGAGATCAAGCACCTGCTGAATTTCGTCCGCTCGCTGCTGGACGACTTCGGACTCGACGACTATTACCTCGAGTTGTCGACCCGAGACCCCAAGAGCGACAAGTTCATCGGTACGGACGAGCAGTGGGCCGCCGCCACCAAGGTCCTCGAGGACGTGGCCACCGACTCCGGCCTCGACCTCGTGCTCGACCCGGGCGGCGCGGCCTTCTACGGCCCCAAGATCAGCGTGCAGGCCAAGGACGCGATCGGCCGCACCTGGCAGATGTCGACCATCCAGTACGACTTCAACCAGCCGGCCCGCTTCGGACTCGAGTACCAGGCCGCCGACGGCACCCGCCAGGAGCCGGTGATGATCCACTCGGCGAAGTTCGGCTCGATCGAGCGGTTCTTCGGCGTGCTGGTCGAGCACTACGCGGGCGCGTTCCCGGCGTGGCTCGCGCCCGTGCAGGTGGTCGGGATCCCGATCCGCGACGATCACGCTTCGTACCTGTCGGAGTTTGTCGCCAAGCTGCGCGCCGCCGGGATCCGCGCCGAGGTCGACCACGGCGACGACCGCATGCAAAAGAAGATCCGTACGGCCCAGCAGCAGAAGATCCCGTTCATGGCCATCGCCGGCGACGACGACGTGGCCGCGGGCACGGTCTCGTTCCGCTACCGCGACGGCTCGCAGCGCAACGGCGTCCCGCTCGACGAGGCGGTCGCCCACGTGGTCGAGGTCGTCCGCTCCCGGGTGAACACCGGCCCGTCCGCCGCGGCCGAGCCGGCAGCCGGCTAACGCCGGAGAGTTCGCCTCACCCGCCCGGAAGCCAGGATGTAGGCGACCAGCACGACGTTGGGAATCGTGTCGATCGCGACGCCCACCGCCGACTTCATGTGGAGCGCGTGCCAGGCCAGCAGGAAGGCGACCGACAGGGCGTTGACGGCGACGCTGTGGGCGATGGCGGACCGTTTGCGCCGGAAGATGAGCACGAACACGAGAGCGGTGTAGAGGATCAGCAGCGCGTTCGAAACGACGTAGAAGGCCAGCGCGGGGGCCGGCACGAACGAGGTGAGGCCGGCCACCGACGGGTCGGCGGCGACGATGAGCGACGCGATGGTCAGCCCCAGGCCGTGGGCGGCCAGCACGCCCAGCGCCACCAGATAGACGATCAGCCAGCCGCGGATCGGCTCGTCCGCCGCGATCCGGCCGCAGGGAAGCCTTGCAGTCCGGTGCATGACCACTCCCAGGAAGTGTGTTGTGCACCCATTCTTGGAGCGGCCGGCCGAGCGGTCGATCGTGGTAGCACCCCCGTGCCGGTGGTGCTACCTCCACCCGACCCGCGCGCCGTGATCGCCGCCCAACTCCGGCCGCGCATCCACCGAGCCTCGCCGCCCGCACCGCGACCGACCTGATCACCGCGGTGAAGGACCGCCTCGCTGCCATTGCTCTGCTACCTGCGCTGCCACCACCATCGGGTGACAGACGCGCTACCCCATTTACACAGCCCCACGGCAGCCCCGAAGGGGCGCGGACGAGTTTGCTCTGCTCACCGCCGGGAAGCACATGCCCCTTTGCTCTGCTCACCGTGGGGAAGCACACGCTTCGTAAGTAGCGCCGCACGGTAGGTGAGGACTGCTTACCTCTATAAGCGGAACAAGGGGGCGCTTCCCGCCGGTAAGCAGTCCTCCTACTCCCTTCGGGTGACGCCACGCTGGCGTGAAAATCGGGGTCGGTCGCTGGATCGTTGGAGTGGGTGGGTTGCTCGTTGACGCCGACAGCTCTCTTGCGATCTTGTGAACCCGTTAAGCAGTCTGGTGCCGGGGCCTCGACCCGAAGGGTCACTTACTGTT
>NZ_JBHTBJ010000056.1:0-38462 GCF_042664765.1 Paractinoplanes rhizophilus | reverse complement strand
TCGCCCAACGCCTACTCGCCATGACCGCCGCGATCTGGCACAACCACAAAACCGGCCAACCGGTCACCCGCAGCCTGATCGCCTACGACCACTGACCCAGCTCAACCCAGTCATCACTCGTCTAGGGTCAGCCGGTGTAGCCGGCGAAGATCCGGCTGAACTCGTACGGCTGCTGGGGGATGTTGGTGCACATGTAGAGCGCGCCGGTGCAGGCGTTCTTGTCCCGGCCGAGCTCCCAGAAGCTGAGCATGCCGAGGTGCTTACCCTGCGCGAAGGCGACCAGCTGCCGGGCGTCCGCCTGGTCGTAGACGCGGCCGTCGTCGTTCTGGCCGAGCATCGGCGTGACCCCGACCATTTTCCAGACCTGAGCATCCGCACGGCCCGGGTACAGCGATTTGAGCTGGGCGAACGTCGAGTTCGCGGCGTCCACGGCGAAGTTGCCGTAGTCGCCGGCGCGGTAGTAGTCCATGGCCATGACGTTGACCAGGTCGACGGTGACGCCGGCGTCGCGGGCCGAGCGGACCACGCCGAGCCCGTCGGCGGTCAGGCCCTCGGGCAGCACCGGCAGCGTGAACGAGACCCGCAGCCCCGGGTTGGCCCGCTGCAGTCCGGCGAGGGCCTGCGAGCGCCGCGCGACCGAGGCGGGATCGGCAGTCGCGCTGCCCTCGATGTCGAGGTCGATGAACTTCAGGTGGTACGCGCTCACCACGGCCTGGTATTCGGCCTGGAGAGCGGCCACGCTGGTGCACGCCTGCGCCAGCTCGATGCCCGTCGCCCCGCCGAACGAGATCTTCACGTCGCCGCCGCGGGCGCGCACCGCGTCGATCTGGTCGCGGGCCCAGCCCTGCCGCGGGTCGTACGCGTTGAACCACATCGCCTTGCAGGCGGACGCGGTGATGAACGCCAGCGTGACGTTCCGGAGGTTGCCGCTGCTCACCATGGTGGGCAGGCTCGGCGTCGGCCAGGCGCCCATGTCGACGTAGGGCGCGTGCGCGAGCCCGCCGGTGGCCGGCGGCGGGGACGTGGGCGGCGTGGTCGGGGCAGTGGTGGGCGGGGTGGTGGGCCCGTCGCAGGCGCCGAGGTCCTCCCAGAGCGAGGCCGCCGCGACCGGATTCCACCCCGCGCCGACCGGCGGGGTGTGCGCCACCCGGGCCCGGTAGAGCCGCCCGTTGTAGGTGACCTGCGCCCCGGCGGCGTAGCTGGTGCCCTCGGCCCAGGCCGGGGCCGAACAGGCCACCATGACCGTCGCGCCGGAGGGCGCGGCGAGGACGGCCGGCGACGTCACGAAGCCCGCCGCGATGGTCAGGGCGCCCACTGCCAGCGCCACCCAGCGGTGTGAATGCCGCATCGCATCTCCTTCAGCTCGACCTCGTTTCATCGAGCTTGATGGATGCGCAACAAACTGTCAACACTCTTAATAGTTAGACCTCAGGGCTTGCGGGCCACCGCCCCGTAGACCGACACCTGCGCGTCCGACGGCGGGGGAACGGTGGGCTCGCCGAGATCGGGCCGCCAGGCCGGCAGCACCTGCAACCCGGGGTCGACCACGTCGAGGCCGGCGAAGAACCGCTCGACCTCGGGCCGGGAGCGGACCTGCATGGTGACGCCCTGCTTGCGGTAGACCTCGGCGATCTTCTCCCACGCCTCCGGCCGGAAGTCCCCGGTCAGGTGCGACAGCGCCAGGTAGCTGCCGGACGGCAGCCCCGCGAGGAGCCGCTCGACGATCGCCCCCGGATCGTCGTCGTCGCCGATGAAGTGCAGGATGGCGATCAGCAGCAGCCCGACCGGGCGGTTGAGATCGAGGGTGTCGCGCAGCACCGGCGAGCCGAGGATCGAGTCGACGTCGCGCAGGTCGGCGTCGATGTAGTCGGTGCGGCCGCGGGGATCGCTGGTCAGCAGGGCGCGGGCGTGGACCAGCACGATCGGGTCGTTGTCCACGTACACGATCCGGGCGGCGGGGTTGATCTCCTGGGCGACGTGGTGCACGTTCGGCGGGCTCGGGATGCCGGTGCCGATGTCGAGGAACTGGTCGATGCCCTGCTCGGCCAGGAACCGGACGGCCCGGCGCAGGAACAGCCGGTTCTCCCGGGGCGGGATCCGGCTGTCCGGGTTGGCCCGCAGGCCCTGCTGGGCCGCCTCGCGGTCGGCGGCGAAGTTGTCCTTGCCGCCGAGCAGGTAGTCGTACACCCGGGCCGGGTGCGGGCGATCGGTGTGCAGGTCCACCTCGGCCATCGTGAATCTCCTCCGCGTTCCGGGTGGGCCGATCATACGTCCCGGTCGCACCCCGGCCGACCGGCCCCGTGGCCATGGTGCGGACCACGGGGCCGTCGATCGGGGCCGTCCGGGTTCAGCCGGCCGCGGCGCCGTACACGCCCACCTCGACGGTGTCGACGTACGAGCACCCGGTGGCCTGGCTCGGGCAGGTGCCGCCCTCGTCGGCGACCTGCGTGCCGAGCATCGTGTAGCGCACGTACCGCACGCCCTCGGTGCCGCCCGCGAGGGGCACCGCGTTCATCCGGTCGCGGTCGGCCGGGCCGAAGTGCCCGGTCGCCGCCACCGTCCAGGCGGCGCCGTCGGCGGACGTCTCCACCCGGTAGTCGCCGGTCGACGAGCTCGGGTCGTCGCCGCAGTTGCCGGTCGGGTTGACCTCGATCGACGTCACGTCGACCGCCGACGGCAGCTGAACGGTGACGAACCGCGGCTCGATCGCGGTCCCCTCGGTGATGACCGCATCGCTGCTCCAGCCGCTGCCCTGCGACATGTCGATCGCCTGCCCGGGGCCGCAGCCGAAGCCGCTGTAGTCGTCACCGTTGAAATCGGCCACCGTGGCGCCGCCCTGGGACGCCGCCCAGTCGCGGCGGACGGTCCAGTCGACCACGGCCGGCCGCCTGGTCACCGTGACCGTCTTGACCTGGCTCTCGAATCCGGCGCCGCCGGCCGCCACCTTCGGGTACGTGCCGACGAAGACGTTGTTGATGCGGTAGTGCCCGTCGGCGTCGGTGACCGCGGCGTAGGCCCCGGCGAAGCCCGAGCTGTGCCCGCCGAAGGTGACCGAGACCCCGGCCGCCGGGCCGCCGCTGCCCTGATCGGTGACGGTGCCGGAGATCGAGCTCCGGGCCGAGTGCGGCGACGGCGGCATCGAGAAGTCCTCGACCGGCGCGGTGTCCGAGCCGTCCACGGCGGCGGCGAAGAAGCCCATGCCGCGGTTCGCGAAGACCTTCCAGATGTCGCGCTGGTGCCGGCCGCGGTCCACCACCAGGTCGGACATCAGGATCGAGTTGCGCATGTCCAGGTACGACGGGTCGGCGGGGGAGAGCTCCATCGCCCGGGTCACGAGCGACTCGGTGAGCCGGTAGCCGAGCTTGGTGCGCAGGTCCCACAGCGTCTGCGCCCAGATCTCGCCGTCGGCGTGCACCTCGGGTCCGCGCCGCGAGATGTGGCCGAAGTCCCCGTACGTGTAGCCGCCCGGACCCGCGGTCGGGGTGCCGGGGCAGACCGTCGCGGGGGCGCCGACCGTGCAGTCCAGTGGCTCGGTGCGGATCGTGTTGGCGCCGGCCGTGGAGTACTCGAAGACCACCAGCTCGCCCGGCGCGCGGGTGTCCCGCTCCAGCCCCTCCTTCTGCAGGTAGTCGTAGGCGTACCAGTCGCCCCACGCCTCGCCCATCGCGCCCGACTGCGGGCCGTTGAGCGTGGACACCCCGGCGGCGTCGACGACGAGCCGGTTGGACAGCCCGTGGGTGTACTCGTGGTAGACCGACGACGCCTCGTTGCCCGTGTCGGACGGCACGTACGGGTCCTCCGACGCCGGCGTGTTCGCCGCCGGCTGCAGATACATCTGCATCGTCGGCGACGTTCCGTCGGGCGGGGTCGACATGTTGGCGTTGTCGACGTGGTTGTCGTCCGGGAAGCCGTTGTCGGTGTTCGCCCCGTCCAGGTCGTTGACCTGCACCGGGTCGCCGTCGCGGGTCTCGAAGTTGCCGGCGGCGCGGGTGAAGCCGATCGGCGCGGCCAGCAGGTGGTCGTGGAAAACCGAGTTGAAGTACAGCAACTGGGTGGCGTCCATCTCGCGGTTGGCATTCCACGAGTACGCGACGAACGGGTCCCACGTGCACCGGAACTGGGCCGAGCACAGCTCGCCGGTGAACTCCTTGATCGGATACCGGAAGTGGCCGGGCGAGCTGGGCCCGACCTCCTCGCCCGCGTCGGCGACGTCGTTGTCGTTGAGGTCGGAGAAGACGTGCGCCGAGTTGCCGGTCAGCGTGGTCGCGTGCGGCGACAGCCACCGGCTCAGCGACACCCGGCGCTGCTTGCCGCCGGCCGGGGCGCCGGGGTAGTTGTCCCACACCAGCGCGTCCGGCCCGGCGTCGTTGGCGGTGAGGTTCTGCCGGTAGAGGACGCGGCCGGTCTCGGCGTCGATGACGTGCAGGTAGCCGGACTGCATGGTGAGGGTCTGATAGCCCAGGCGCAGGCCGGCCACGGTCGGGAAGGCGACCAGGTGGGCCTTGTCGGAGGGGGTGGACCGGGTCTCCCGGGCATCGCGACGAGCGGTGTCCAGCGCCTGTGCCGCGGTCAGCCGCGCGCCGCCCAGCGAGTCGGGCATCTGGCGTACGGGTGCGCCGGTCATCTGGATGAGCGCGCCGTTGCGGGCCACGTCGGCCCGGATGCCGTTGCCGAACACCGGCACGTCCCCGACCTGCTGCAGGAAGCTCAGGTGGTGGGTGCCCTCGATGTCCACGTAGTCGCGGCGCAGCTTCAGCGTGGCCGGATCCACGCCGAACAGCGCGGCGTGCGACTTGAGATAGTCGAGGGCGACGCGTACGGCCGGCTTCCGCGACGGCCCGGTGAGAAAGCCGTCCAGCCGCGCCACCTGCCGCGGCGTGCCGGTCAGCCGATCGAGGTCGACAATCCCCTGATCGCCCAGCTCGGCCCGCATGTCGCCGGCCACCGCCGGGGGCTTGGCCAGTTTGGTGGTGAACTTCCCGACGACCGCGGGATCCCGCCGCGCGTCGTAGTTCCCCGGAGCGGCGCTGGTGTCCGCCGTCCGCGTGGTGTGTGGTGCCGCCGCCACCGGCCCGCCGCCGACAGCCGCCGGCGCGATGCCGACAGCCAACGCCGCGGCCCCGGCAAGGGTACGTCTGAGGTTCGTCTTCACCGGGTCAGACTGGCAAACCTATTGATCGACATCAACGGTTCGGGCAGGTGCCGTTTCCCGCCCCGCCGCAGACCCCGCATCGCCGGGTGCCACCGCGGGCTGTCGAGCGGGCGCGGGGTGTCGAGCGGGCGTACCCAGCGGCGTGCCGCCGAGGCAGCCGGAAAGCCCGTCGGAGCGTCTACACCCGACTGAAGTAGCAATCATCCGCTTTGCAGGTGGCCCGCGCTGCGACCTTTCACCAGCCTCGCGATTCTTGCCGCGGATGGAAATGATGAGTGGAAGTGCATCCGGCGGGCCGATAGTATGGGCACAAGAATCCGACGTCACAGCGCCGCCGGAACAGTTCCGGCCCGGCCCCCGCCTGCCCAGCGCGAAAACGCACCTGCCGCGAAAGTCACGCGAGGCGGAATGCGGCCGTGAACCCGGAGTCGCGCACTGCACCGCCTCGAAACTCGCGACCCCGGAGCGCCGCGCCTCGGGCGCACGCCGGGTTCGGGGCGTGGGCCGCGTCTGCGGCGTGTGCTGGGTCTGCGGCGTGGGCCGGGTCTGCGGCGTGGGCCGGGTCTGCGGCCCGGGCTGGCTCTGGGACGTGCGCTGGGTCTGCGGCGTGGGCCGGGTCTGCGGCCCGGGCTGGCTCTGGGACGTGCGCTGGGTCTGGGGCGCTGGTGGGGTCTGGGGCGCTGGTGGGGTCTGCGGCGCTGGTGGGGTCTGCGGCGCTGGTGGGGACTCGGGTGCCGGACGGGCCACGTGCGGTTCGAGCGGCCGCGCGGTCTTGACTTCGGCCGGCGGTTGCTGGGCGGCCGCACGCTCGCGGGCCTCACGGCGAATGCGCAGCAACTTCTGACCGTGCCGCTGGGCGAGGCCCCAATTTCGATGCCGGGCGTGTTCGCGGCGGAATTCTTCCGCCTCGGGCGAATAATTGCGCGACGCGCTGCGATCACGCATTTTTGCCAGTTGGCTCGTGGTGAACAACTGCAGCTGTCGCATAGCAGAATTATTTCACCCCGAGGAATGCGGCGGTAAGCCCCGGCCCTCTGTCGATCATGCCAATCTTCGGCCGCGGCAAAAGGGATAACATTTCTTTCCAGCCGCCTGCGGACGGGCCACCCGCGAAGCGCGACCGGCCAGAATCACCGCGACCGGGCAGGCGCCCGGGCCATGGATCCACGCCGGTCCACCCCCTGGTCCGTAACCCGCCGCACCCACCGCGACCCGCCGCACGCCCGCGACCCGGCCGGACAGAGAGGGCGGCCGGACAGAGAGGGCGGCCGGGCAGAGAGGGGCGGCCGGGCAGAGAGGGGCGGCCGGGCCGGGCAGAGAGAGGGGCGGCCGGGCAGCCGGGCGCGGGCCAGGCCGTAGCGGGCCGTGGTTAACCTCGGGCTATGTTGACCGCCGAGCGGGTGAGCATGTGGCGTGGCCGCTACCGGATGTCCGAGGACGGGCGGCCGGTTGCCGTGTGGGATCCGTCGTGGTGGCGTACCGGCGGGGACTTCGAGGTTGACGGCCGTCGCTTCCAGGTGCGGGCCAACGGCTGGGGCACCAAGTATCGGATGCTCGACGAGATGGGCAACGAGGTCGCGCTGATCGAGAAGGCCGGCCGCAAGCGCTGGACCGTGCGGTCGGGCGGGCGGACCTACGAGTTCCGGCGCGCCTCGTTCTGGGGCAACCGGCAGGAGCTGCTGGCCGGCGGGACGAAGGTGGGCTCGCTGCGCCGCACCTCCGGCTGGACGGGCGCGATCGAGGCGGATCTGCCCGGCATGCCGCTGCCGGTGCAGATCTGCGTCGTGGGCGTCCAGATAGCGATCTGGCAGGCCGAGTCGGCCTCCGCCGGCTAGGGACGGCCGCCGGCCGCGGGGAGGACTGCCGGCCGCCCGGGGAAGGCCGCCGGCGACGGGGAGGGCCGCCACGGGGAGAGCCGGCCGCAGGGAGAGCCGGCCGCAGGGAGAGCCGGCCGCAGGGAGAGCCGGCCGCGGGGAAGGCCGGCCGGGGAAAGCCGCCGGCCGGGGAAAGCCGCCGGCGGGGAAAGCCGCCGGCGGGGAAAGCCGGGCTACGGCGTCTTGAACTGCTCGGATGGCTTGCCGTCCATGTAGTCGGCGACCGTGTTCCACACCGCCGGGTTGATGACGTCGTGCTTCATCTGGTCCTTGTGGGCCTGCCAGTCGGGGTTGACCATGTAGCCCGCCACCACGATCGACGTCGTGCCGACCACCAGCGACGCGGTCTTCTCGGCGTCGGTGGTGCCGGTCTTGCCGAAGATCGGGTGTCCGACCGCCCCGCGCGCTCCCTTGGCCGTGCCGGTGCCCGCGCAGCTGCCGAGCTGGGCCTGGTCGCCGACGGGGCAGCGGGCCGCGTCGAGCGCCTTGCGGGCCACCTCCGGCGTGGTCGCCCGCTTGCAGCTGGGCTGACCGGTCGTCAGCTTCTCGCCGGTGTGCGTGGTGATCTGCTGGATCGGCGTCGGCCGGCAGTATTTTCCGTCCGCGGCCAGCGTGGCGTACGCGTTGGCGATGTCCAGCGGCGTCGACGCCGAGACGCCGAGCGTGAACGAGCCCCAGTCGTGGGCGTACTTCGTGGCCAGCTCGTTGTCGCGGGACTCGCGGAACTGCACGCCGAAGCGCTTGGCCACGTCCACCACCTTCTCCGCGCCGATCTTCTCCTGCAGCGGCACGAAGTACGTGTTCACCGACGCGCCGAAGCCTGTCCACATGTTGTACGGCCCCTTCTCCTTGTCGCTGGAGTTCGACGGGCAGTAGTGGCCGCCGCACGCCGCCGGCGCCCCGGAGTCGAGGTAGAGCGGCGAGACGTACCGGGGCGTGGTGGTGATGGTGTGGTCCAGCCCGAACCCGTTCTCCAGGCCCGCGACCATGGTGAACATCTTGAACACCGACCCGGCCTGGTAGCCGCGGATGTCCCCGCCGCCGGTGACGATCGGGTTCGTGGTGTTCGGGTAGGTGGCCCGCACGCCCGCCTTGCGCTTGGCCGGGTCGGAGGAGAGCGGGTTCGGCTTGGCCGCGGTCGGCAGCTTGAACTTGCGGTTGGCGGCGAGCGCCAGCACCCTGCCGGTGCCCGGCTGCACCGCGGCGAGCAGCAGCGCGTTCACCGAGTCGTCCTTGCGCTGCTGGAGGATGCGCTTGCGGGCGTCCTTCTGCGCCTCGACGTCGAGGGTCGTGACGATCTTGTAGCCGCCGCTGCGGAGCCGGCGCTCCCGCTCGTACTCGTTGGCGCCGAACGCCGGCTGGCTCAGCCACCACCGCTGGAAGTAGTCGCAGAAGAAGCCCCACTCGTTGCGGGACACGCTGGTGCAGCCGTTCCCCACCGACCGGGTGGTGTGCGGCACCACCTCGGTCTTGGCCTTGGCCGCCTGGCCGGCGGTGACGTAGCCGAGCGAGAGCATGTCGTTGATGACGTAGTCGCGGCGCTGCTTGGCCCGCGGATAGCCGTCCTTGGTGGTCGGGTCGAACAGCGAGGTGCCCTTGACCATGCCGGCCAGCAGCGCCGCCTCGGCGACGTCCAGGTCCTTGGGCTTCTTGCCGAAGTAGACCTGGCTGGCGGCGTAGACGCCGTAGGCCCGGTTGCCGAACGGCGCGATGTTCAGGTAGCGCTCGAGGATCTGCTGCTTGGTGAGCTGCTTCTCGAGCTCCATCGCGTACTTCATCTCGGCGATCTTGCGCTCGGTCGTCTTGGCGGTCGCGGCCACCACCTCGGCCGGGCTGGTCGCCGAGTACGACAGCGACATCCGCACCACCTGCATGGTCAGGGTCGACGCGCCCTGCTGGTCCCCGCCGTTCTGGTTGTTCACGAACGCCCGGGCCAGGCCCTTGAAGTCGACGCCGTGGTGCTCGTAGAACTTGTGGTCCTCGGCCGCGACGATCGCGTTCTGCATGGTGACGGCGATGTCCTTCAGTGGCACGTCGCTGCGGTACTCGTCGTACATGACGGCGATCTGGGTCCGGCCGTCGGCCGCGTACACCCGGCTCATCTGCGGCGACGTCTGCTGCTTGATCTCGGTGGGCAGCTCGGCGAAGCCCTCGGCGCCCGCCTTGGCCGCCAGCCCCGACAGCGCCGCCGCCGGGAACGAGGCGGCGGCCAGCACCAGCCCCGCGAGCAGCCCGCACATCAGCAGGGAGCTCAGGTTCGTCAACGGATGGCGTTCCCGGAAGCGTTTGCGTAAAGGCACGGCGGCCAGGTTATCCGGCTAGATCAAATTCAAACCGGGATCGTTCTTGACAACGTTGTCAGACGGAGTGAAAGCTGACGATGTCTGATCCGGGCGCCCACCCGGCGCCCGCTCCCCTTTGGAGTGGTGCATGAAATCCCTCGTCCTGCTCCTGACCCTGGGACTGCTGGCGGTCCCGGCGGCGGCGAGCGCCGCGGTCCCGCCCGGCGGCTTCCGCTCCTCGTTCGAGACCACCGACCCGCAGCCCACGGCGACCACGGCCGAGCTCGGCGCGGACGGCAAGCCATTGCAGGCAAACCTGACCGGTACGCCCGGGGCGGTCCTGCCGGGCAGCCTGCTCAAGCAGGTCAGCGCGGTGACCGCGAGCGCCGAGAACCCGCCCGGCGAGACCGCCGTCAAGCTCACCGACGGCGACTCGTCGACCAAATGGCTGGCGTTCAGCCGCACCGGCTGGGTCACCTACCGGCTGGCCGCGCCCGTGGCCGTCGCGAAGTACGCGCTGACCTCGGCGAACGACGCTCCCGGCCGGGACCCGACGGATTTCACCCTGCAGGGCTCGGACGACGGCACGGCGTGGACCGATCTGGACCGCCGGACCGGGCAGACGTACGACGGCCGCTACGCGACCAACGTCTACAGCTTCGCCAACACCACCGCGTACGCCTACTATCGGCTGACCATCACCGCGAACTCGGGCGACTCGATCGTGCAGCTCGCCGACTGGGACATCAGCGACGGCTCCGGCGCCCTGCCGCCGGCCACCCCGATGGTCAGCGTGGCCGGCGCCGGCCCCAACCGCGGCGCGAACCAGAAGCCGAACGCCGGCTTCACCGGGGTCGCCTCGCTCCGCTACGCCGGCGGCGCCCGGACCGACGGCCGCTCGCACGCGACGAACAAGCTCTTCGACGTCAACATCCGGGTTGGGCCGAAGTCGCGGCTGAGCTACAAGATCTTCCCCGAGCTCACCGGGGAGAACCTGCAGTACCCGTCCACCTACGCGGCCGTCGACCTGCACTTCACCGACGGCAGCTACCTCAGCGAGCGGTCCGCGGTCGACCAGCACGGCAACCCGCTCACCGCGGCCGACCAGGGCGATGCGAAGGCGCTGTTCGCCGACGAGTGGAACGCGGTGCAATCCGACCTCGGCGCGGTCGCCAACGGCAAGACGATCGACCGCATCCTGCTCGCCTACGACAACCCCGGCGCCACCGCCGCCACCCGCTTCCAGGGCTGGATCGACGACCTCGCGATCGTGGGCACGCCGGCGCCGATCGACGGCCGGACGCTCACCAACTACGTCGACACGCGCCGCGGCACCAACGCCTCCGGCGGCTTCTCGCGCGGCAACAACCTGCCGATCTCGGCGGTGCCGAACGGCTTCAACTTCCTGACGCCGGTCACCGACGCCACGTCGGACTCCTGGGAGTACGTGTACCAGCGCGCCAACAACGCCGCCAACCTGACGATGCTGCAGGGCCTGGCGACCTCGCACGAGCCCAGCCCGTGGATGGGCGACCGCAACCAGATGTCGGTCATGCCGGTCGCGGCCGGCGGCTCGCTGACCGGGCAGCCGAGCAGCCGTGCGCTGCCGTTCCGCCACGACGACGAGGTCGCCCGGCCCGACTTCTACAGTGTCCGGACGCAGAGCGGGCTGACCGCGCGGATGTCGCCGACCGACCACGGCGGCATCATGCAGTTCACCTACCCGGCCGGCAGCACCACAGGCAGCCTGGTCTTCTGGAACGGCACGTTCAGCTTCGGCACGGACAGCACCGTCACCGGCTGGGTCGACAACGGCAGCGGCCTGTCCGCCGGCCGGAGCCGGATGTTCTACGCCGGCACCTTCGACCGCGCGCCGACCACCACGGGAGCAGCCTCCGCGACCTTCGACCTGACGGCGAACGCAAAAGAAAGCCAGACGGTGACGCTGCGGTTCGCCACCTCGTTCATCTCGCTCGACCAAGCGAAGCGCAACGAAAGCCTCGAGGTCACCGGGAAGACCTTCGACCAGGTGCGCGCCGCCGCCACCGCGGCCTGGAAAGACCGGCTGGGCCGGATCGAAGTGCAGGGCGCGACCGAGACGCAGCTGGTCAGCCTTTACTCGAACCTGTACCGGCTGAACCTCTACCCGAACTCGCAGTCGGAGAACACCGGCACCGCCAAGGCGCCGCGCTGGCAGTACGCCAGCCCGGTGTCCGCGCCGACCGGCACGTCCACTCCGACCGCCACCGGGGCGAAGGTCGTCGACGGCCAGATCTACGTGAACAACGGGTTCTGGGACACCTACCGGACCGTGTGGCCGGCGTACTCGCTGCTCTACCCGGACATCGCCGCCAAGATCGCCGACGGGTTCGTGCAGCAGTACCGCGACGGCGGCTGGATCGCCCGCTGGTCCTCGCCCGGCTACGCCGACCTGATGACCGGCACCAGCGCCGACGTGGCGCTCGCCGAGGCGTACCTGAACGGGGTCAAGCTGCCCGACCCGCTCGCCGCCTACGACGCGGCGGTAAAGGACGCGACGGTGGCCTCCGGCCGCGGCGCCGTCGGGCGCAAGGGCATCGAGACGTCGCTGTTCCTCGGCTACACGCCCACCTCCACCGGCGAGTCGGTGTCCTGGGCCCTGGAAGGCTTCATCAACGACTACGGCATCGGCAACATGGCCGCCGCGCTGGCCACGGACCCGCGCACGCCGAAGGCCCGGCGCGAACAGCTCAAGGAGGAGTCGCGGTACTTCCTCGACCGAGCCCGCAACTACGTCAATATGTTCGACCCGGAGACGGAGTTCTTCCAGGGTCGTAACGCGGCCGGCGCCTTCCTGGCCGGCGACCCGCGGGACTGGGGTGGCGTCTACACCGAGACCGACGGCTGGAACTACGCCTTCACCGCGCCGCACGACGGCCAGGGCCTGGCCAACCTCTACGGCGGCCAGAAGGAGCTGCGCCAGAAGCTCGACGAGTTCTTCGCGACGCCGGAAAAGGCCGACCGTCGAGGCGGCTACAACGGCATCATCCACGAGATGCTGGAGGCGCGGGCGGTGCGCCTGGGCCAGCTCGGCATGAGCAACCAGCCCTCGCATCACATCCCTTACATGTACGACTACGCGGGCGCGCCGGCCCGGACCCAGGCCATCGTGCGCGAGATCCTGCGGCGGCTCTACGCCGGCAGCGAGATCGGCCAGGGCTACCTCGGCGACGAGGACAACGGCGAGATGTCCGCCTGGTACATCCTCAGCTCGCTGGGCCTGTACCCGCTGCAGAACGGCTCGCCGAACTGGGCCATCGGCTCGCCGCAGTTCAGCCGGATGACGGTGCACCGCAAGTCCGGCGACATCGTCGTCAAGGCGACGAACAACAACACCAAGAATGTGTACGTGCAGAGCGTGCGCGTCAACGGACGGACGCAGCACGGGGTCTCCATCGACTCCGCGGTCCTCGGCCGCGGCGGCACCATCGAGTTCCGGATGGGCCCGAACCCGTCGTCCTGGGGCACCGGCAAGCACGACGCGCCGGAGTCGCTGACCAAGGGCCACGACGTCCCGAAGCCGTTGCAGGACACCACCGGCCCCGGGCTCGGCACCGCCACCACGGCCGGCGGACAGGACGCCGCCAAGCTGTTCGACGACTCGTCGGTCACGCAGCTCGCGTTCGCCTCCGGCACGCCCCAGGTCACCTGGGCGTACCGGGGCGGCAAGCAGGCGCCGACGTACTACACCCTCACCTCGGGAGCGAACCCCGGCGATCCGGCCGACTGGAAGCTGCAGGGCTCCCGCGACGGGATCAAGTGGACCACTGTGGACGCTCGTCAGAACGAGGCGTTCCCGTGGCGCAACCAGACCCGGCCGTTCCGGATCGACCGGCCGGGCCGCTTCCAGCAGTTCCGCCTCGTAGTCACGAGGACGGCCGGCGCGGAGAACGCGAACCTGGCCGAGATCGAGCTGCTCGCCGGCGGCGACGTCCAGCTGGGCGGCGGAGCGGTCGCGGTGACGGCGTCCGGTGACGTGCCCGCGCGGGCCGGCGCCGCGGTGTCGGTGCCGCTGGCCACCGTCACCGGTGGCACCGCGACCGCGTATCAGGCCACTGTGGATTGGGGCGACGGGACGCCGGTCACCGCCGGCACGACAGCCCAGTCGTCGCGGGCGGTCTACAGCGTCACCGGCGCTCACACGTACGCGAAACCGGGCTTTTATCAAGCGTCGGTGACGGTGACCGACGGGACCAGCCAGGATTCCGCCACGGTCGGCGTCGATGTCGCCTACGTGCCGGCGAACGGCCTGGTCGCCGCGTTCGACACGGTCTGCATCGGCGACGAGGGCGTGCTCGCCGCCAACTGCGACGCGAAGAACTGGGCCTACTCGCGGGCCGCCCTCGCGGCCGGCGGCGTGACCCAGGGCAAGCCGGTGCAGGTGCCGGGGACCGCGCTGCGCTTCACGCTGCCGGCGACCCCGGCCGGGCAGCCGGACGACGCCGTGGGCAACGGCCGCACGATCGCGCTCCACCTGCCCGCCGACGCCACGAGCATCTCGTTCATCGGCGCCGGCACCCAGGGCAACCAGAGCACGACCGGCACCGCGAACTTCAGCGACGGCAGCACCGCCGCCATCCCGATCCAGATGAGCGACTGGACGCTGGGCGGCAACCCCGACGGCACGCCGTCCTACGACAACATCGTGGTGGCCCGGACCGCGTACCGGCTGCTCGGCACCAGCCGGGACGCGGCGCGGCCGTTCCTGTTCGCCACCGCGCCGTACCGGATCCCGGCGGGCAAGACGCTCGTCTCGGTCACCCTGCCGGCCCAGTCCGGCGATCCCGGCTCGGCCGGCCGGATCCACGTGTTCGCCGTCGCCGACGACGGCACGCCGCCGCCCGCGCTGGCGCTGACGGCGGGCCGGGACCTGACCGCCACCGCCGGGCAGCAGCTCACGGCCGAACTGGGCACGGTCGGCGGCGGCGTCGCCACCGGCTACCACGCCCGGGTCCAGTGGGGCGACGGCACGCCGCCGGCCGACGCCGCCGTCGACGCCTCCGGGACGATCAGCGCCACCCACACGTACGCCCAGCCGGGCACCTACCCGGTGCACGTGACCGCGTGGGACACGCTGTCCAGCGGCGTCGCCACCCTCCAGGTGACGGTAGCCAGGTCCCCGGCGCGGGTGGCGGTCGCCACCACCGCCGAGGCGGCCCAGCGGCCCGCGCCGCCGGCGTTCCGGCCGGAGGCGACGCTGTCGGTCACCGCCGGACCGCGTGGCACGGCCGTCACCGTCGACGGCTCCGGGTTCGCGCCGAACGAGACCGTCACCGGCACGTTCGGCGACGGGCTCAGCGCCACCACCCTGCGGGCCAACGCCGACGGCGTGCTCTCCGGCGAGACGGTGAGCGTGCCGGGCGCCGCGACCCCGGGCCGGACCGGCATCACCCTGTCCGGCGCCGATTCGGCGGCGCGGGTGGAGCTGCCGTTCACGGTCACCGGCTCCTGACCTCCGGGGGGATCCGCCGGGCGCCGCCCCGAGACTGACGATCTCGGGGCGGCGCCGGGCTGGCATGTCGCATCCCCGTCAGGACCGATGCCGGGATCCTCGGCCGCTGTCAACCTCGGGCGATGGTTGAAAACACCGGGGGACACGCGCTGGTGCTCGGCGGGAGCATCGCGGGCCTGCTGGCCGCGCGGGTGCTGTCCGACCACTACGCCGCCGTCACCATCGTCGAGCGAGACCACCTGCCCACCGCGGCGGCGCAACGCCGTGGTGTGCCGCACGGGCACCACGTCCACGGCATGCTGCCGGGCGGACTGCGGATCATCGAACGCCTGCTGCCGGGCTTCACCGGCGAGGTGACCTCCGCCGGCGGGCTGACCGGCGACATCCTGGCCAACGTCCGGTGGTATCTCAACGGGCTGCCGCTGCGGCGCACCGCCACCGGACTGACCGCCCTGTCGGCCGGCCGGCCGCTGATCGAGGGCACGATCCGCGACCGGGTGCGGGCGATTCCCCAGATCAAGATCCTGGACGGGTACGACGTGACCGGGCTGACCGCCTCGGCCGGCGGCGACCGGGTCACCGGCGCCACCGTGGCCGGCCGGGACGGCAGCGACGCCCGCGCCATCCCGGCCGACCTGGTCGTCGACGCCACCGGCCGCGGGTCCCGGGCGCCGCGATGGCTGGCCGGGCTCGGCTACGCGCCGCCGCCGGCCGACCGGGTCGCGATCGACCTGGCGTACACGTCCTGCCCGGTCACCGTGCCGGACGACCTCTTCGGCGACGACCTGATCATCGTCACGCCCCGCTTCCCGGGCCTGCGGCGCAGCTCGGTGATGCAGCGCCTGGAGGGCGGCCGGGTCCTCGTCACCCTGGCCGGGGTGCTGGGCGAGCGGCCGCCGGTCGCCAACGAGGAGCTCCCGGCGTACGCGGAGACGCTGGCCACCCCGGACACCTACCAGGTCCTGCGGGCGGCGAAACCGCTCGGCGAGCCGGTGACGTTCCGCTTCCCGGCGTACGTGCGGCACCGCTATGACCACCTCCGCCGGCTCCCGGCCGGCCTGCTCGTCGCCGGCGACGCGACCTGTGGCTTCAACCCGGTGTACGGCCAGGGCATGTCGGTCGCCGCGATGAACGCCGCCGCCCTCGCCGACGAGCTGGCGCGGGGCGGCGAGCCGGATCCGTACCGATATTTCCAGTCCGTCGCCCAGATCCTGGAGGCGCCGTGGCGCCTGGCCGTCGGCGCCGACCTGGCGCTGCCCGGCGTGACCGGCCCGGCGCTCGCCGATTCGCCGCTGACCCCCGAGTACCTTCGCCGGCTGCAGCTGGCCGGGACCGAGGACGCCGAGCTGGCCGCCGCGCTGGTGCGGGTGACCGGCCTGGTCGACCCGCCCCGGACCCTGCTGCACCCGGAGATCGTGGCGCGGGTCGAGCGGGCGCGGGTGGACGCGGGCGCGGTGGTGCGGGTTGACGCCAATTTGTGAGCGGCCGGATCGCCCCTTTTCGGACCCGGGTGCTCCTGAAGGCTTACCGCCCTATCTCGGCGGAAACACCCGTAGTCGCGGTCGCCGCGAATTTTGATTCGATGCGGATCGAAGTCTTCCTCTCGCTCGTCATCGATGCCTACGTTCCGGGGCGGGCCACAACCGGTCCATTGCATCCGGGCCGGTCCCGCGTCACCCGCGCGGTCCGGCGTGATCACCCCGGAGGTTCCATCGATGCGAAGAGTCGTAGCGGGATTGCTGGGCCTGAGCCTGGCGTCCGGATTGGGCGTGTCGCTCAGCCCGGCCGCCGTGGCCGCCCCGCCCACGGACAGCGGGGCCGCTGTCCCCGCCCTGAAGAATGGCTCGGCGGCGGCCAGTGACGAGTTGGTCGGCAGGCTCGAGCAGAAACGGCGGGCATTGCGGGAAAAGGCCGTCAGCGATGTCCTTTCCGGCCGCGCGAAACCGCAGAAACGGCACGGCAGCACCGTTGTCAAAGTCGGTCAGAGCGCCGGCGGCGGGGCGTTCGGCCGCATGTCGCACCACCGCCACGGCGGCCGGGACAACCGCGACCAGTACGTCGAGCTCGCCCGGGAACGGACCGACCGGATCTTCGTGATCCTGGCCGAGTTCGGCAACGAGCGGGACCCGCGGTTCCCGGACCAGGACACCGACCCGACCACGGCGGGCCCGCAGCGGTTCGACGGGCCGCTGCACAACGAGATCCCCGCGCCCGACCGGTCGGTCGACAACACCACCGTCTGGCAGGCCGACTACAGCCGCCAGCACTACCAGAACCTGTACTTCGGCAAGGGCAAGAACGTCGAGTCGGTCAAGACGTACTACGAGACGCAGTCCTCGGGGCGGTACAGCGTCGACGGCACCGTCACCGACTGGGTCAAGGTCAAGTACAACGAGGCCCGGTACGGCCGCTCCGGCGACGACCCCACCGACGAGAACGGCGACGACCCCAACGTCTGCTCCAGCAACGTCTGCAACACCACGTACGACCTGGTGCGCGACGCCGCCAACCAGTGGGTCGCCGACCAGCTGGCCCAAGGCCGCACCAAGGACCAGGTCGTGGCCGAGCTCAAGACCTTCGACCAGTGGGACCGGTACGACTTCGACGGCGACGGCGACTTCAACGAGCCGGACGGGTACCTCGACCACTTCCAGATCGTGCACGCCGGCGGCGACGAGGCGGACGGCGACCCGTACCAGGGCGAGGACGCCATCTGGAGCCACCGCGCGTTCGCGTACGGCGACGACGAGGGCGACCGCGGCCCGGCCGGCAACCTGCTGGGCGGCACCGAGATCGCCGACACCGGCCTGTGGATCGGCGACTACACGATCCAGCCCGAGAACGGCGGCCTGAGCGTGTTTGTCCACGAGTACGGCCACGACCTCGGCCTGCCGGACGACTACAACGTGCTCGCCGGCGGCACCGGCACCAACGAGTACTGGACCCTGATGGCGCAGAGCCGGCTCAACGCCAAGGGCGAGCCGCTGGGCACCCGGCCCGGCGACCTCGGCGCGTGGAACAAGCTGCAGCTCGGCTGGCTCGACTACGAGACGGTGGTGGCCAAGCAGAAGCGCACGCTGACCCTCGGCCCACAGGAGTACAACAGCAAGAAGGCCCAGGCGGCCGTGGTGGTGCTGCCCAAGAAGACGGTCACCACGGAGTTCGGCGCGCCGTTCTCCGGCACGAAACAGTACTTCTCCGGCAACGCCGACGACCTGCGTAACTCGATGACCCGCCAGTTCGACCTCGCCGGCACGACCGCGCCGGCGCTGACGTTCAAGGCGCGGTACAACATCGAGGAGGACTTCGATTACCTGTACGTGCGCGCGTCGCTCGACGGTCAGAAGTGGACGGCCCTGGACGGCACCATCAACGGGCAGCCCTTCGGGCGCGACGGGGCCAACCCGCCGCGACCGGCCATCGACGGCAGCACCGACAACGAATGGGTCGACGTGTCCGTGCCGCTGGGCGCGTACGCCGGCCAGAACGTCTACCTGCAGTTCTACTACCGCACCGACGGCGGCTACTCGGCCGGCGGCTTCTTCGCCGACGACATTCAGCTGACCGACGGCGGCACGGTGCTGTTCAGCGACGACGCCGAGGGCACCAGCCCGTGGACGCTGCACGGATTCAGCACCGTGGGCACCAGCGCGACCAACCAATACGACAACTACTACATCGCCGGGTACCGCACGTACGTCTCGTACGACCGATACCTCAAGACCGGCCCGTACAACTTCGGTTTCCTCAACACCAAGCCGGATTGGGTCGAGCACTACTCGTACCAGCAGGGCCTGCTGATTTCCTATTGGGACCGGTCCCAGGTCGACAACGACACCAACTGGCATCCGGGCGTGGGCCGCAACCTGTACATCGACGCGCACCCGCGTCCGTTCTACCGGATGGACGGCCTGCCGTTCAGTTCCCGGATCCAGATCTACGACGCGCCGTTCTCGCTGCGCAAAGCCGATTCGTTCACGCTGCACATCAACGGCCAGCCCTCATATGTACGGGGACAGGCCGCGCAGCCGCTGTTCGACGACACCAAGAAGTACTTCTACGACGAACTGCCGAACCAGGGAGTCAAACTCCCCGCGGTCGGCGTGAAGATTCGTGTCCTCGAGGAGAAGGGCACGTCCGCCAAGATTCGCATCTCGTGATCGCGCCGTGGCCCGGGAGCCGTCGCTCCCGGGCCGCCAATGCCGGTCGATGATTGATTGATGGTCCCGAGGGGTGCCCGCTCATCCAAGTGGGCACCCCTCTCGCCGCAAGTCCGTGCGCGCCAGTAATCGCCAGTCCGGAGAAGCTGGACTACCACGGCCTCACGGGACGCTCGACGTCGGCGTGCTGATCCAGGTGACGCGGGGGTCCGCTCATGGTCGACTTCCTTGACGGACGCGTTTCGTCAATCGGCTGACGTGCCGCGCCCGGGCCGGGTAACAGCTCGGCTTGCCGGCTTCAGTCCGGCGGCCGGGGCAGGTCGATCGAGGCGAGTTGGGCCGGGTCGGTCACCGACTCCATCTCGACGATCCGGTCATCGACCACCGTGCACGCCATGACCGTGCGCAGCCTGCCGCCGGGTGTCCATGCCGCGACCCCGAATGCTCCGTTCACCCGCACGCGGCGCGCTGTGCCACGTGATCGTCCGGCCCGCTGGACCGCGGCGGCCACCTCCGTGGACCCCCTCCTGACGACCAGTCCGCGTGTCGTGTGGACCCGCCAGGTCACGTCCGGGTCGAGCACGCGCAGCAAACCGTCGAAGTCTCCGCGACTGGTGGCGGCCATGAACGCGTCGACCACGGCTCGCTCCTGCCGGTGGTCGGCGGCCGGCCGGGGGGGTGGCCTGAACCTTCCGGCGGGCCCGCCAGGCGAGCATCTTGGCGGCGTCCCCGGACGTGCCGATGATTTCCGCGATCTCCTCGAACGGCACCGCGAACATGTCATGCAGCACGAATGCAAGGCGCTCAGAAGGGCCAAGGGTGTCGAGGACCACCATCAGCGCCAGTCCGACCGACTCGGCCAGCAGCGCGTCATCCTCCGGGCCTGTGTCGGTGTCCTCGGTCACGACCAGATGGGGCAGCTCGTCTTCGTAGGGCGCCTCCGGCCGGGTCCTGCGGGACCGCAGCAGGTCGATGCAGACGCGGCCTACGACCGTGGTCAGCCAGCCACCGAGGTTGTCGATCGCGCCCGGCTCCTGGCGCGCCAGCCGCAGCCACGCCTCCTGCACCGCGTCCTCGGCGTCCGTACGTGAACCGAGGATCCGGTGCGCCACGGCTACCAGCCGCCCACGCTGCTGCTCGAACGCGTGCGCCAGCGGCTCGTCCGGGCCCGTACCGGTCATGTTCGTTACCTTCCTCCCGACGGTTTCGTCATGTCCATGACGCAGACCGGGGGAGGGAAGTAACGACGCGGAGCGCCGGGCCGGCCGACGAAGCGGGGGATGTGCCGATGCGCGTGTTGTTGTCGACGTACGGGTCACGAGGCGATGTCGAGCCCATCAACACCCACCGGGCCACGATCGGGCTGCCGCCGGTGGATGACGTCGGCCCGTTCATGTTCACCGCCCGACCGTTGCTGGCCGCCGACCCGATCCTCGGTCCGTGGTCCGGTCCCGAGCCTTTCGACGTCATGCAGACCGGGGCATGGATCCTGCCCGACGAACGCCCACTCCCCGCCGAGCTGTTGAGGTTCCTGGACGCCGGAGAACCGCCGGTGTACGTGGGGTTCGGCAGCATGCGCACCGTGGACGCGGCCGGCGCGCGGACGGCCATCGAGGCGATCCGTGCGCAGGATCGCCGCGTGCTGATCGGCCGCGGGTGGGCGGGCCTGGCCCTGGTGGACGATCGAGAGGACTGCTTCGTCACCGGCGATGTCAACCAGCAGGAGCTGTTCACGCGCGTGGCTGCCGTCGTGCATCACGGCGGCGCGGGCACCACGACCGCGGCGGCCCGCGCCGGCGCGCCGCAGGTGGTGGTGCCCCAAGGAGGTGACCAGGTCTATTGGGGCGGCCGGGTGGTCGCGCTCGGTGTCGGCGCGACTCACGATGGCCTGGCGCCGTCAGCCGCGTCCCTGTCCGCCGCACTCAGGACGGCTCTTGCCCCTCGGACGTGCCTACGAGCGACCGCGATGGCCGCTCGTAGGCACCGACGGGGCGATGAGGGCCGCGCAGCTGGTGCTCGCCCCCCATGTTCGCGAGCCAGTCGTCGAAGGTGGTGGGCGCGATGTCGGCGGCGGGGTCGGCAAGTAGGACGTCGCCCACCATGGATTCGGCCCTGCTCGCGCAGCACCGTGTCGACCACGCGGTCGAGGTCCACGCTGTCTCGGAGGTCCATCGCGAGCGGGTGGCCGCCGGCTTCGTGCAGAGCGGTGGTGGTGCTGAATCCCATCGGTAAGCCGAATCCCATGATCGTCCGCCACACCCCCGCAGGGAGGACGATGAGCGGTGCCATGTGAGCGAGGGTCACGGCGGTGCGCGTCACCGGCCGCCCGACGTCGGGCGGGTACGCCGGGAGTTCCTTCTGAGTGGTGAACCTAGTCATCTTTTCCTGCCTTGGGAGATTGCGATCAGACGCCATCCGTCGGTCCCGGCCCGGACCCGCGGGGTCCAGCCGGTGGCCTCCTGCAGCTTTCGGCTGCGGACGCGCTGAGATCGGCTCAGGGGTTCCAGCTCGGGCGGCACCTCGTCCACCGGTGGCCGCAGTGCGTCGCGCCCGACGGCGGCGGCGAGCGCCGCGTCGATCTCCGCACGGGTGGGCGGATCGTCGTCGGCCACGTTGTAGATGCCGGCGGGCGCGGCGACCGCCGCCGCGACCGCGGCGCCGGCGTCGTCGAGCCAGAGGGTCGGTTGGTACGCGTCCCGCCGGCCGACGCTGGGTGAGATGCCCCGGCGCGCGTCCTCGACGTTCGCCCGGGAGAGGTGGCTGTCCGGCCCGACGAACATGCCGAACCGCAGGACGACGGTCTCCCCGCCGAAGAGCTGCGTGGCGTTGGACTCCGCCGCGAGTGCCGTCGTGGTCGTGCCGCCGCCGGCCAGCGGCGCACCTTCGTCCACCCAGGTGTCGCCGGCGTCGGCATAGAGGAACGCGAGCGACTCCTGGACCAGGCGCCCGGCACCCGCCGCCTGCGCCGCGCGGGCTATGCCGGCCGACGCCTCCCGGCGCAGGCGATCATTCTCGTCCCAGGCGCCGGGCAGCGCCATGCGGTCGGCCGGCGGAACGTGCGTGAGAAGGTTGATGACGATGTCCGCGCCGGCGAAGGCGGACTCCAGTGCGGGCTGGTCGAAGACCGCCGCTTCGACGGCGCGGGCCCCGAGGCTCTCGAGCAGCGATCGGCCCCGGGTGGATCGCGTGACGCCGGCGACCCGGTGGCCTTTCGACAGGAGTTCTCGTACGGCGCGCCGGCCGACGACGCCGGTAGCTCCGGTGATCACAATGTCTCGCATGACCTATTGACGAGACGCCCGGCGAGATCGTCACACTCGGAGACCTTGACGCCAGCTGTGCGGTCGGTCGTATGCCAGGTTCCGGCACGTGAGGACGCCCACACCTCGTTACCGCCCGGCGGCGCCGCCTCGTCACGGATGGCATGACACGTACGCGAAAGACCTCGGTGCTGATCACCGGAGGCAACAAAGGACTGGGTCTCGAAGCGGCGCGGCGGCTCGGGGCAAAGGGTTGGACGATCTTCCTCGGCTCGCGCGACCCGGGGCGCGGGCGCGTAGCCGCCGACAGGCTGGCCGCCGGGGGCGCCGACGTGGTCCTGGTCCCGCTCGACGTCACCTCGGAGGATTCGGTGGCCGACGCCGTGCGGCTCGTCCGGAAGTACACCGACCGGCTGGACGTGCTCATCAACAACGCGGGCGCGCCGGGGACCATGGTCGCGCCCGCGGACGCGACGGTCGAGGACATCCACTCCGTCTACGAGACCAACGTGTACGGGCCGATCAGGGTCACGCACGCGGTTCTTCCACTGCTGCTGGCGGCGGAGCATCCGCGGGTGGTGATGGTGGGTAGCGGCGGCGGTTCCTTCGCGGTCATCACCGACCCGGACCAGCCGGTCTCGAAGATGCACGAGCTCGCCTACAGCTCGTCGAAGGCGGCACTGCACATGATCACCGTCCGATACGCCCAGGCGCTGCCGACCATCAAGTTCAACGTCGCCACGCCCGGAGAGGTCGCCAACCACAAGTTCGCGGCCACCGACATGAACCGGCACACCGGCGAGCTGACCGTCACCGAGGGCACCGACTCGATCATCAGGCTCGCGACCGTCGACGCCGACGGGCCGACCGGAATCTTCGTCGACCGCCTCGGCCCCGTCGCCTGGTGACCCCAGGCTTTCCACAGTCGCACGAAAGGGAGAACATCATGAGTAAGGTCTGGTTCGTCACCGGCTCGTCACGGGGCCTCGGCCGGGAGTTCGTCGAGGCGGCTCTGTCCCGCGGCGACCGAGTGGCCGCCACCGCCCGGAACACCGCAAGCCTTGATGACCTGGTCGCCGCGTACGGCGACGCGGTCCTGCCGCTCGAGATGGACGTGACCGACAGGGCGGCCGTCTTCGCGAGCGTACGGCGGGCCGAGGAGCACTTCGGCCGGCTCGACGTCATCGTGAACAACGCAGGCTACGCCCAGGTCGGCGCAGTCGAGGAGCTGACCGAGCAGGAACTGCGCGACCAACTGGAGACCAATCTGTTCGGGGCGGCGTGGGTGGTTCAGGCCGTGCTGCCCTACCTGCGCGAGCAGCGCTCGGGGCACATCATCCAGCTGTCCTCGGCGGCCGGGGTCATCGCGATGCCGCTCGGCGGCGCGTACCACGCCTCCAAGTGGGCCCTCGAGGGCCAGGGCTTTCGCATGGTCGAGATATGCCCGTTTTAGGTGAGGCCGAGGAGTCGTAGGGATCGGTGCGGGTCTCGGCCGTTTCGGCGTAGCGCTGGTGCGATCGAGGTGACGCCGTCCAGGCGGAGCAGGCTGATCGCGGTGTTGCGCAGGGTGGCCAGTACGCGGGGTGCGTTGCCGGTCCGTAGCCGGCTGGCGTCCTCACGGTAGGTGGTGTCCCTGATGTGGTGAAGAACCTCGATGGCCCAGTGCCCGCGTAGCCAGTCGGTCAGCTCGTCAGGGCTGGCCTGCCCTGCGGTGAGATTGGTGACGGCGTACACCGTGACGGTGGACCAGCGATCGGTGGCCGCGTTGTACCGGCGGCGCCGGATCCGCAGCGCCTGAACCGCGTACGGAAAGTCCAGCGCCAATACTCCGAGGCAGGTGACGGCCTGCAACTCGCGGATGTCGTAACGGCCGTGCCCACGATCGCGGGTGGCGTCCAGCGCCGGGATCTTCGCCCAGGGCAGGGCCTTGACCTGCCGATACAGTCGTGGCTGGTTGCGTTTGACGACGAACACGTAGCCGGCCTTCTTCTCTTCGACCAGCCAGCGGGCATGCTCGCGCTGGGTATGCAACGCATCCGCCGTGATGATCGCCCCGGCCAGGTCCAGGCCCTGCAGCAGCGGCGTGAACCGGCTGATCTCGTTCGTCTTCCCGTCGACGTCGATCTGCGCCAGGACGATCTGTTCGGCCTGGTCCAACGCGGCCAGCAGATGCACCTGCGCACCGGCCCGGCCGCTGCCTCGCAGCGTCTTACCGTCGACCGCGATCACCCGCCGGCCGGCCCCGGTCAGACCCGCCCGGCTCAGCAGCCAGCGGCACACCGCGGCATCCAGCGCGTCGGCGTCGATACCGGTCAGCACCCGCGACAGGGTGCTGTCGTCAGGCACCCGGCGGGCACCGGTGAACGCGTCGCGGGTAGCGCCGAGACGGTCCCACACCACCTCCGGCAGGTCGGCCGCCCACTCGACGATCTCCACGATCCGGCTGGCACCCGAGACCACCGCGGCGATCGCCATGGCGAGCAGTCCCGGCAGCGGATGGATCCGACCGCGGGCGTCTCGCGGGTCCGGAACCTGGGCGAGGGCCTGCAGCAACCCCGGCGTGTCCTGTTCCGACAGCGACGACACGCCGGACAGACGTGCGGACAGCCCGCCGATCAACGATGATGCTTCCACGAACGCGGTCCTTCTCGATCATCCAGCCTAGACACCTGAATGATCACCAGAAGGCCGCGTTCTTCTATGTACCCACCAGAACCGGCGTGACCACCCCACAACCGGCTATCCGGTCATATCTCGACCTTGCGAAGACCCTGCCTCGAGGGCTTCAATGAAGCGCTCGCCGGCGAGGTCGCGGACTTCGGCGTCAAGGTGACCATCATCGAGCCCGCCGGCTTCGCCACCAGGGGCGGCAGGAACCCGGATCCGCTCGCCAACGGCCACCTGGCCCGGACCCATCCGGCTTACGACGGTCTCCGCCGACGCCTGACTGCGCTGGTGGGCAAGCAGCCCGCCGGCGAGCCGGCCGCCGCTGCCCGGGCATTGCTCAAGATCGTCGACTCCGATCACCCGCCGCTGCGGATCCTGTTCGGCCAGGGCTTCTACCCGCTGCTGCAGCAGGCCTACGCCGACCGGCTCAAGACCTGGTCCGACTGGCAGCACCTGTCCGCCGAGGCGCAGGGACACCTCGACCAGCAAGCCCAGGACTCCGCGGCCTGAGAGTTCCCGACACCGAGCGGCGCCGAGGCGTGCGGCGCGCCGCACGCCTCCGGCCGGGTGGCACCGCACCGAAGGGCCGCCTGCCGGAGGCAACGCCGACAGGGGACGGGTGAAGTCCCCGGGTGGCTCTTTATGCGTATTGATTTTCTGTCGGTTTACGGGTGGGATGATCTTTGTCGATGCTGTCGACGAAGCTCAATATTGCTTCGGACAGTTCCTTGGGTGCTTCCATTGCGACGTAATGGCCGACGCCGTCCAATTGAACTGAGTCGATTGTTGTGGATGCGGCCTGCGACATGGTGGCGGCGGTGAACGGGCCGCCGCGGGCTCCGACCGCGAGGACGGGCACGTTGAGGCCGGGTGACGTGGCGAGGTTTCTGATTTCTGGTCCTTCCCGAAGCATCGATCGGAAAAGGCCGGCGGCGCCGCGCCAGCCGTTGGCGCGTGCGTAGCCGCGGACGAACTCGTCGATGTCGGTGTCGGTGATCGCCTGCGGCACGGCGGTCATGGTGGGGAACGCGTATTGGCCGATGAATGCGCGTTCGCGGCCGGTGAGGAGCATCTCCGGGATGCCTGGAGCGGCGAGAACGCCGATGTGCCAGGCGCCTCCGTGAGCGACGTCGGCCAGGGACTCCCAGCCGAAACCGGGCAGGCCCGTTTCGATTGCGGTGAGGCTGCGGACGTTTTCGGGGTGTGTGGTGGCCAGGCGGAAGACGGTGGCTCCGCTGACGTCCTGTCCGGTGAGATGAACGGGGCCGACGTCGAGGTGAGCGATCAATTGGTGGAGGTCGGCGGCCGACGTCGTGCTGTCGTAGGTGCCCGGCGCGTTGTCGGAGTCGCCGAAGCCGCGCAGGTCGACGGCGTACACGCGGTGGGTCGCGGCAAGTAGGGGGATCAGTTTGTGGAAGGCCCACCAGCTTTCGGGGAAGCCGTGGACCAGCAGGATCGGTGATCCGCTGGTGCCGGCGCTCACGTAGTGCAGGGTGGTGCCGTTGACGTCCGCGCGGTGGTGGGCGATGTCCGGCAGGGTGGCGGGATGGGTCATGCTTCTCCTCTGATAGACAGCCAGGGTGTCGACCTTCACGGTAGACACCCTGGCTGTCGTTTGTCCAGGCGGTGTCGTAGCCTTTCGCCATGTCCCGTTCTGGCGCTGATCTCGCGTTGCTGCTTCTCGGTGGCTTCCGCGCGCTTGTCGATGCCGCGACAGCGGAGCTGGCCCGTCGTGGTTACCAGGACGTGCGGCCCGTTCACGACTTCGCCATGCGCGCCATCGCGGCCGGAGCCAACAGCGCGTCCGAGCTGGGCCGCCAGCTGTCCGTCGCTAAGCAATCGGCAGCCAAGACCATCGCTGTTCTTGAGGAACGCGGCTACGTGACTCGCGGGCCCGATCCCCGCGATGCCCGCCGCAAGCGCCTGCAGGTCACCCCGCTGGGCTTTGAGGTCATGCGCCAGGGTGAAGCCATCTTCGACGAGTTGCGCGCCCAGTGGGAACGGAAGATCGGGGCAGCTGAGCTTGCGAGCGTGGAACGCCAGCTGGCGCAACTGGTCGGCGCGGTTGCCATCCGTTTCGATACACCGGGGTGGATCGCGCGTGACCTCGACGGGTCAGGTTGACCGACGGAACAGCGGACATCTAGGCAGCCCGCAGAAGTACGGACCGAGAATCAGAGCATCAGTAACGCGAGTAGGCCACGTTGGCGCTGTTCACCCAAAAGCCGGGCGTTCCGACCTTGCTCCAAGCCATCAAAGGAACCTGAGCGCGCAGCTGCCGCGACCGAGTGACTGGTGACGTAGAACATCGTGTTCTACACTCGCGTGTATGGAGCGCATCGGTGTGCGGGAGCTGAACCAGAACACAAGCCAGGTGTTGGCTCGGGTGAGCGGTGGCGAGACCGTTGAGATCACGGACCGTGGACACCCGATCGCTCGGCTTGTTCCGGTGGGTGACGACAGGTCGACGCTGGCCAAGCTGGTGGCCGCGGGGCGGGCCGTCGCCCCGGCCGGCGGCGGTCCTGTTCCGCTTCCGCCGAAGCTCGGTGACGAGGGTGTGGACGTGGCCGAGACTGTCGCCGCGATGCGAGACGAGGAGCGCTGGTGATCTATCTCGATTCCGCCGCCGTCGTCAAGCTGGTTCGGCAGGAAGCATGCAGCGCCGATCTGGTCTCCTGGCTCAACACCCACGACGACGTGCCGCTGGTCTCGTCCGCTCTCGTCGAAGTGGAGGTGCCAAGAGCGTTGCGCCGGTCAGTCCCGCAAGCCTTGATCGGTGTCCCGGCGGCCGTCGGACGGCTCTTCCGACTGGAGATCGACAACACGATCCGCGCGACCGCAGCCGCGTTCGCCGAGCCGACGCTGCGCAGCCTCGACGCCATCCACCTCGCCACCGCCCAGGTTCTCACCAACGAGTCCGGGACGACACTGATCGCCTTCGTCACCTACGACCGGCGACTGCTCGAATGCGCCAAGGCCGCAGGATTGCCCACAGCAAGTCCCGGCCAGAACTGACCGCTTGCCGGCCGACCTCGTCGGCGGCGGCGCTGAGCCGTTCGCCGAGGCGTCGGTCCTCGCGGCGGCGGACAAGGTCACCGTCAGGGCAGCGCGGTCGAGGGCGGCCAGAAGATTGCTGCGGCGGGCGAAGGGCCGGCGGTGAAGTTCAGTCGTGGGCGACTGCGTGCCGGCCGTGCAGTGATGCCCGGTCGGCGGCGGCCCGACCCGATGCCCAGCCCTGCCGGTTGTTGATGGTCGACCGGTGGTGCGTCAGTTGGGGAAACTGTTTCTCGAACACGTCGCGGACCGCGTCGTCGCGCGCAGCGAGCACCGGGAGGAACTGGGCGCTGTCCGCCGACACGGCCGCTTCCTGGCCGACCTCGCCGGTGGCGGCGCTGAGTCGTTCACCGATCCGCGACGCGTACGCCGTCAGGAACGACTGCCGAAACGAGCGGGTGGTGTTACGCCCGTACTCGTCGGTGGTGGATTTGGCCTGGGTCATCGCCCTGGTCGCCTGCACGAGCAGTGACGTGAACAGCAACTCGGTGGAGTCCAGATCCGAGGGAAAGCCGACGACGGTCGTGAAGGCGAACCGCTTCCCCCACACCGCCCGGCAACTGTTCGCCTCCGCGACGACCTGAAGCAGCAGCGACTTCGGCGCCTCGTACGGATTGTCGACGGCTATCCGCCGGGTGACCGGCTGGTCGCGTTCGCCCGTAGCCGCCACCAGCAGGGCATGGTCGATCCGGTGCCGGGCCATCAACTCCTGCGCCTTGGCGGTGAACGCATCGGCCTCATCCGGGAACTCGGTGGACTCGGCCTTGGCCAGCAACGCCCGAACCCGATCCAGCATCCGCTGGTCGAGATCGGCCGGTGCGGCCGCCGTAGCCGGCCGGGCATCGCCAGGCGCCGGACCGACCACCTCGATCGCCGGCAACGTCGCGAGCAGATGAAGCACCTCGATCATCACGGTGATCACCGCGGCCCGGTCCAGGCCCTGCCGGTCACCCCAGACCGTCACGTAATTGTCGTCGTGTTCCCACCAGACCCGTGCGTCGAGAATCGTCAGCTGTGCCTGCCACCGCTGGTCGACGGCCGCCTTCGGATAGCCGCGCATCCGCGCCGCGATGCCATCGACCATCAGCCGACCGTGCCGTGCGCTGCATTCACGGCGCGCCGCCCGGACCAGCTCGGCCGGCTGCCAGCCACGCCGCCACGCCTGCTCCACATCGTGCAGCAACCGGGCCAGCAGGGCACGGTTGACGACCTGGATCCCCGCCGCACCACCCGGGCCCGTGATCAGCAAGGAGCGGCAACGGTCAAGCGCCGCACCCTGTTCGCCATGCTGGGCGTGGACCGCCTGATCGATGATCTGCTCCGCCAACTCGAGCTGCGACGGAACACGCGGTGCGCCGAACAGGCCCAGCGGATCACCGGCGTCCGCCGGCCCCGCCGACCTTCGACGTTGCGCCGCCTCCGCCGCCTTCCGCTTGGCCTTGTGCCGCTCACGGCTGTTCTTACCCACTGATCTCCACCCAACCCGACACCGGCAAGCCGTCAACGCTACCAACCCGACAACCCGCCGGATCCACGCCTCCGGACACGATCGAGGCTCAAGGCACGGGCGGATCGAGGGGCTCGTCCCGAAAGCCGTCCGCGGCGTCATGTTCACCCTGCTGACCAAGCATCAGCGGCCGTTAGGGCTCGACCGTGAACTATTCGGTCGATTTCGGGCCGAATGTCTTGTCTAGTATGGTTTCCAGGTTCGGTCCGGGATGGACGATGTAGTTCCACTCGCCGTGGAACTGGTCGCGGGTAAGGAAAACCGCTTCGATCTGGCCATCGGTGATCTTCACGCCGGTGGGGTAGACGCCCGGGTCGAGGAACGCTTCGACGGTCAGCCCGGTCTCGGTGGTCGTGGCCGCAATGGTCTCCACGATGACCTGGTAGCGGTCAGCGGCCGGCCGCGCCAGTTCAGCGAGATGAACGAGAACAGCTTGTGCTCCACCTTGTTCCATTTGCTCGTGCCGGGCGGGAAGTGGCAGACCGTGATGTCCAGGCCGGTCTCGCAGGCCAGCCTGCCCAGCTCGACCTTCCAAGCCCGTAGCCGGTAGCCGTTGGAGCCGCCCCCGCCGGCGGTGACCATCAACCGGCGCGCCTCGGGATAACGCCGGCTACCGACCCGCTGCCACCAGGTCCGCAACGCGTTGACCGCGAACGGCGCGGTGTCGTGGTCGACACCCACCGACACGAACCCGGCGTTCGCGCCGATGTCATACACCCCGTACGGGATCGCCTTGGGCACCCCGGCCGGGAAGTCCTGGCCGTTCACCCGCACCGGCTGTCCGGACGGCTGCCATTCCCGGCCCCGGGCGGCGTACTCACCGACCAGTTCTTTCTTCTTCGCATCCATCGACACCACCGGGTCACCGGCCGCCAAAAATTGTGCGGCGGTGTCGTTGATGTGGCCGAACTGGGCGTCGCGGTCCGGATGCTGCGCACCCTCCTTGGTCTTGAACGTCGCCTGCAACCGGTAACCGGCCTGCTTCAACAACCGCGACACCGTCGTGCGGCCCACCCGGAAACCCTCACCCGCCAAGCCTTTAGCCAGCTGGGACAACGACTTGGTCGTCCATAACAACGGCGACTCCGACATGACGCCCGAGGCCTTCGTGCGCGGCCCGGTTACTCGCCGGTGAGGTACGGGGCAAGGCGCTCGGCGTTGAGTGCGCGCACAGCGCCGTCGACCGCCTCTTGATCGAACAATCCCTACCCGACCGTCGATGACCATCGCGCCAGCCATAGATCACCATCCGGGACAGCGACCCGGCCGACCGCAACGAACTTGTCGATCCACCGCCCGGGAGGCCGACCAGGCAACGGCAACGTTGACCTGGCGATATCCGACCCCGCAACGGAGGGCCGCACGCCCGCGACCCCGTCCGTTTTGGGTATCCATTTCGGGTGGGGCGGACGTTGCACCATGCGAACCACCCGCTCACCGTTCTTGGTGTACCGCTAAAGGGGTATTTGACCAGCTCGCGGAGGCCCCTTCCCAGAGACGCGAAGAAATGCCGGGCCCTCGTACTGGCCACACCTGGGGCGACGGCACCCGCATGCGTCCAACGATCTTCCGACGCAGAACGCCGAACAACGTCAGTCACCAGGGCCGAATCCCTGAGGCGGCATCGCGCCGCCCAGGTGCTGCAAGCATGACCTGGTATCAGCAGCGATGAGGTCTTCGTCACGTTCCTGCCAGGCGCTCCCTATCGACCTCGCCGTGCGGACCGCTGCAAAAGCGGGACCCGGCGGCCGGCGTTGAGGTGGAATGCATCTCCGCTCACGGCTCAGGCCCGCCACGGATCTCTGGGCTCGGGTTTGGCTGAACCGGGGCCATGAAGTGCCACCACCGCTTGCCGCTTCAACAGCTGATCCATCTGTGTAGCGCTCGTCGACTATGCGAGATCCGGAACAACGGGTCTGTCGTTCACAGGTCGTTGTGCGACGATGGCGGTAGTACATGAGGGCGGAGGTGCATGATCAGCTCGCAACCTGATCCCGAGGACCAGGAGATCTTGGCTGTCCCGGTGACCTGGGGTGATGTCAAGGCCTTGCCGGTGCTTGCAGCTAATCAGCTGGCTGTCCAGGTCGACTCTCTCGGTACGAGGCCGGACCTTGTCGTGCTCACCGTAGGGCACGTGGTGCCGCCGATCATTTCCGGCCCGGAGGAGCAGCGTCGAGCACAGGTTGAGCAGATCACCGATGTGGTCGTCCAGCCCCTTGCACGATTCAGCCTGTCCCCTGGCCGACTACGAGAGTGGTCGGATCTTCTACGTACGACGGCCGATCGGTTCGAGGAGATGCAACGCGAGGAGGGCGCAGACCATGACTGACCAGATGGTTTTTCTTGGACTGAACAGGACGACCTCGTCGAAGATCGTTGTCAAGAACACCCGCCGTAAGTTGGGGCAGCGCGTGTCCCTTCCAGTCGCAGAGGGTACGATCCTCGTCGAAGTCGGCCGGGCCGCGCAGCGCCTTCGTGGAGGACCAATCGACCGGCTGGCCGAGTTGCGCGAGGCAGCCGCGAGGCGTGTACGAGAGATGCCTGACTATCCAGACCCCGAGGATGAGCAAGCTGAGCACTTCAAGACCGTCGTTGCTCTTGAAGCTCTCCAAGCTGAAACGAGCGCCTGGAAAGCAGGCGAATGACGGTACCGGTGAGTCGTGGCGAGGTTCGCACGATCATGCTTTCGCTGCCAGACCGTACTCCTGCGGGCGCAAATCCACCCGGAATCGTTCAGAAGGAGAAGCGTGTCGTCCTCTTGCAGACTAGCGGAAGCAACCTCACCGACGTGTCCGTGGTGGTGTGCGACTCCCTGAAGAATCCCCGCGCTATGCGTGCACACGAGGTTCTCGTCGGTGTTAGGGAGGGGTTCGACAAGGATACGGTGATCAACTGTCGCTGGGTGTTTACTGTTCAAAAGCGGCATTTGAGGCTGCCGAGACAGCCGTCTTTGTCACAAGACGTGATGAGCCAGATCTCCGCCGCACTAACGGTCGGTCTCCAACTCTGAATCTTCAGAAGAGCAGTCAAAGCTCAACGGGCTGCCTCGCCTGCTGAACACTTAATGCCACACGGATTCTGCGCGGAGGCTCAGGGTGGGTTGGAAGTTGACAACGCTGCAAACCGGGTCGATCGTTTGACCTCCAGGATCAACGAAACAATCGACTAGGTGCGATGCGACTGGTCTCACCTGGCTATAAATGCTCGATGGGGTATGTGTGACTGGATCCAATATCTAGGTTAGCCCCGTGTAAGGTTAGGCCAGAAAAGTCTAAGTCAGCACCGCCACTTCCACCCCGCGAAGTTCAATGTGTCCGCCAGCACTCGCCGTTGAATCCGTGAACATAATGCTGCCGGACTGAAGCAGCGAGTCATAAATCGCAAGTTGGCCATCTTCCAGCTCGAAATCGTTGAAGCGAAGCCTGCTTCCATCCAGCTCCACGGCGGCTAGGATTATTGATCCACCCGAAATAAGAACGTAGTCGAACGACACGTCTGCGCCATCAAATTTTGTTTGCCGCTGCCGCTGAGGTGTGGGTCTCGTGTCGCCTATCTCAATCAGCCCGCCATTCTCCAGGCGAATCCCTGATGAAGATCACCACCCGATGCGGTAGCGAGGTGATCGACCAGCTCAACGAGGCGTTGCTGGCCAAAGCGGCCGAGGCCGGGCTGCTGCGGGTCGGACGGGTCCGCGCCGATACCACCGTGGTATTGGCCAACGTGCAGCGCCCGACCGACTCCGGCCTGCTGGCAAAGGCCATCGGCGCCATGAACCGGCAGATCGGCCGGATCAAGGCCGCAGGCGCTGCTGCGCCCACCCCGTGGCGTGACCGCACCAGAGCCGCCGGCCGCCGAGCCCGGCAGATCAACTCCCGGCTGCGGCTGCGTCAGGCCCGCGACCAGAACCAGGCGGCCGTGCGCCGGATCACCGGCGAGTTGGCTGACCTGGCTGCGCACGCCATCCGAGACGCGGCCCCGGTGCTGCGTAACGCCCGCCGCGCCCTGGCCAAGAGCTCCGGCCGGCGTGCCGGGCAGCTGCGCCGCGCCGTCGGCGAGCTGGCCACCACGGTGCAGCGCGCCGCGACCGTGGTCACCCAGACCCGGTCCCGGTTGGCCAGCGTGATGCCCGACTCCGCAACCCGCCTGGTCAGCCTGCATGACCCCGACGCCCGGCCGATCCGCTGCGGCCGGTTCGGGCACCCCACCGAGTTCGGCTACAAAGCCCAGGTCATCGACAACGACGACGGCGTCATCCTGGACCACACCGTCGAACTAGGTAACCCCGCCGACGCGCCACAACTGTCCCCGGCCATCACCCGCATCACCCACCGGGCCGGCCGGACGTCGACAGCGGTGACCGCCGACCGCGGCTTCGGCGAAGCCGGGCGTCGACACCGCCCTGCACTACCTCGGCGTCCGCACCGTCGCTATCCCCGCAAAGGTCAGCCCGGAACAGCCCGCCGAGAGACCGAGTGCGGAAAACCCTTCCGCGAACTGGTCAAATGGCGCACCGGATGCGAAGGCCGCATCGCCCACCTCAAACGCCGATCTGAGCCTCCCCCAAGCCTCCCCCGGTTTTCCGGACACCTGAGGTGAGGTGGCCGACGGCATCCAGGAAGGATGTCGATCTATGCCTGCTCCTCACCCTGTCGAGTTCCGCCAGCGGGCGGTTCAGTTGGCCCGGACCGGGGACAAACCGGTCGCCGTGCTCGCGAAAGAGCTCGGGATCAGTGAGTCCTGCCTGCGGAACTGGATGGCCCAGGCCGACGCGGACGACGCCGGTGGCAGCGCCGGCCGGCTGACCAGCACGGAGAAGAAGGAACTGGCCGAGCTGCGCCGCCGTAACCGTCAGCTCGAGGTGGAGAACGAGATCCTCAAACGGGCGGCCGCGTATTTCGCCCGGGAGAACGTCCTCCCAAAGTAGCGTTCCGGCTGGTCCGAGAACTCGCCGACGACGGCATCGACGTTACGGTCGCCTGCCGGATATTGGGCGTGTCCAGATCCGGGTTTTACGAATGGAAAGACCGGCCGGTCTCGGCACGGGACCAGGGCAACGAAGTGCTGTTGCGGCAGATCGAGAAAATCCACGCCGACCCGAAGATGAAAACGTACGGATCACCGCAGGTGCACGCCGAGTTGACCCTCGGTCTGGGCCTGCACGTGAATGAGAAACGGGTGGCCCGGTTGATGCGCGAGGCCGGTATCCAGGGCCTGTGTTACCGGCGCCGGTCCTGGACCACCGTCCGTGACCCGGACGCGACACCGTGGGCGGACCTGGTCAACCGCCGGTTCGAGCAGGACGCGCCGAACCGGTTGTGGCTGACCGACATCACCGAGCACCCCACCGAGCAGGGCAAGTGGTACTGCGCCGCGGTCATGGACGCCTACAGCCGGCGGATCATCGGCTACAGCATGGCCGATCATCTGCGCACCGAACTGGTCCTGGACGCGTTGTCAATGGCTATCGCCCGCCGGCCGCCCGCCCGGCAGGAAACCATTCTGCATTCCGACCACGGTACGCAATTCACGTCGTGGGATTTCGGTCAACGGCTCCGGAAGACGGGTCTGCTCGGGTCCATGGGATCTGTCGGTGACTGCTACGACAACGCGATGATGGAATCGTTTTGGGGAACCCTGCAACTAGAAGTCCTCGACCGCCGGAAATGGGAAAACCGCGACGTACTTGCCAACGCCGTGTTCGAATGGATAGAGTGCTGGTACAACCCGAAACGACGCCATTCCAGCCTCGGTATGCGCAGCCCGATCGAGTTCGAGAAGCTCCACACCCGTCAGATGACAACCGTTGACCCCACACCTCGGGTGTCCGGCCTACCGGGGGAAGCTCACATCGTGGGTGGGGCCGATGGTGGGCTGCCTTATCAGCTCCCGCAGCGAGTAGCGGTCGGTCGGCAAGAAGGCACGTATGACGTCCTGCGCAGTAGACGGCTCACTGCCCTTCAGCTTCCGGTAGGTCGGGCTGGTCGATCGAGGCCGCATTCTTTGGCCGCTTCACGCTGATGACGACGTCTTTCCCGGTGTACTTCTTGATCAAGAAGATCAGATTCTGGCCGTCGACGAGCTGCATGCGTCCGTGCTCGTACGCCTTCTGGCGGCCGCCGGAGGTGAACCACGAGGTGGTGACCAAGATGCCTCGCCCCGCCTTCTTCTCCTCCATGGCTCCGGCCAACTCGCGGATGTGATTGACGCCGACGACGTTCTTGTAGTGCTTGGCCTGAATGATGGTCACCCCGCCGACAAAGGGGTCCGGGTTTTTGACCACTGCGTCGACACCATCGTCCTTACTGGATGTGGTGGTCCATCCCTGCATGCCCATGGCCTCGAAGACTTGGCGCACAAGATGCTCGAACTCGCCGTGTCCCATCTGCATGAGATCGGGACGGTGATCGAGTGTCGAGACGGCGTCGAGGCCTTCGATGAAGGGCGAACTTGCTCAGATCGAAGACCAGGATTGGTTCGATCGGCTTCAGCGCGTAAGGGTGCTCGGACACGCGCGCGCGAAGGTAGGGCAAGCAGTCAGCTGGTTTCACACGATCCAGAACGAGTTCTTCAAAGGCCGCTCGTTCGACGTCCAAGCTGATCAGACATGGGTACTCCTGCCTCCCGGTCGCCGGGTTAATCGAGTCCACGTGCCCGTTGAAGGCAACCTCCCGGAGGCGCTCATCGGCATCGAACAGATCTCGTATGGCCAGCAGCGTCACCTGTGCGATCACGTCGCGGTAGAGCCTCTTGATCTCCGAATCCGGCCGTTTGGTCTCCGCGATCGTGTCGGCGTTCTGGCCGCTCTGGATGTACCGGAACGTCTTCGCCGTCGGTACGAAGTCAGTTCCCGGCAGCTGTAGCTGAACCACGACCTGCTCTGCGTCAGGGTTGTAGGCAACCCAGGGCTTTCGCATGGTCGAGATATGCCCGTTTTAGGTGAGGCCGAGGAGTCGTAGGGATCGGTGCGGGTCTCGGCCGTTTCGGCGTAGCGCTGGTGCGATCGAGGTGACGCCGTCCAGGCGGAGCAGGCTGATCGCGGTGTTGCGCAGGGTGGCCAGTACGCGGGGTGCGTTGCCGGTCCGTAGCCGGCTGGCGTCCTCACGGTAGGTGGTGTCCCTGATGTGGTGAAGAACCTCGATGGCCCAGTGCCCGCGTAGCCAGTCGGTCAGCTCGTCAGGGCTGGCCTGCCCTGCGGTGAGATTGGTGACGGCGTACACCGTGACGGTGGACCAGCGATCGGTGGCCGCGTTGTACCGGCGGCGCCGGATCCGCAGCGCCTGAACCGCGTACGGAAAGTCCAGCGCCAATACTCCGAGGCAGGTGACGGCCTGCAACTCGCGGATGTCGTAACGGCCGTGCCCACGATCGCGGGTGGCGTCCAGCGCCGGGATCTTCGCCCAGGGCAGGGCCTTGACCTGCCGATACAGTCGTGGCTGGTTGCGTTTGACGACGAACACGTAGCCGGCCTTCTTCTCTTCGACCAGCCAGCGGGCATGCTCGCGCTGGGTATGCAACGCATCCGCCGTGATGATCGCCCCGGCCAGGTCCAGGCCCTGCAGCAGCGGCGTGAACCGGCTGATCTCGTTCGTCTTCCCGTCGACGTCGATCTGCGCCAGGACGATCTGTTCGGCCTGGTCCAACGCGGCCAGCAGATGCACCTGCGCACCGGCCCGGCCGCTGCCTCGCAGCGTCTTACCGTCGACCGCGATCACCCGCCGGCCGGCCCCGGTCAGACCCGCCCGGCTCAGCAGCCAGCGGCACACCGCGGCATCCAGCGCGTCGGCGTCGATACCGGTCAGCACCCGCGACAGGGTGCTGTCGTCAGGCACCCGGCGGGCACCGGTGAACGCGTCGCGGGTAGCGCCGAGACGGTCCCACACCACCTCCGGCAGGTCGGCCGCCCACTCGACGATCTCCACGATCCGGCTCGCACCCGAGACCACCGCGGCGATCGCCATGGCGAGCAGTCCCGGCAGCGGATGGATCCGACCGCGGGCGTCTCGCGGGTCCGGAACCTGGGCGAGGGCCTGCAGCAACCCCGGCGTGTCCTGTTCCGACAGCGACGACACGCCGGACAGACGTGCGGACAGCCCGCCGATCAACGATGATGCTTCCACGAACGCGGTCCTTCTCGATCATCCAGCCTAGACACCTGAATGATCACCAGAAGGCCGCGTTCTTCTATGTACCCACCAGAACCGGCGTGACCACCCCACAACCGGCTATCCGGTCATATCTCGACCTTGCGAAGACCCTGGTAGGCAACCTCCGCGCGACGCGGGAACTCGGGTGGCAGAAGTAATCGCGAGAGCACCTGCTCGAGGTACCGCTCCACGTTGGGCCGTCGGCGCTCGTTGAAGGCCCCGATCTCTGTATCAATCCGGCGGTTGTGTTCCGCGCATTCCGCCTGCTCCCGAGCCATCCGTGTATCGAACGCCGCTCGCGCCTGTGCCAGGCGCCGTTGCCGGTCACGCTCTCGCGCTTCCCACGAAGCAATTGCGTCCTCGAACCGCCGTCGCGCCTGCGATACTGCCGCCTCGTGCCGTTCTCGGCCTCCGAAGATCGTCGACAGCATCCCCGGCGCGGCCGGTTCGAATTGTCGCCACTCAGGGCGTTGGGCCGGCGTCGCCAGACTCCCAGGGTCGAAGGTCGACGGTTTAAAAGTTCTCCTGAACCGCTGGAGGTCGATCCGCGCGGTGCGACGAACGCCCTCGCGGAGAAGCCCGTCGAGTAGCGCCACCCACCGAGTGATCTCGGCGGTTCTGCGCTCGGCCTCATCCCGACGCGAGACGATGTACTGCTCCCGCTCGTCCCGCGCGATGGCAGCGGCGGCGCGCTCGGCGTTTCGTTGATCACGCTGAGCCTGTTTCAGCTGGTTCTGCTGCATTTGTCAGCCGCCGTTGAGGGCGACGACGTAGCCGGCGCGTGCGCCGTTGGGCGTGACGACGATGTTGGTGTGCGGCGCGGCGTGTTGATCGTGTTGGTCGCCGACGCCACGGTGACGACGGGCAGGGC
>NZ_JBHTBJ010000055.1:0-39152 GCF_042664765.1 Paractinoplanes rhizophilus | reverse complement strand
CCGCGATCGGATTCCACCGCTCCCGCGGAGAAACCAACATCGCCCGCGCCACCCGCCGGGCAAGCCACCGCCCACACGACCTCATCACCACCATCACCAGCGGAAACCCGAGAACGCAATGACCCTGTTCCAGCAGGTCCGGGGCGTCGTACACCGGCCACGCGCTGGCCTTGCCGGTCACCTCCACCAGGATCATGTGCCCTTCGGTCTGCGGGGTCCAGCAGGTCATGCGCAGCGCCGGCCGCCAGTCGTGCACCGACCGCGCCTCAATCAGCCGATCGAAGGTCTGCCCGGCCTCGTCCACGGTGATGAACTCGTTTTCCGCCAGCCCGAGCGCGTTGCCCTTACGCAATGGCAGGATCAGCTTCAACTTGCCCGCGCCGATCACGTCCGCGATCTGGTACGTGAACGGCAACGCGGCCAGAGTTGACCGGTACACCACCGCCGAGAGCGACAGCGGCAACCCGGCATCCTGAAACGCCCGAATTCCTGACATCACCTGGTCGTAGTCGCCGCGAACCCGGTTGGTCGTGGCGCGTGGCCCTTCCAACCCGACATTGACGAACGACACCTTCCCGATCATCGACTTCGCATGCCGCAGACCTCGGGTCGCGTTGGTCGGGATCCCGAGGATGAAGCCCCCGGCGTACATGTCCACGACGTCCCCGAAGTCCTTGCGCAGCAACGGTTCGCCACCGGACAGGAACACCCGCCCGACGCCGGCGAGGTTGCCGCGGATCGTGTCCAACTCCGCCAAGGACGGGTCCGGCAGCTGCAACGTCTCCGAGCAGAACGAGCAATCGAAATTGCACCGCTTCGTGATCTGAAGAATGACCGACAGGGGCACCGTCGCCGCGTCGGCCAGCTCCTCAACGCTGGCCATGCCGGACACGGCGAAGTGGTGTCCGGCGGTAAAGCTCACAGCCCCGCCCGTCTGCGGGGTGCGTGAGGCGGGAACGGCGGGCATACCCAACATGGTCATGATCGTGGTCTCCCTGTGTGCGCGCATGGACAATCCGGCCGAAACGATCGTGTGAGTCACATCCGAGAACGGCCCCAACCGGTGGCAGGCGCGCGACGGCAGAAACACCAGGCACGGGACAAGCACCCGTCCACACACCCGCTGAAGTCGAGAGCCGCGTCATCACGTAGTCCGCTCACCTCGCGATCAATGCAGCGAACCACCACGCCAGCTCGACGCCTGAAGGAATCATGGTTTGCGCCCCAAACCACCCCACGTGGACACCGCTGAGCGAAGCGGCGCACTCCCGTATTGCGGGCTACGGCGCCATTCGCTGATCAACCCAGGCCGTCGCGACCTCCCGCCTCCGGGCTGGGACTCGCCAAGCAGGTCCAGGCCGTCGAAGAAGGCGCTGACCTCGGCCCGCGTGCGAGCGTAGAAGCCATCCTTGCCGGGATAGTCATCGTGGATCAGCCGCACGGCGCATTCGACGGGGATCAGGTCGTAGCTGCCGTGCGAGAGCACCAGCAGGCTTCCCGACGGCAACCCATCGAGCAGGGTGGCCACCGCCCGAAACGGGTCGTCGGCTTCGGACACGAAATGCATGACCGCGACGAGCATCAACGCCACCGGCTGACCCAGATCCAACGTCTCCCGCAAGACCGGGTTGCCGAGGATCGTCTCCGGCTCACGCACGTCGCCCTCCAGGTACGCGCACCGGCCCTGCGGGGTGCTGGTCAGCAGGGCGCGAGCGTGGGTGAGCACAAGCGGGTCGTTGTCGACGTAGACGATCCGGCACGACGGATCAATCGCCTGGGCCACCTCGTGGGTGTTGTCTGCGGTGGGCAGCCCGGTACCGATGTCCAGGAACTGCCGCACCCCCACACGCTGAACCGCGTAGCGCACCGCCCGCCGCAGGAACAGCCGGTTCTCCCGTACGGCCGTGACGATGTCCGGCCACCGCTGCGCGATGGCGTCGCCCGAGGCCCGGTCGGCCTCGAAGTTGTCCTTGCCGCCGAGCCAGTAGTTGTACCGGCGGGCCGGATGCGGCACCGACGTGTCGAGCCGCAACGCATCGATGCTGGTCATTGCGGAATGTCCTTTCCTCGAACGAGGGCGCGGCGGAGGATGGCCAAGGGCCACCGACGGGTGGTGGTGCCACGCGGGACGCTCGGCGGAGACGGGCTCGAGTGCCGGGCGCGATCCGCGGCCACGCCTTGTGGTCGCGCACCCGGCGGGCGGGACGGCAGAGCGGTAACCGCCCCATGCCGGCCACCACGGTTGCTTTGCCCGTGGCGGTGGCCGGCTGGCGAAAGCGTGGGCGACCGGTACGGCGGCGGCCTCGCAGGCAGTGACCGCCGCCCCTCACACCTGAAAGCGACGCATGCCTACGACAGAAACCGTGGAGTGCTGGCCGCCGGGTGCGCGAACCGTTCCCGCGAAGCACGGTCGCGCACCCGGCGGCTGGGGCGGCAAGGCGGTGCCACCCCCTACCCGGCCACCGCGCTTGCGATCGCGGAAGTGGCCGGTCGACGCCGACGCGCGGCGGGCTGACGACGGCCATCGTGATACCCGCCTTCGCTGCTCGGCGTGATGATCATCATCGGTGTGTGCGCTTTCTCGTCGATGCTGGAATTGAGGGTGAGGTGGTGTGCCGTGGCCCTGCATCGGGGGCGACTGGGCTACGGCACACCACCTCGGCATCGGCCGGCGGCCTGATTCATGCGGCGGCCGGTTGCGGGGCGCGCCACATTCGGTACAGGGATATGTCGTCTGCGATGGGAAGGTTGAACGGCACGAGGTTGGTGTAGCGGTGTCGGCCGTAGAGCCGCGCGTTGTCGTTGTTGGTGGCTTCCAGGTAGGCGGGGATGCCCTGGGCGTCGAGTTGCTTGTGGGTGTGGTTCATCAGGTGGCTGCCGATGCCCTGGCCCCACTGACCGGGACGGACGGCGAGGAACAACAGGTGCCAGTGCGCATCGGTCGGGTGGTGGTTGTCCATTTGGGCGTCGAGGTGCTGGAACCGGTCCAGGTGCTTTCCGGCGAGCGTGGCCAGGCGTTGTGCGTAGTTCTCGGGCTCGCTGGCAGGGACGGTGCGGTCGAACCACACCGCGCACGCCGTGTGGTCGTCGGTGAGCACCACCTGGCCGGCGCCGCGGATCGCGTGCTCGGCGTATGCCCGGTACCAGTCCCGTGCTACCTGCCGTCGCCGGTCCGGGTCCGGTACCAGCCAGTGGATGACCTCGAGGTGGTCGAATGAGTCGGCGACCAGGTCGGCGATCAGGTCGATGTCGGCTTCGCCGGCGATGCGCAGCCTGGGCAACGTGAAGATGGTCATCGGGCGGTCCTTTCCGCAAGGATGGTGGACAGGCTGGAGGTGGCGTCGCTGTGTGTGCCGCGACCGATGCCCTGGTAGACGGCTGGCCGGATAGTGCGAAGGATCAGCCCCCAGACCACTCCGCCGGAGAAGATCACCAGAACTGCGATGGGGACGATCCGGGCGGGGCCGGTGCCGGGGTGGACGCCGAACAAGGTGGCCAGGTTGTCGATCGCGAGGTAGGAGACGAACAACAGGACCACGCTGGCCAGGACCGGGGCGATGAGCCGTCGCCACAGCGATTCACCGTGCGAGCCGCGGGCGAAGTAGCAGATGACGGCCATACTCGTCGCGGTGATTAGCAGCAATACTCCGAGGCCGCCAGAGGTGGATCCCCAGTAGAACAGCTGAACTAGCGGGTCCCAGCCCGCGATTGCGTACAACGTGAGCACGCCGAAGGCGACTGCCGTCTGCGCGAGGGCCGCGTTGCGAGGGGCACCCTTGCGCGTGGCCCGGCCGAACAGCCGCGGTAGCACGCCTTCGCGGCCCAGCGCGTAAATATAGCGGGCGACCGCGTTGCCGAACGCGAGCATCGCCGCGAACAAGCTGGTGCCGAGCAGCACCGTCCCGACGACCAGGACAGCCTGACCCAGTGTCACGGCGGCCAGGTTGAAGAACAGGTCCGGGCCTTCGCGTCCGGCCCGTTCGATGATCGCCGGCCCGCCGGCGGATATCTGCACCCAGGACGACAACACGTACAGCAGGCCGATGGTGAAGATCGTTGTGTAGGTGGCAACCGGGATGGTCCGCTTAGGGTTTTTCGACTCCTCGATGTAGACGGCCGACTGCTCGACCCCGGCGAACGCGGTCATGCCGATCACTACGAGGGTGCCCGCGGCTGCACCCGGCCCTACCAGGTTGCTGATCGACAGGGCGGCGAAGTCGAAGGCGAAGCCAGGGATGAGCATGATCGCGATGGTGTAGGCCAGGACCAGGATCGTCTCGGCGAGGACCAGAACGACCAGGACTCTCTCCGACATCTTGACCTCGTTGGCGGCGAGGAACCCGACGATGATCAAAGCGGCGAACGCCAGCACGTACCAGGGCAGGTCGAGGTCGAGGTATTGCCTGGCCAGCGGTGCGGCGATCGCGGCGCTGAAGCCGCCATAACAGCACAGCTGAAAGGCGGTATACGTGGCCAGGGCGACCCAGGCGGTACCGACGCCGAACGGCCGGCCGAGGCCGTGGGCGACGTAGGCGTAGAACGCACCGGCATTGGGAATGTGCCGGGCCATCGCCAGATAGCCGACCACGAACAACATCAGGATCGCGGCGACCACGACGATCGCGATCGGGACACCGGTCAGACCGGTCGTTGCGAGGGCGCTGCTGACCACTAGCGCGACGACGGTCAGCGGCGCCACCGACGAGGCGATCGTCGAGCCGATTGCGAAAGGGCCGAGCCGGTCACGCGCCAGCTGACTCGACACACTGGAACCAGTGGCCTGAAGGGATGTTGCGGACACCGTGGACTTCCTCCTACGAAAAGGGTGAGGGGTGCTGTGCTGCCTGGCGCCTAACGGATGGCCGCGCTGCCGACGGCGATCTCCGCAGCCCGCAACAACTCGCAGAACATCGGACTCAGGCCGCGGAACAGTTCCCGTTCCAGCACCAGCCGCTCGTCCGAGGTCAGGGTGGCCAGCGCGTGCTGGTCAAGGCCCGTAGCCAGGAAGAGACCGACGAGAATCAGCTGAGACGGCTCCAGCCGTTCCCCATGGCGCAGTGTCGTGATGATCGAGATCGCCGGCGTGCCGGCCACGTTCGAGTCCCACGGCACGTACCGCACTTTCGCGCCGAAGAGGCCGCGCCGCTGCTCCCGTCTGGCGAGACCGCTTCGCGCGAGCCGGGCCGTCATCAGATCCTCGGCGCGGCGGTATTTCAAGTACGAAATCCATTTGCCCACGGGGTGTCCAGGCCGCTGCCGATGCTGACCTGCCTCCCCGACAGGTGGCGTGTAGTCCTGAGCAGGCGGCGAAGGCAACTCCCGATGGTCACCTGCCAGACTCGGACAGCCCCGGCCATCGGCGCCCCGCAACGGCCTGCGCTGGCCATCGGTATCCCGCAGGGCTACGCCGGAGGTCGCTTGCACACGCACCGTGGCGCGGATCAGACCTGGTGAACTCTGGTTCTGCTGCTCGTATTCTTCCTCGGCCATCTTGGTCAACAGCGCGCCCAGCGCCAGATGGTCGGACGGTTCCTGCTGTGCCGTGCGGACCAGCTGGCCGTCCCGAAGAAGGAGGAACCCTCCGCTAATCAGTTCGGCGAACAGCGCCGCCGCCAACCCGACACCGAGAGGCCGTTCACCGATACACGGCCGGCCGTCTCCACTGTCGTGCGCCGCAAGCCAAAACTGATCGGCGATTCTCGACGGCCGGGATGGCTGCATGAGAAGTCTCCATATCAATCGGTTGTCGTCTATGTTATGGGGAGTTCGGTGGAGCTGTTCATCTCGCCATTGCCTGCGCGGTGCAGTGAGAATCGCGAGGTCGCGGCCCGACACGACAGCGCCGGATGCTATATCGGGAAGTCATTGACGCGTGACGTGTTGTGTTTCCACCCTCACGCAACCGATGGGGTGGTCGTAAGTCCTAGTTAGGTGCGAAGTTACGGTGGTGAGTTAGCGCATCAACGACCGCTGAGCTGGCCCTTATTCGTTCGAGTGGTGAATTGGCCTCCCGGGAGGGCGCGTTGCCGGGTTTACCCTCTGATCGCAGCCGGGTAGCGAGGCCGTCGCCAGCCGGCGATGGTCCCGTGGGGGTGCACCTGTATGTCGAGCCCATACGTACGCCAGCGGCGGCTGTCTGACGAGCTCGCCAAACTCCTAAGAGACCACGGTTGGACAGCGGAGCGGTTGGCGGCAGCGACCGGGCTGAGCAAGCAGCGGATCAGTCGGATCATGCGCTGCCGAGTCCGCCCCAACGTGGAGGAGATCCTGCGAGTCCTTAACCAGTTCAACGTCGACAAGGACTACCGGAGCCTTCTCGTCGGAATCACCCGCGACGCGCAAGAGCGTGGCTGGTGGGAGCCGCATGCCGAGGAGATGGGGCTACGCCAAGCCATGACCGCAGGCCTGGAATGGGGCACGGCGACGATCCATGAGTATCAGCTGAACTTCGTGCCGGGCCTCACACAGACCGAGTCCTACACGCGCGCCCGGATAGCGGCGGACCGGGAGATCTACGAGGTGAGCTTCGATACCGAACGCGTCGTCGAAGCTCGCCGCACCCGGCAACTCCTGCTCGATCAACGCGACGGTCCGGCCTACGAGGTCGTGATCGACGAACTTGCCCTCCGGCGTCCTGCCGCACCGGTGCGGGTGGTGGCCTCCCAGCTCGACCACCTCGTGGATCTGGGCCACAACCACGACCGCATCGATATTCGGATACTGCCCATGCTGGCTCGGATCCGAGGGTACGCCGTCCCTCGGTCCGCATTTTCCATATACCGATATCCCGACCCCGGTGACTCGATCGTGGTTGCCGTCGACTCCAACACCACCGATCAGGTATTCGTCGGCGGCGACGAGGTGCGGCCGTATCTCGCGCTCTACCAGCGCCTGCGAGACGCGGCGCTATCACCTACGGACAGCCTTGACTTCCTCGCCGCCTTGGCGCAGACAATGCCCCATGAAATGCCCGAACAAGTAGAGGAACTGGACTGTGTATAGCAAGTTTGTGACGTGGCGCAAGTCCGCTCGCAGCAGCGGAGGTGACAACTGCGTCGAAGTGTCCTTCGCGGCCGATGGAAGTGTCGGTGTCCGCGACTCCAAGAACCGCGATGGAGCCATTCTCGTATTCACCCCAGCGGAATGGAACGCGTTCACGGGCGGGGTCCGCGACGGCGAATTCGATAGGTGAAGTGAACCCAACACGTACACGGGCGACATCTTGTGAACGCGTTGGCCCGTTGAGATCCTTGGGGGGTCGCGCGGGCCCGCCCTGCGCGACACCCCAGAACAGACGCCCAGTCAGCCGGAAGGACTGAGTTGATGGCCAGACCGTCGAGCAGGCAGAAAAATCAGAAGCTGATCGACGCTCGGCTACGTCTCACGTCAGCCAGCGGGGAAACGTGGACGCCGCAGAACGTTGCTGACGAGATGAACGCCTTCCTGTGGGCGCAATATCAGAAAGACCATCAGGAGGGCAGACGCTCACGCAAACCGACGATCCTTGATCATCGCTTCGTGTCCAGTTACGAGTCCGGTAGGCACAGGTGGCCCACCAGGCAATATCGGGCCGCCTTCCGGTATGCGCTGCGTGTCGAGACCGACGCCGAACTTGGTTTCACCCCCGAGCGTCGGCGCACGGGAAAGCCCAAGCTGCACGACCAGGCGTACGACACAGCGCGCGCGGCGGTCACGGGCGAAACGGTCACGCACCTCGGCGCGCGGTGGCCCGATCCAACGGAGCCTATGCGCACCGCCGCGCTCGCTGCGGTGCCTGCGCCCAGCTTGGACGCGGACGACTCTCCAGTTCTGGCTACACGACGCCAGTCGATGCTGCTGCTCGGCATGGCCACCGTGGCCGCCGCGTTCGGACTGCGCGGTTCCGATACAGGCCCCCGCCGGCAGATCGGCCGAAACGATCTGTCGCAGGTGAGCGCGATCATCTCGCTCTATAGGTCGATGGACTCCGAGTTCGGCGGTGGCGTATTGGTCGACGATGTCGACCAGATCGCGCAATCAGCGTCAGGACTGCTCGACCACATCGTTCCAGACGCGCTACTCCCCGAGCTTTTTACCGTCCTGGCAAATGCCCGATACCTAGCTGCGTGGACCGCGTTTGATGCCACCCGGCACACCGACGCACAACGGCATTTCATGGCCGCGGAACGGTATGCCATGGAGTCAGGTAATCGGCGGCTGCTCGCTCACGTGCGCTATGGCCAAGCCAAGCAGTTGCAGCATCTACGACAGAACCGGGACGCCCTCCACACTCTCCGTCTGGCTCATCACCAACTCGACCCGACGCCTGGTGTGCTCGCCGTGTTGCGCGGCGCAGAAGCTGCCTCTCACGCGGCGCTCGGCGACGCCGAGCGTGCCAAACGCGCTCTGGGCCAGTCCAGTGACGCGTTCGCCGCCGTCGATCCGAGCAAGGAACCCGAATGGTTGGACTTTCTCGACGAAGGCGAGTTGCTTGCCCAGTACGGGCGGGTGTATCGCGACATGGCACGGGCGGAGCGAAGGCACGGCGATGACGCCGTCCGCTGGGTCGCCGAAGCGATCTCCTCCTTTGGGACACAGAACGTGCGCAGTACCCTGCTCAACCAGGTGGGCCTGTGCAGCGCCTACTTCCTCGCCGACGCCCCCGATCTCGCACTCCAGGCAGGCCACGCCGCCCAAGAGTTGGCCAACACCGTGACCTCCAAACGCGTCGTCGAAAGACTCGCCAATCTACGCCGCGACGCGGCCGACCACCTCCACCACAGCGACGTGGCGGACTTCATCCACTCGCTACCAGCCACTGTCTGACCGCTCAGGAGCACCAGCACATGACCATCGACGCGGGCAGGTTCACCGAGCGAGCAATGCGGGAAACCTTGGACCGCATCGCCCAGCGTCTGCATGTCGATGCCACCGACGCCCAGTTGCTTCGGCTTACCAACAACGCTGTTTTCGCTCTGCCGTCGGCTGGCCTAGTCGTCCGCATCACCCGTTCCCACCGGCTGCATGCCCGCGTCCACAAGGTGGCGAAACTAGGTGCCTGGTTCCCAACCGTTGACGCTCCCACAATCCGGCTCGCCGACACGACTGAGCAACCGATCGCTGACGGCCCCCTCCTGGCCACCGTTTGGGAGTACGTACGCCCGAACCCACCACACCCAGACGCGACCGATCTCGGCATCGCCCTGCGGGTATTCCACCGCCTCGATCCTCCGCCGTTTGAGCTGCCGCGATGGGATCCGATAGGAGATGCCCGCACCCGCATCTCGGACGCCGAAGCGTTAAGCAACGCCGATCGCGCCTATCTACTCGCCTGGTGCGATCGACTACAGCCTCGTCTGGATGCCTTCGTCGCCGTCGCAAAGCCCGGCCTCCTGCACGGCGACGCGCACGAGGGCAACCTCCTCCGGGATGACGGCGGCCGAGTCTTGCTGTGCGACTTCGACGCCACGTGCATTGGCCCGTTCCAAGTAGACCTGGTCCCGCCGCCAGCGAACGAGGCGCGCTTCGGCCCAACCGGAGGTCACACGAAACTGGCCGCTGCCTACGGCTATGACGTCACCGCCGACCCCGCCTGGCCCTTGCTTCGTGAGGCACGCGATCTCAAGATGATTGCTGGCGGAGTTCCGTTGCTCGCCTCCGCCCCAGGCGTTGCCGACGAATTCCGGCTACGCCTCGACTCGGTCCGCAGCGGTGACGCAAACGTAAGATGGACGGCCTTCGGTGACCTGCCACGCTGAGCGCCTATTGGGAACTTCCACCCTGCCCATGCGATCCCGAGGCCACGATGGTCGCGCGGATCGGCGGCGGATCTCTGACTCGCGGTTCTGATAAGACGGGGTGCGGTAGAGCGCTGGGCTCGCCCGCACCCCGTTCGGGTCCTACTCGTTAGTGTTTCGTCTTCGCGGGTGGGTTGGCGAGTACGCGGACGGTGGTGCTGAGCTTGATCGGTGCATCGTCGGGGCCGCGTAGGTGTGGGTGGATGTAGACCGGGCGGCGCAGGGTGCGGCCGGGTCCGTAGGGCTGGGCACGCCAGTGTCCGGTGACCCAGACTCGCTCAACTGGGGTGGCGCGGTCAGCGGGTTGCGAATGTGGTTGGCCTTCTGGCGGTGCTTGGCCGGCGGTGCGGAGACGGACGAGCCGGACGTCGGGTAGCGGACGGTTGCTGCGGGCGTATCGCTTGCGGGTGGGTCTGTCGAGTTCGGCGGCTGGGCTTTCGGTGGCTTGCTGCCCCATCAGCAGCCATGTCGCGAGGGCGACGGCTATGCCGGCGTGGTCTTGCGGGTTGATCTCGGCGTCGAGCGGCAGGGTGTGGGTGGATATGGGCGCGAGCCAGCCGATGTCTTCGCGTACGTGTTGCTGGAGGTGCTGTTCGAGGCCGCTGCCGATGGCCCGGTATCGGACGAGGTTGACTCTGGTGTCGTGGGTGGACCAGGTGATCGCGGCGGTGTGGCCGACGGGTTCAGCCCAGGCGAGGATGCTGGCATCGCCGGGGATCAGGCTGGGGTGCAGCGCGGTGCAGGGCAGGCTTGGTGCGGCAGCGGTGGCGAGGTTGGTGAAGGTGGGATCGACCCAGTAGAGGCGACTTTGTTCTAGCTGGCCGACGAGTTCAGGTCGGTCGATGTTGAGATGTGCGGGCAGGGCGATCGTGCCGCGCAGGAGGCGGAGCAGCCGGTCGCGGATCCTGGGCAGGTCGCGGGCGGTGATCGTGGTACGGGGCCAGGCGGTGGTGGTGATCAGTGTTCGGCCGGGCTGTAGTCCGGTGAGGAAGCTGTGGTGCAGCTGGGCGAGCCTGGATCGGGCGCCGGCCTCGACTGTCGGCAGCGCTCGGAGGGCGCGCTGGGTGATGCGGTCGAGTCGGTGTTGGACGATGTCTTCGTAGCAGGCCGCGCAAGTGGCCCATCGGTCGCCGAAGTTCTGGATGAGTCCGCCGTCGGCGGCAGTGATGACGGCGGTGAGGGCGCCGCCCGTGAGGGTCCAGACGGGGTGGGGGTCGCTGCAGAAGTCGCAGGTGCGGCGCACGGTGTCGAGGCTGGTTACCGGGACAGGCTCGGGTTGGTGCCTGTGGTTGGGGCGGAAGCCGGTGGGGTGGATGTACCTGTCGCCCAGGGTGTTGAGCGGAGACAGACAGTTGGCGCAGGCCATTTCAGGGTGCGGCTGGATCATTCGGTCACGCCCCGGTGGTGTAGGGCGCGGGCGTTGACGGCAGCCTGGATGCCGTCGATGAATGCCCTCGCCTGGCCGGGGTTGACCAGCAGTACGGTCTTGACGGTGCCGTTCTGTTGCCAGACAACGGACCGGTAACCGTCGGAATCCGCGTCATGAGACCACTCGGCGAGCAGCCGGGCCTTGCCGAATTTGTCGAACGCGGCGTCAAGCTCGGCACGGATGGTGTGGTCCCAGGTCAGCGGGTTGGAGAGATCCCGCCCGGTCAGGTGACGCAACAGCGCCGTGGCCGGGAAGTAGAAGTCCGCGTCGCCACGGTTCGGATCGCAGATGCTGCCGGTCGACCAGTCCGGCGTGCCGTCATCGTGGAACTCGTACGCTTCGACGAGTTCTCGGCCGATCATCGCGTAGGCGCTCGCCGGCGCCCCGTTGGCGACTATCACGATGTAAGTCGTCTCGGCTTCGAGCGTTCCTACGCCGGGGGCGGTGATGTCGGCGGTCGGCGGAATGGCGCCGGTCGCCAGGTCGGGGTCGGGTTCTATGGGTGTGAGTTCGTCCAGCGAGTGCAGGTCGGCTTGGACGTACGGCAGCTCGTCGATCTCCAGCCTGCGGATCCGGGCGAATGCGCGTTCGCCGGGGTCGTCTGCAGGAAACGGCCCGTAGAAGGCGAGGCCGGTGAGGGCGTCGCCGACGGCGAGGATCTGCCACGTGTTGCCCGGCAGTGTGACATTGCCGAGTTCGTGGTAGAGCAAGCGCCCGAGTTCGGCGAGTTGGTCCGGACGGCCGGTCAACTCGTTGCCGTTGATACGAACCGTGACCTGACCGGGTACGGGGCCGTTCGGCCCGGCGTGCAGGATCTCGATCGTTGCGGCGCCGCACTGGATAGTTGTGCTCATTCGGTCACCTCGCCGGCGTCGGGGAGGTCGCGGCCGGTCGGATGCTGGTCGCGGTGGCGGGGGCCGTGCCGTCCGGCGTGGTGCGGCATCCACATGTCCGGTGTGTAGAGGGTCGGAAGGTCTGCGATGTCTTCGGTTGCGATGTGCTGGGCGCGCCGGTAGCAGACCTGCCATTGGTCGTTGTAGGTCCGGAGGGCACCGGCGTCGAGCGCAAGAAGCGGCTGGATGAGCCCGGTCCGGTAGTTCCAGACCGGTAGCTCTTCGGTGCGGCTGAGGTATTGGTCGAAGGGCCGCTGGACCTGACCGGCGTCGACGGTGACCACCTCGTGCGCCGCTTCGACGACGGGGTGACGGTATTCGACCTGCCCCCTGTACCGGTGCTCGGTGAGGACTTTGCGGCAGGTGGCCCAGGCCGTGATGGCGGTGAGGTTCATGCTCCGCTCCCGTTCTGGGTGCGGCGCCGGTCGCGGAGGCGGGGTCCGCGGCGGGTCGGGTGGCCGGGCATCGTCATGCCGGGCCGGTGGAGGACGTGCCTGTTCCCGCCTTGCTGCTTGGCGTGGTACATGGCGGTGTCGGCGTGGTGCAGGGCGACGCCTTCGAGTAGGTCGGTGCTGGAGGCGACGGCGATGCCGAGGCTCGCGGTGATCGTGACGGCGACCGGCCCTTTGTCGGTGCGAACCTTGACGGGTTCGGCGATGACGCTGGTGAACAACAGGGCCATGTGGTCGAGCCGGGCTGTGTCTAGCGGCGCGATGACGGCGAATTCGTCGCCGGACAGTCGCGCGGCCTTCCCGCTGTAGAGAGCGGCGAGTCGCGCGACCCGGCTGCCGGTCGCCTTGAGCAGGTCGTCTCCGGCGTCGTGGCCGAACGTGTCGTTGACCTCTTTGAACAGGTCGAGGTCGATGAGGACGGCGACGATCTGCCGGTGCTCGGCGGACGCGGCGACGGCGGTGTGGATGGTGCGCAGGCCGGTACGGTTGTGCAGGCCGGTCAGCGGGTCGTGGTTGAGCTGCCACATCGTGTCGGCTAGCTCGTCGCGCAGCCGGGCGATGGTCGCCCTGGTCTTCCGACGGCTGGTCAGGAAGCCGACGGCAGCTCCGAGTGTGGCCGCCACAAGAGTGGCGATCACGAGGGGTGTGGTGAACACTGGGTTCCTCCATTGCATGGAGAAACCCGGGACGCACGTTGTCTAGGCGAGGCGTCCCGGGTTCCTGATACGACGACGGCCCGCCTGTTGGCGAGCCGTTTGTGTGCTTTGTGACGCCGTGGATGGCGGCCCGGGTCAGGTGGTCTCGGGCTTCGCGGTCGAGCCGTCGAGATTCCAGGTGGCGCCGACACGCTCCGGGTACCGTCCGGCGGTGCCCCTCAGACCGGGAAGGTAGGGCGGGTGGGGCTCGTCGGTGCGGGGCCGCCGGCCGATCACCTGCGTTGAGCCGGGCGGGGTTCCCTTGGGCCGCAGCTCGTAGCGCTCAGCCACGCCTCTGACGTAGTCGATGTCGGAGGCGAACGGGACGTAGTCGCCGCGCAGGATGGTGCCGCCGAGCCGGTCGCAGCAGGCGACCGTGACGGGGTACCAGCCGGTCAGGGCGACGGTGACGGTGTGGCCGCAGGACAGGTCGAACTCGAACACGCACAGCCGGTACTCCTGCTCCTCGCGTTCTTCGGTGCCCGGGTTGGTGGGCGCGGCCGGGGCGCAGTGCTGGCAGATCGGGCCGAGGTCGGTCTGGTATCCGGCATCGCATTGTTCGCAAACGATCCGCAGGCAGGCGCGGCATTCGCCGGATGCGACGTCGCTGAGGCTGGTGCCGCAGAAGCCGCAGTCACCGGTCAGGCACTGGTCGGTGTGCTGGCCGGGCCGGTGCTGGTGGCAGGGGTGGTCACGCACGACCGCTCCCGCGCAGGTGCTGGTAGATGACCTCCGTGGTCAGCCCTTTACCGGTGCGGTTCTGCGGACTCGGGATGGCCCGCCACCCGTTGAACTCGCACGCCAGGAAGACGGTGGTCTCCTCACTCGTGATGCCGAGGACGTCGCCGGCCGACAGTGAGCGCAGCTTCATCAGCCGGTAGGTGCAGACGAGCAGGAAGTCCAGCTCGCCGCCGTCCGGGTATCCCCGGCGGCCCTGCAGGTTGTCGAGGTCGTCGTTGAAAACCCGGTAGGCCCAGTCGGCGACCTCTTCCGGGCTGGTCTCGGTGGGGAAGTGCCGCCAGTGGGAGATGACCTTGGTGAGGGTGTGGCCGGGCTCGTACGGGAAGAACCGGCTGTCGTTGTTGTGGTAGACGGCGATGTAGAACAGCGTCATCATCGTGCCTTTCGCTGGTTTGAGCGGGATTCATGCCGCGTCCGGCGCAAGTGGTAAGGGCTGCTTGGAGGTGCCGCAGGCCGCGTCTCTCCAGGTCACGGACGGCTTCGGTGCTGCGGTCCACGGCGCGGGCGGCAGCGTCACGGGGGTAGCCGTCGAGGTAGCGCAGCTGGATCGCGCGCCGCTGGGCGGGGGTCAGCCTCGCCATCACGTGGGCAAAGGTGATCCGGCCGACCCGGGCGGGCGGCCCGGCGGCTATCGGGACGGCCGGGGCGGCGGGGGCGGGCTCGCGGTCGCGGACGGCGTACGCGGCGCGGACGTAGCGGCGGCGTGACCAGTCACGTCAGCGGAGGGCGTCAGCATTTGGGTGCCAGATCCGAGGCTGGCGGCGGCGGCCGACCGTGATGGTGGGCGCGATGCCGTCGCGCGAGGCGAGGGATGAGGGCACACAAAGAAGAAGAGAATCTTCAGCGTATGGGGACCGGCCGGTCCCGGTGCCGGGCTGTCAGGCCGGCCGGTCTGGCAGAACCTGTCAGCCGGGCAGTCCCGCAGTCCTGTCAGGCCCCCCGCTCGAGCGCGACTGCGCGGGACACGGGCAAAGTCCATTCGACGGGACGCCCCGCGGCCGGCGGGTCCCGCTGGGCGGCCGAGGCAGAGCGGGACCCACCGCCGGGACTCGTTCGGCGGCGGCCGGTCCCGCAGAGTCCCGCTCCGCAGGGAGGCGGCGGTCGGCCAGCCGGTCACCGGCTGTCGGCTGGCGACCGGAGAGACCGGGACCCTGGCGCGGGCCAGCGAAGCGTGTACCTGACACGGCCACGCGGCCCTGCCAGGTTCCCCGTTCTGGCCCCGTCGCATCTGTCAGGTTTCGGGTGCACCGCCGCACGCCTGTCAGGTTGGACGCGGTAGGCAACGACCGGGTCTACCACCACGGACAACGCGACCCCGATCCGGAACGCCCGGCCTGGGCACCGTGTCAGGCCGTGGACGGTGACGAGGCTTCACTGCGGGAAACAGGACCTGAACAGCACGGACACCGGGCCTCGCCGCACGAGCTCTTGGGTTCGCGGGAACTCGCGGAGTTTCAGCAGCGCCGCAGGACCAGGACATCCTCGTGCGCGATGAGGTGCACGGGGACGCCTTCCACGCGAGCTCTGCGGACGGCCATGAGCCCGAACATGCTCGCACGGTGCACGATCTGCCCGTCGCGGACGGCGGCGAGCATCGCCGCGCACCTTTGGACCGGGACCAGCCCTGCTGACTGGGCGACCGCGAGCAGTTCGCCGGGAAGGTCGATCAGATCGTCCCGCTGGCGGCGTACCGGCCGGCAGGTGATCACCGCGGTCCCGCCGGGACGCAGCAGTTGATACGAGGCGGCCAGGATCGCGGCGAACCCGTCGAGCAAGCGGGACCATCCCGCATAGGCGAGGTTCCCGACCTCCCGGTCCCCATACAGGTGGTCCCGCTTGCGTACCCCGGTACCGTCCGCCCGCACGAGCCCGTGAGTCCCGCGCCCGTACGGCGGTGAGGTCAAGACGAGTCCCACCCGGCCGACCGCGGACGCGGGGACCAGGTCGAGCAGTCCGGTGGCGTCCCCGGTGACGACCTTCCCGCTGCCGGCCGCGCCCTGCGACGAAGCCAGGGCGATATTCTGTGCGGCCAGTTCGGTGAAACGGGGCTCGATGTCGATGCCGATCGCGTCGCGGCCCAGATGCATGGCCTCTACCAGGGTGGTGCCGGAGCCGGCCATCGGATCGAACACCAGATCCCCGGGCGCGGTGAACGAGCTGATCGCCTGGGCGGCCAGGTTCGGAAGCATCTTGCCAGGGTGCGTGGAGGTTTTCGGGACGTAGCGGCCTCGCCGCTGGTCGCGGGCGGTCTGCTGGCAGGTCAGCCAGACCGAGGTCACCGGCATGCTGCCGTCAGCCATTGCTTCCCCCGTTCTGCGTTGTGCTGCGGGTCAGGATCAGCACGTCGGTATGGATGTCGAGCCGGGCCTGCTGGCCCCGCCGGGGCGGCCGGTCGGTGGCCACGATGTGCTGCAGATACGCCAGCCCGGACCGCTTGGCGGCGCCGATGATGTCGGCCGGGAGAACGATGTCGCCGTGCGCCAGCAGAACCGCGACGCAGCCGCCGGGCACCAGGCTCGTGCGGCAGCGGTCGAAGAAGTCCGCCGGGTCGGCGGCCTCGCGGGTGGGCCAGCCGGTGACTATCAGGGTGGCCTCGTGCCAGTCCCAGCCGAGCGGTCGGGTGTCCTGAAGGTGGGATCGGCGCCGGGCGGCGATGATCGCGCGGGCAAGCTGTGGCCCGACGGTGAGGTCGATGATCAGGTCGGTGGGGTGGGTGAGGTTGTGGACCAGCCGCACACCCATCGCGTGCGACATGGTCTCGTCCTCGGCCGGGGCGGGCACCGGCCACACGGTGATCGGCACGGGCGGGTCGCCGGACACCGTGTCTCCGACGGGAACCGGTGCGTGCTGCGGTTTTCTCTCGGTCATGGGCTTTGGTGGCCCCCGGACCGGCGGGCGCACTGACGATGCACAGTTCCTGGTTGTCAGGCCGATCGAACTCGGCCCATTCCTGTCAGGACTGGTCACCCTCGTGACCTGACAGATTCAGCGACGGGGTCGCCGGGCCGCGAATCTGTCCGGACCGGTCACGACCTGCCTCGTCCTGACAATCGCCGCTGGTGTCAGACCGGGCTGTCCCAATCGGTGCCTCGGAGCGTTCGCACCTGGCGAGGCGCTCCCCGCCGAGAGGACCCCGGTCATGGCGACCACTACCCGTACGCGCTCTGCCGAGACTGCTTTGACCAGCGCGGAGAAGGCGTTCGAGATGCTGACCTGCGAACCGGCTCCGCTGGTGTTCGACGCCCGGCCTGTGCCGGGCCTGCCGAACATGACGATGCCGTTGGACCGGCTGCGCACCCTGGTGATGTGCGAGGAGTACGACAGCGACACCACCGACGTCTTGTGGCGGCAGCTCGCCCGGCACGCCCGTGAGTGGGGGCCGGCCTGGGTCGTCGGCGCGATCGGTGTCGCGTTGCCGGCACTGACCCACTTCGCCGCGAGGATCAGCTACGGGCGGCCCCGTCTCGCCGACGATGTCGACTCCGAAGTCCTGGCCGGGTTCCTGGCCGCGTTGCGGACTACGGATCTCGACCGGCCGCGGTTGTGGCTGCGGATGTGCTGGGCGGCTTGGCGTGCCGGGGCCACCGTTATCAAGGGCGACGAGGGCGAGGAACTTCCGCCGGATCTGTCCAGCGGTTCCCGTACCCCGCGCATGCCCTACGGGCACCCGGACCTGTTGCTCGGGCGGGCCGCCGCCGCGGGCCTGATCACTGACGAGGCCGCGGAGCTGATCAGCGCGACCCGCTTCGGGGACGCGCTGATCGAGCAGCTCGCCGCCGAGCAAGGCATACCGGCCACCGCCTTGCGGATGCGACGCCGTCGCGCCGAACGAGTCGTCGCGGCCGCGGTCATCCGAGGCGACCTCTCCGGCTCGTTCCGTTCCCCTACCGGCGTCGCCGAGGCTGCCTGAGAGATCTGGCTGTCGTCACACGAAAGGCCGCACCCGGCGTTCCCGCCGGGTGCGGCCTTTTCGTGTTTCACGACCCTCGTGTCCGGCCGGGGTCGCCGGCGCGGTGAAGTCGTGACCGATCTTGTCAGGGCGTGACAGGAGATCGCCGAGTTCGATCGGCCTGACAGCGCGGATCTGGGCGGTGCATGTCATCCACGGCATGCCCGCCCGGTGAGGACCATCCCGGCGGCGAGGCTCGACGGTCCGGCATGGCTGGCGCGGCGCACTGACACCGCAACCCTTCGCGACACGCAAGGGAGGAGCGCCCCCACCGGACCGATCTTCGCCCTGGTCCTCACCGCGGCGGCCCGCAGAACTCCTGTGGAGCGCCGCGATGCACACCAGTCTCACCGTTCTGTCCCGTCTCGCCGCGCATGCTGCCGTGCAGCCGCTCGCGGCCCCGAAGTCCATTCCCGATGTCATCGACGGCATCACCGGCTGGATCATGGGCATCATCGCGGTCGTCGCGACGATGTTCCTGGCCCTCGGCGGCTTGCGGTACATGGCCGCCGGCGGCGATCCCGCCCAGGTCGAGCAGGCCAAAGGCAACTTCAAGTCCGCGCTGATCGGCTACGCTCTCGCCTTTTTGGCCCCGGTCATCTTGCAGGTTCTGCAGGGCATCATCGGGGCGAAGTAGTCATGACGGGCTGGCTGATGGACGGCCTGGTCACCTGGCTCGCTGAGCAGGTCGTCGACCTGCTCAGCGGGCTGATGGCCCTGCTGGCCGCCACGTTGTTCACCTCGCCGGACGTCACCGTCCTGCCGCAGGTCACGTCGATCGCCGGCAAGAGCGCACTGGTCGTCGACGCCTGCTTCGTCCTGGCCATCCTCGCCGTCGGCATCGCGACGATGACCGGCGATTCGGTCCAGATGCGGTACGGCGTCAAGGAGCTGGTTCCGCGTCTGGCGGTCGGGTTCGTGCTGTCCGCGTTCTCCGTGCCGCTGACCGGTCAGCTCATCACTGTCGCCAACGCGTTGACGGTCTCGATGACCGGCACCACAGCGCCCACCACCGAGACGGTCGCCTTCGTGAAGACCCGCGTCGCCGCCGCGATGGACAACAACGCAAATACGCTGCTGATCGCCATCATCGCGCTGCTGATCGTCGTGCTGATGGCCATGCTCATCGGGAGCTGGTTCGTCCGCGTCGGTGTCCTGGTGGTCCTGGCCGGGATCGCCCCGGTGGCGTTGGCCTGCTACGCCACGCCGTGGTCGCAGGGTGTCGCTGACGTGTGGTGGCGGTCGCTGCTGGGCTGCCTGGTCACACCGGCGATCCAGGCCGTCGCGTTCACCGGCGGCATTGACATGGTGATCAACCCGGACGCGAACCTGCCGGTCGTCCTGGGCGTGCCCGCCTCGGACACGTTCAACCTGGTGCTCGTCGTCGTGATGCTCTGGCTCACGATCAAAATCCCGGCGCTGGTCGGCCGGTACGTGACACGTAAGGGCTCACCGAACGCCGGTGGCCTCGTGCTGCGGGCCATCGTCGTGCAGGGCATCACCCGCCGCATCCCGCTGCTGGGGGGTGTGCGATGACCAACGACGACACCACGCCACGCACCGTGGTTCCGGCGAACGTCAACGAGCCGGACCGCATCGCGTTCGGGCTGACCTTCCGGCAGCTCGCCATCATCGGCGGTGCGGGCCTGGCCGGGTTCGGCTGCTACCGCACCTTCGGCCCGATACTGCCCCCGGCTGCTTGGATCGCCGCCGGGATCGTCGGCTTCGCCGTCGCGGTGGTCGTAGCGATCGGCCGCCGCGACGGACTTCCGCTGGACGTGTGGCTCAAGCACGGCTTCGCGTTGTCGCGCAGCCCGCGCGCCCTCGCCCCGGGCACGGCGCGGGCGAGCTCGGTCGCCGTGGTGGCCGGCAAGCCGAGCATCCCGGCTCCGTTGCGCTCGCCGGTGACGAGCATCAGCCCGGCGGGGGTGCTCACCAGCGAAGGCACCGCGAAGGTGCTGATCGCGTGCGGCACCACGAACATCCACCTGCGCACCGGCGGCGAGCAGGCCGGCCTGCTGGACGGGTTCGGCCGGTTCCTCAACTGCTTGACCGGACCGGCGCAGCTGCTCGTGGCCGCGCAACGGCATGACCTGAGCGTGTACGCGCAGGCGACCGCCGACTTCGCGCCGCGCCTGCCGCATCCGGCGCTGGCGTCCGCCGCCGACGACTACGCCGGATTCCTGCTCGATCTGGACGCCGAGCGGGATCCGCTGCGGCGCCAGGTCCTCGCGGTCGTCACCGGCGAGCACGCGGCCGACACCGCGGTGCGCGCTCTGTCCGGCCTCGGCGTCGAAGCCGCCGCGCTGGACGGGCCGGCCGTCACCTCGGCCCTAGCGAGCGCCGTCGACCCCTTCTGTCCTCCCGCGCCCGGCCCCCGTGCGGTGCCCGGCGCCTCGATCACCTTACGGAGCACCCCGTGAGCCTGCTGAAGACGAAGAAGAACGTCGCGGCCGGGGCGGACATGCCGTCCCCGGCCGCACTGTCGGTCACCTCGGCGCACGTCCGCGTCGGGGATGGCTACGCCGCCACGTACGTCGTGTGCGGCTACCCCGCCGAGGTCGGCCCCGCGTGGTTGGACCCATTGCTGTCCTACCCCGGCCGTGTCGACGTCGCCGTCCACATCACTCCGGTGGCGCCGCAACTGGCCGCGCCGATGCTCAAACGCCAGCGCGCCCGCCTCGAATCAAGCCGTCGCCTGGACGCCGATCAGGGCCGCCTCGGCGATCCGATGACCGATGCGGCAGCCGCCGACGCCGCCGACCTCGCCGAACGGGTGGCCCGCGGCGCGGCCAAGCTGTTCGAGACCGGCATCTACGTCACCATCCACGCCCGCGACCTGGACGAGCTGAACACGATCACCGCCGGGGTGAAGTCAGCCGCCGCCAGTGTGTTGCTGGATCTGCAACCGGCCACCTTCCGCCACCAGCAGGGCTGGATCTCCACCCTGCCGGTCGGGGTGGACCCGCTGCGGATGCGCCGCATCCTGGACACCACCGCCCTGGCGGCGGCGTTCCCGCTCGCCTCGGCGGACCTCGCCGCCCCGGCCCCCGGCACGGTGGCCGCCCCGGACGGCGTGCTCTACGGGCTGAACACCACCAGCAACGGCGTCCTGCTGTGGAACCGGTGGGCGCAGGACAACCACAACAGCGTGGTCCTGGCCCGCTCCGGCGCGGGCAAGAGCTACTTCGTCAAATTGGAAGTCCTGCGCAACCTGTACCAGGGCACGCAGGTGTCGGTCATCGACCCGGAGGACGAGTACACCCCGCTCGCCGCGCACGTGGGCGGCACGGTCGTGCAACTCGGCGTACCCGGCGTCCGGGTCAACCCGCTCGATCTGCCCGCCGACGACCGGCCCGACACGCTCACCCGGCGCGGCCTGTTCCTGCACACGCTGATCTCGGTGATGCTCAGCGCGACCCCGCCGCCGGCCGAACGAGCCGCCCTGGACCGGGCGATCACCGCCACGTACAGCAAGGCTGGGATCAACGCCGACCCGGCCACCTGGAGCAGGTCCGCGCCGCTGCTGCGTGACCTCGCCGCGACGCTGGCCGACGACAGCGATCCGGCCGCCGCGCAGCTCGCCGCCCGGCTCGCGCCGTGGACGGTCGGGAACTTCTCCAGACTCTTCGACGGCCCGACCACTGCGGCCCAGGGCGGGCATCTCGTGGTCTGGTCGCTGCGGCATCTACCGGACGAGCTGCGCACGGTCGGCACGTTGCTCGCGCTGGACGCGATCTGGTCGAGCATCGACGCTCCAGCCACCGCCGGGCGCCGACGGCGGCAATTCGTCGTCGTCGACGAAGCCTGGCTGCTGATGCGCGACGGCGAAGGCGCACGGTTCCTGTTCCGCATGTCCAAGGCAGCCCGCAAACGGCTCGCCGGGCTTTGCGTGATCACCCAGGACGCCGCCGACGTCCTGTCGACCGATCTCGGCCTGGCTGTGGTCTCCAACGCCGCGACGCAGGTCCTGATGCGCCAGTCCACCCAGTCCATCGATGCGGTCACCGAGGCATTCGGCCTCACGGCTGGGGAAGCCCGGATGCTGCTCGCAGCCTCGCGCGGAGAGGGCCTTCTGGTCGCGGGCCGATCGCGAGTCCCCTTTCGCAGCGTGGGGTCGGCCGCCGAACACAAGATCGCCGTGACCGGTATCGGCGAGGTGGGCGCGTGATCACCGCGCCGGCCTGGCCCGCCGGTCTCGCACTTGCGGTGATCGCCCGGCCGTGGCTCGGGCTGGTGGCCGCCGCGTTGGTCGTGGCCGCCGTGTTCGGTCACGAGCAGGTGCTCGACTGGCGGCACCGCCGGTTCGTCACCGGCGCGCGTTGGGTGACGATCGCCGCGCCGCCGGAGGTCACCGCCGAATCCGCGGCCGCGTTCTGGACCACCCTGGTCGGGGTCCTCACGCCGTCGGTGTGGCGCCGCCGCGTCTACGGCTACCCGCACGTTGGGTGGGAGTACACGTGGACCGGCCGCGCCCTGGCGATCCGGGTGTGGGTGCCCGGCACCGTGCCGCCCGGCGCGGTCGAGGCCGCCGTCCGCGCGGCCTGGCCCGCCGCCACCCTCACCGTCGAGGACGCGGGCGCACCGATCCCGGCCGAGGTGGGTGAGCAGGCGGGCGGGGCGCACTGGCCGCAGCACGCCGACGTGTTGCCGCTGCGCGTCGAACACGACGCGGACCCGTTGCGGGCGCTGCTGTCGGCCGGGGCCGAGGTCTGGCACCGCGAGTACGCCTGCGTCCAGGTCCTCGCCCGGCCCGCGTCCGCTCGCCGCGTGCGGGCTGCCCGCCGCTCGGCCACCTCGACCAACCACCCGCACGGGCGTCCCGATCCGGCGACCCGCGCCGCCGCCGGCGCGGCCCGGCTCGCGATCGAACCGCTGCTGTGGTTGCTCGAGGTATTCCTTCCCGGCCCCTCCCGCTCGACCACGACGACCCGCGCGGCCTCCCGGCCGGAGGTCCGGGATCCGGTCGCCGGGGCCGAGGCGCGCATGGTGGTCGAGAAGGCCGTGCGGGTGCCGCATTTCGAGATCGCGATCAGGTTCGCGGTCGCCGCGCAGCCGGACAAGAACCCGCCGACAGCGGAACGGGCCGAGGAGGTCCGGCGGCGGTTGATCGGGCTCGGGCACACGATCGCCTCGGCCGCCGCGGCATATACCGGCCCGAACCGGCTGCGCCGGATGAAGATGCCGCGCCCGGTCGCCACCCTCGCCGCGCGGCGGCTACGGCGCGGGTTCCTGGCCACCGTGCCGGAGCTCGCGGCGCTCGCCGCCCTGCCGCAGGACCTGGCGGTGCCGGGCTTGGATCGGGCTCGGGCCAAGGCGGTGCCGGCGCCGGTGCAGGTCCCCGGTGGCGGCCGGGGCGTGAAGATGCTGGGCCGCTCGCAGGTCGGGCATCACAAGGTCGGGCTCAAGGTGGTCGACGGGCGGCAGCACATGCACATCGTCGGCAAGACCGGCGTCGGCAAGTCGACCCTGCTGCTGAATTTGATCCTCGGCGACATCAAGGCCGGACGCGGGACCGTGGTGATCGACCCGCGCGGGGACCTGATCAACGACATCCTCGACCGGCTCCCGGCCACTCATGCCAGCCGCATCCACATCATCGACCCGGACCAGGAGAACCCGGCGTGTTTCAACCCCCTCGACGACCAGGGCGACGCCCATTTGGCGGTGGACAACCTGGTCGGGATCTTCGCGAAGATCTTTCAGGGGCAGTGGGGGCCGCGCATGGACGACACCATGCGCGTCGCCTGTTTGACCCTGATGCGGCACGCCAAGCCGACGCTGAGCCTGGTGCCGTCGCTGCTGCAGGACCGGCAGTTCCGGGGCCGGTTCACCCATGGCCTCGACGACCCGGACGGGCTCGGTGGGTTCTGGCTCTGGTACGACGGCATCAACGAGCAGTTCCGCGGCCAGGTCATCGCGCCCGTCCTGGCAAGGTTGAGGGCGTTCCTGCTGCGGGATTTCGTCAAGAGCGTGATCGGCAACGCCCACAGCTCGTTCGATATGGGCAAGATCCTCGACGGCGCAGTGCTGCTGTGCCGGCTGCCGAAAGGGCAGCTCGGTGAGGAGACCAGCCGGATCCTCGGCTCGCTGATCGTCGCTCGGGTGTGGCAGGCCGCCATCGCCCGCGCCGCAACCCCTGAGGACCAGCGCAAGGACGCCACGCTGTACGTGGACGAGGTGCAGAACTTCCTCACGCTGCCGGGCTCCGTCGGCGACATGCTGGCCGAGGCACGCGGATACCGGCTCGGGCTGGTGATGGCCCACCAGGACCTCGCTCAGCTGCCGAAGGACGTCGCCGCGGCGATCAGCGCGAACGCCCGCACCAAGGCGATCTTCAACGTCGACCCGGCCGATGCACGGGAGCTGTCACGGCACACCAAACCCGAGGTGGACGAGCACGACCTCGCTCATCTCGACGTGTTCACCGCCGCGGCCCGGGTGCTGGTGGACAACCGGGAACTGCTGGCGTTCACCTTCATCACCAACCCGCCGCCGGAACCCGACGGGGAACCCACCGCGATCCGGCAGGCGTGCGCCGCCGCGAACAACCGCGCCGGGCAAGAGCCGCCGATGCAGCAGCTCGCTCGCACGACGATGAAGCGGCGCATGGCCGACCGGAACCGCTGACAACCCGGCGCGTCCGGGGGCTCGCCTGGGTGCGGCATCGGGGGCTCGTCTGGGGATGTCGGCGACACGAGACCCCAGACGAGTCCCCTTCCCGTTGCCTGTCAGGTGTCTGAGCTGGGCAAATACGCCCGATGGCCGTCCCATTTTCAAGATCTACACGTCCAGACTCCCTACAGGGTGTCCTTCTCCCACCGGGGGTGACGTCTATGCCGCTATCGCGCACGGCCAGCCTGCTGGCCATCTATCCCCACATCACCAGCCGTGACCGGCTCCTGCTCCAGCTCCTGGACGACCACCAGGTCCTGACCACCGGCCAGATCCACCGCATGCTGTTCGCCGCGCGGCGCACTTGCCAGCTCCGCCTCAACGAGCTGGCCGCATTGGGCCTGATCGAGCGGTTCCGGTTTCCCCGCGACGGCGGCGGAAGTCAGCCCTGGCACTGGACGCTCGGCCACCACGGGCGCCGCTTCCAGGCCGCCGCCCACGAGCGGCTCGAGCCCACCGCCCGAGCCAGCAACCAGACCGTGCAGCGCCTGTCGGCGAACCCGCACCTGACCCACCTTGTGCTGACCAACGAGTTCTTCGTCCGCCTGGCCGAGCACGCCCGCTGGCACGGCGAAGCCCGCCTCGACCGGTGGTGGTCCGAGCACGTCACCCACGAACAGTTCCGGACCATCACCGCCGACGGGCACGGCCTGTGGAGCGCCGGCGGCGCCACGGTCGGCTTCTTTCTGGAGACCGACACCGGCAGCGAAGCCCTCGGCAGCCGGGTCGTGGCCAAGCTCGCCAAGTACGCGACGTTCATCCGGGAAACCGGTGCCCGGTATCCGGTGCTGTTCTGGCTCGGCAGCGAGCAACGCGAGGAGCACCTGCACCGGCTGCTGCCCGGCCAGCACACGAGCGTCCCGGTCGCCACCGCCGGCCACGCCGCCGATCCCGCCGGCCGCGTCTGGCTCCCGCGCGGCTGCAGCAGCCGGGTGGAGCTGGCCGAGCTGCCCAGCGACCACGGCCAGCCCGTGGCGGCAAACCCGAACTACGACGACGGCGTCTTTCTTCTCTGACAACCCCTGACGGCGCCCCCGGCCGGACCTGTCATCCCAGGTCGCGGGCATGATCGCGAATCCTGACAGAGGCGGTGCTGTCAGGTCACGAAGCTACGGTGCGGCTTCCTCCTTCTTTTGTTCGCACCGCCGCCCGTCTCGACCCGCCTTGCGGGACTGCCCGCGCCCGGCCCAGCTCACCTGAAGCCCACCGTTTCCGGTCGGCTCGTGATCTGCGCCTCGCGCATCTCTTCGGCAGTTTCCCGCTGGTCCAGACGCCGCGATCCGGTGGCACCACTCCGGCACCACCAAACCCCACCCCGCTTCTGTGAAGGGAGCACCGCCATGCCCACGTCCGCCCCGCTGACCGACCACGTCGTCACCGTCTGCTTCAACCCCAGCTCCGATGCCGACTGGTTCGCCGCCAGCGAGAAGGTCCAGGACCTGATGAGCGCCGACGGCACCCCGGCCCGCCGGTTCCGCGTGCGGCACCGCAAGTTCATCGGCTGGCTGACCCGGTTCCTCGGGTACCACCTGCTCGACGCCGCTCGCCGGTTCGGCGCCATCACCCTCGCGGCCGGAGGCCGCAAGAGCCGACTCGACCTGTCCGGCATGTCGCAGATCGCCGCGAACGAGGCCATCGCCCGCTGGCGCGCCTGGAACATGCACATCAACGCCACGACGCGGCCCGCCCGGCTCTGGGAGGACTTCCTCGCCCAGCACCACGCCGACCCGAACAAGGTCAGCCTGGCCGAGGCCCGCCGCCGCTTCGAGCAGCAGCCCCGGGTCCTCGCGATGCTCGCGTACAACGGGGGCCACGTTTTCGACCCGTACGAGCTGTCGCTCTACCAGGCCGGCGAGGCCACCTACTCGGGCCTCTACTGGCGAGTCGCCCTCGTCGGCGACGCGCTGATCACCACTGACGGACGCATCATGCGGCCCGCCACCGACACGACAGCGGACCGGCTCCGCTTCCTCAACGAGGCATGCATGTACCTGCGCACCCTCCACAACCACGCACGGCTGTGCGCCGTCGCCATCGCCTGACCCACCCCGAATCCCCGCACCTCGAAGGCCGGCCGCAGCCCCGCTGCGACCGGCCTTCGGCGTGCCCGGACCACGCGAAAGGGAGAGTCCGTGATGTACCTCGACCTGGTGGAGAGGTGGATCCTCCGAACCACCGCCCGGACCCTCGATCAGCACGCAGCCGACCCCGTCCCAGCCGCCGCCGCGTTCCCCGCCTCAGCCGATCAGCTACGCCTCGCCCGCGAGGTGCTGCTGACGGCGGTGGACCAGTTCCGGACCCTGCTCATCAACGGCGACGACCTGACCGGCTCGCCCACGATGCTGGCCAGCACGCTCAGCGAGATCAGCGGCCACATCAGCGAGTACGAGAGCGCCCGCATTCACCTCGACACGCTCATCACCGATCCCGACCGCACCGCATACGTCGCCACGAACCCCGTGCAGCCGGTCCGGCGGCGCTACGTCAACCCCGGTGACACCTTCCTGATCGTGCTGCCACACCACGAGTACCTGAGTCAGCAGCACATCGCCGGGCGAGCGGTGAAGGCACAGATCAACACGGCCGACGTCGAACTCGACCCGGCCGAATACCCCGGCCCGGTCCGCCTCGCCCACGGCATCGCGGGGATCTACCGCGACCGCGTCGAGGACCGCCTCTACCACCTGCGCCCGTCCGGCCAGCGCAGGATCTCGCGCCGCTGACCCCAGCGCCTTCCTTGCCGAGCGATCTCGCATCCCCCACGCGATGCCTTCAGGCGCCCCTGTTTCGCGTGCCGCCGCCGGGCCGCACGCGGCTTTGAGAACCACAGTCCAGCACCGCTCGGTGCTGGGCTCCACTCCCTTATTCCCGAGGAGGGAAACCCCATGGAATTCCAGTCCCTGACGCCTGCGACGCAGGCCGTCCTCAAGGCCCTGGTCGAACTCGGCCAGGGCAACGTCCACGAGCTGACCGAGAGGTCGGGCAAGGCCCGCTCCACCACCGACAAGGCCATCCGGACCCTGGCCGAGGCCGGTGTGATCGTCGAGGTCGACCTCGGCGCGGACCCGGCCGAGGGCACGCCCGCCCGCTGGACCCTGTCTGACGACGCCAAGGCCGCGCTCGACTCGGCCGACCTCAGCGACGAGAACGCCGCCGGCCCGGACGAGATCGACGACGAGCCGGACTCTGACCCGGCCGACGAGGCGGCCACGGGCGACAGCACCAGCCAGGCCCCGGAAACCGGTGACGCCGATGACGAGACCACCGGCGAGCAGGCCCCGTCCGACGCCGACGAGAACGACCGCGACGACGACGGCGACCAGGACGACGAGGAGGGCACGGACGGCCCGGTCAGGGGCGGGCCGCGTACGGTCGTCGCACCGCCCCGTCCTGGCGATCGCAAGGTCATGGCCATCAAGGGTGTGCTGGCCGAGTTCGGCGACGACGGCGCGACCGTCGACGAGATCGTCGCTGAGAGCGGCATCAGCCATCCCACCACCGTTCGCCTGCTCGACGCGATGCAGCAGGCCGACGCCGCCCGTCGCCTGCCGCCCAAGACGGGCCAGCCGCAGCGGTGGATCGCCGGGCCCACCAAGGCCAGCGAGGTCGACCCGAACCCGGAGCCGCCGCGCTGCGCCCTGTGCTTCCAGGTCATCCGGGGCGTCACGATCACCCCGGCGGCCGTGGCGGCCGTGCAGAGCCGGATCCGCCCGGACGGAACCCTGCACATCGTCGGCCCGGACGACGAGGTCCACGCCGTGAAACTGCCGACCCAGCTGCCCCCGCGCATGCTGAACAACGCCCCGAGCACCGTCGGGAACCGCGCCGACGCGACCGGCAACGCCGACGGCAACCAGCCCTTCGGCAAAGGCGAACTGGAGAAGCTGACCATCGCGGAGCTGGCCGCCAACCCCGGCCAGCCGATGACCCCGCCAGAGATCGCCCGCAGGATCAGCGCGAAGCTCGGCGGCCGCAACGTGAGCCCTGGCGCGGTGCGCAACAACTGCACCAAGGCCGCCGCCGCGGGCCACCTCCTGTTGACCTCCGAAACGCCGCTCACCGTCGTCTTCCCAAAGCCCGTCGTGAACGACGACACCGCCGACGGCGAACCAGACGCCGAACAGCCCGCCACCGACAACGACAACGGCGACGGCGACGGCGACGGCGACGGCATGAACGGCGCGAACGACGACCAGGCCGAGCAGACCGACAACGACCAGGACAACAGCGACACCCAGCAGTCCTGACCGATTCCCCTCCTCGCGGGGCCGAGCGCATGGCGCTCGGCCCCGCATCCCGTTTGACGACAGGAGCAACATCGATGACCGACTTCCCGAAGCCGGTTCCGGCGCCCCGGCCGAGCGACACGAAGTCGTCGGCAGCGCCGGGCAACAGCACGCGCCGACAGGCGACGGCCCGCGGCAGCCGTACGACGAGCTCGACAACGAGTCGGCGCAGATCATGCGCGCCGTGCCCGACCAGGGACCGTCGCGCCGGAGCAGCTCGCCGTGCGCACCGGGCTCCCGCTGCGCATAGTGCTGCGGCGGCTGCCCGTGCTAGAGCTGGCGGACCTGGTGCACCGCCGCGACGACGGCGTGGCCCTAGTGAAGACCGACGGGCAGGTCGATGCGGCGTTGTCGGACCTGGTCAGCGCATACTGCGCCGCCAACCCCGACCAGCCGCTGAAACCGTACGAGATCGCCCAGGGCATCACGGCAGCGACGGGACGTCACCTCGGCACCGCCGCCGTCCTCACCTGCTGCCTGCTGCTGGTCTCCAACGGCCGCCTCAGCCAGGTCGCCGAAGCGCCGTTCGCGTTCGCCTTCCCGACGGCCGCCGCGCCGGCCGACGAAGACGGAACCCCCCAGTCCTAACCGTCCACACCTCCCCATTGCAGCGCCGAGCGTCTGCTCGGCCCTGCGCCTGTTTCCGAGAGGAGAACCCCAGTGCCACACGAACTCGAGCGATTCGCCGACGGTACGACCGCGTTCGCCAGCGCCCGCCTGTCGGCCTGGCACCGGCTGGGCACTGTCACCCAGGACACCATGAAGGCCGAAGAGATCATGGCCGCCGCCAAGCTCGGCGACTGGGGCGTACGGACCATCCGCACGGTCGGCATCGACATCGTCGACGGCGTCGAGGTGCAAATCCCGGCCGACGACAAGCAGATGACCGTGCGCCGCAACCCGGTCACCGGGGCCACGGAGTATCTGGGCATCGTCGGCACCGACTACACCGTGGTCCAGAACGAGCAGTGCGCCGAGATGCTCGACCAGCTGGTGGACCAGGTCGGCGGCGCCCACTTCGAAACAGCCGGCAGCCTCCGGCGCGGTAAAAGCGTCTTCGTCACGCTCAAACTGCCCGACGCCATGGAGATCGCCGGAGTCGATCGGATGGACCTGTATCTGATCGGCACGACCAGTCACGACGGCACCGCCGCGCTACGGGTGGACGCCAGCCCGATCCGGGTCGTGTGCGCCAACACCCAGCGGGCCGCGTTCGAGCACGCCGTCGGGCACTACACCTTCCGGCACACCTCAAACGTCTGTTCCCAGATCAGCCAGGCCCGCGAGGCGCTGGGCCTGATGTTCAAGTACATCGACACCTTCGAGCAAGCCGCCGAGCGGATGCTCAACGAGGCGCTGACCATGCGCGAGTTCGAGCAGATCGTCGGCCAGGTGTGGCCGGTCAAGGACAACGCCTCCGAGACCACCCAGCGCAACGCCAAGCAGCGGCTCGGCACCCTGAAGTACCTGATTACCGAGGCCGACACCCAGAAGGCCATCAAGGGCAGCCGGTGGGCCGGATACCAGGCCATCACCGAATACCTGGACCACTACCAGCCCGCCAAGAACGAGATCGCGCGCGCCCACCGCGTGCTGACCGGCACCACCGGCGATCTCAAGCTCGTCGTCTTCGACCTGCTGAAGATCTGACCACCGCCACCCCACCACCTGCCCGGGGCATGTTGACCCCGCGCGGGTTCAACATGCCCCGGCTCGTACCCCGAGAGGAGACGAGCCGATGATCGCGATAATCCCTCACCTTTTGCACCCCCGCGACCCGCGCCAGTCGGTCTGCGGGCTCCCCGCCGACGAGGTCAGTCGGTGGGACAACGAAAACTCGCCCCGCGCCCACACCTGCGAGGACTGCCTCACCCAGTACGAGGAGGCGGCCCGGCCCGACGACGCCAACCACCCGATCGGCGACCCGACCCTCATCGACACGTTGCGGCGCATCGTCGCCGAGCGACAATACGCCAAGATCGACGGGGTCCTGGTCGACGTCTGGTCCGCAAGCGTCACCGTCCTGATCTGGGACCAGCTGCGCGAGAACAAACGGCAACGCCTACTCGCGTTGCCGTCACACGAGCTGATCCTGCGGTGCATCCGCATCTACGCCTCCCTCATCGATCAGGGAGGCAAGTGATGGCCGACCGGCAGCCGCAGTGGTTCCACTTCGGGCCGTGGGTCTTCGACATCGATGCCGCGCTGGCGCTGATCGCGGCCACACCCCGCGAGACCCAGCAACTCGACGTCCCGGCGTGGGCCACCGCGTACAGCCTCCATCACCTCGACAACCCGCAGCGCCTGGCGGTCAGTCTCATCGGCCCCACCCCCGACGCCGTCGACCGGCTCTACGCGATGAGCACCGACCTGACCAACCCGGTGATCCTCGGCCTCGTCCGCGTCGGGGACGGGCCACCGGCGGGGCTGCTGATCGACGGCGTGCACCGGCTCTACCACGCCTGGCGCAAGGGCACACCGCACCTGCCGGCCTACGTGCTCACCGCCGAGGAAACCCAAGCCGTCCAGCACAACAAGCTGCTCGACCCCGGCGGCACCAGCCTCATCAGCCCCGCCTCCCGATCCCCTCACAACCCACATCGACGTTCGCACGGAGCCACGATGACCCACCTGATGCCCTGGCAGCGTCCCTGCAACTGCCGCTGCCCCGTGCACGCCAACGGGACCCGCCTCACCTACGACGAGCCCGACTGCGCCTGCACCATCACCTGCGTCACCCAGCCCATCACGCTGCTCGCCGACCGCTGGGGCTGCGCGCTGTTCCTCGACCAGAACGGCGGTCTCTGGCAGGTCCCGGCCCTGCCCGGCGGCACCTGGGACTGGGAAACGCCGGAGATATCGACACCCGGCACGACTTCTACCACGCGAGCGTGGTGCTCGAGAGCCGGTTGCGGGAGCTCGTTCACCTGGTCACGAACCGCGAAGACTTCAACCTCTAAACCCGCAAATCCAAGGTGGGCCGCCCGCGTGGGCGGCCCACTGGCCTTTTGTGCTTCACGACCCCTTGGGAGACAGCCATGTACCAAACGCCTCGGCCCGCCTACGACCTCGCCTGTGACTGCAACTGCCCCATTCACGCGGCCTGCTGCGGTCGGTCTACAACGCGCCGGGTTGCCGGTGCCTGACCAGCTGCGCCAGCCAGCCCATGACCGTGCTCGCCCCGCAGATCAACAGCGCGCTGTTCCTCGACGCCCACCACGTGCTCTGGTTCGTGCCCGCCTTGCAGCCGGGGCACTGGGACTCGCGCTACGCGACCCCGTCACCGACGGCCACCCGCTGGCCGACGCCGACGCCCTCGTCACCAAGTTGCTGTCCGAGGCGGACGCCCGGCTACGCGTGGTCACGCACTACCTCTGACCACTCCTCGAACGCCTTCCCTCGGCCGGCCACACACCCGCACGCAGACCGGCCCTCTCTTGTCTCCACCGAAAGGCCATCGCCTATGACCAAGGCCATCGTCACCATCGTCATCCTCGCCTGCCTCGGACTGCCCATGCTGCTGCTGTCCGCCATCATGGGCGGCAGCTCCGGAGCGTGCACGGTCGCCACCATGCCGAGCACCGACGCTTCCGGGCAACCGGCAGACACCGGGAAATGGGACGCCGACCAAATCGACATCGCCGCGACCATCATCCAGCTCGGCGTCACCAAAGGCGTCGGCAGCTGGGGGCAGACCATCGCCCTCGCAGTCGCCATGCAGGAATCCCGACTAACGAACCTGCCCTACCTCGGGGCCGACAACGACACCAACTCCATCGGCGTTTTCCAGCAGCGCCCGAACCAGGGATGGGGAACCGCCGAGCAATTGACGGATCCCGCGTACCAGGCGGGCAAGTTCTACGACAAGCTCAAAACCATCTCCGGATGGCAGACAATGCCACTCACCGAGGCGGCCCAGGCGGTCCAAGTGAGCGCCTATCCTGACGCGTACACGAAGTGGACCAACGACGCCATCGCCCTAGTTGATCAATACGGGGCCGGTGAGATCGCCCTCGACTGCTCCGCGATGCCATTCGGTAATGCCGAACCGGCGCCGCGCAACTCCGACGGCTCCTGGCCCGCGGAGACCTGCTCCACCATCCCGGACCCGACCACCGGAACCGGCTGTCTGACCCCCCGCACGCTGCATCTCGTCCAGCAGGCCACCGCCGCCGGCTGGCCGAAACCCGGCTGTTTCCGCCTCGACGACCACGGCGAACATCCGAACGGGCGCGCCTGCGACTTCATGATGACCTCCGGCGGCGAGGCGTCCGGGGCGCAGAAGGCCAGAGGGGATGCGATGGCGGCCTGGGCGTTCGCCAACGCCGACCGCTTGGGCATCATGTACGTCATCTGGTTCCGCATGATTTGGACACCAGAGAAAGGTTGGCACGCCTACAACAATCCATACGGCGGCAACGACCCCTCTGGCTGGCACACCAACCACGTTCACATCAGCATGTGCTAGAACCGACAACGTTCCGGTGCGCGGATTTGCCGACGAGAGTGCGTCAGAGAAACTACATCGAACGCGGCAGAGGGTCCATCCAGAGAATCCGGATGGGCGCAACAAAGCAATCGGATCAGGCGTTTAGCCAGTCCCGGCCCGGTATTGCGAGACGCCGCGCGTTCATCAACACTCGCGTAGAGGTACGACGGTTGCTAAGCTTCGCCATGGCGCTGCGCAGATTGGGCTGGGCGGGCCTGATTGGTTTGGCGTTAAGCCACCGAAGCGCTTGCAGGTTGGTTGCGAAACGGCCCGAGATCCTGACGACATTGACCAGTTCGGCTTGCTCTCCACCTTACGGCTCTAAAGCTACAGCGAGAGACGGAAGTCTTCTATCTTCTGGCGGAGGACCAACGACGGATCGTCGCCATGGATGGCATTGTCGAGCATCTGTTCCGTGTCGTCATCGTCGAGGACGATTAGCATCTTGCTGTAGAGCACCCACTGCTCTCGGCGTGTATAAAGCCCTGCACGATCGCTTCCGCGACGAGTCATGATGACACCGAACAATCCAGTGCCGCGTCGAGACATATAGTTTGATATCTGGAGCACGTGAGCCTTTCCGGCCGGGCCGACTAGATTTTTCGCATCTACGACGATGTAGTCGGCGTGATAGTGGCTGCGCATGAACGCCCAGAATCCATCAGTGGCATAATTTGGGACTACGAAGTCGCGGCGATTTACGCCGGACTCGTTTGCGCTTTCGCTGATGGGTCGGGAAAGATCAGGGAGGAATAAGCACTCCCAAATCTCCATGCATATCTTCTGGTACTCCGACCAAGTTGGTTTGCCCGGCTTGATACTCGCGTAGCGTTCGAGGAGCTTCCTGCACTGGCCAGCCCTGTCGGTTGGTTCTCGGGGTGGACGCAGAACTGGCCCTTCTTCAACGGCGTGGATTAGCCAATTTTTGTCCCAAACATCGAATCCGATGCCCGTGATAACTTCGCGCTTATCGTCGGATAGAACTCCAGGGATCGCCAGAATGAAGTGCATTGCGCGCCCGGGATACGCCTCCATTGCTGCCTGCCGATAGTTGACCAACTGAGCGGTAACGTCGTGGAGGCGACTTCCGGTTAGGGGAGTTTCGCGCTTCACTTCAATAACGTAGACTTCATTGCTGTAGTGCATGATTAGGTCGGGGCGAAGGCGTCCATCTTTCAAGGAGCCCTCATGGATGATAGCGTCGGGATACTGGCTGATGAGTAACGTCTTAAGAAAGATGATGAACTCAACTTCCGTGCGCCACTCATGCTTGTCGAGATCAACCACAGAAATTGAGCCTCTCGCCATGTCAATCCTGGACCTTCGCAGCTAGGAGTGTAGGCCAGCCCGGCGGTAGGTCGGCGTCCGCTCATCCTTGATCCGCGCAATAGCGCCTACGCGGCCAGCAGCAGAACGCAGCTGTCGTGGTGGGTGCGGTAGTTCGTCCACGGACTCGCGAAGAATCATTGATCGCTGGGAGTAGCACCGTCACTCGTTCGGTCTGCCGGGAGCGCCGTTGAGGGCGGTTCGGCCACGATCCAGTTCGGTCGTGCAGTGAGTGTTAACGCATTGATGCGCCTGCTGAGTCGTCGTAGTACATCGGGACTGCAGGAGATCGATAGCCGACCGCGCCGCGCTGTTGGCTATCGTTGGCATCGCAGTGCGGCCGGGCCACGGACGGGTTCCCGACCGCGATGTGACACTGTCGGCAGCCAAGGGAACCCAGTGCGCGAAGAGAGACGTGTGGCGGTGTTCATTTCGTGACCACGGAACCGGACCTGATCGACCGACCGGTCAGTTTCGCCTACAACTACCGCATGCGTTGCGGCTGTGGCGGCGTGGAGGACCTGAGCGCGGTCGACTACGAAGCCGAGATTAACGATGCTCACATACCGTGCTCGCGCTGCGGAGGAAGTATCCACTTCGGTCGGGGCGTTGCCGCGTTGCGCGATCTCAACGATCCCGCGCTGGAGAACGAACAGCTCAGTCGGTTGGCGTGGTATCACACGAGCACGTCGCCGGATTGGCCTTCGCTGACCAACGAGGAACAGCAACGGGAACGGCTACGCGACTTCCGCCTCGTCACCGACGAACAGATCGCCAGGCTTTCCGACCTCGCACTGCACGTCGGCACATACGAGGCTGCGATCGAGAACGTGCTGCGTCGGATGAAGTACCAGAACGACCGCGACTCCCGGTTCTTCCTGTACCGGGTGGCACTCAACCTCGACCCAACCCAGGTCGAGACCGACTACCGGGACGAAAACGAGCAGCGCGCGGCCCGTTTGACCAACGCCGAGCTCCGCGACGAGGGCCTGCACGCGGTCCGCTACCTCAACGTCTACGAGTCGCCCGGGTCGTTGTCATTGGCGGTGACCGCCGGTGCAATCGCCGCGGTGCAGATGGTCGACCTCGACGGACACGGCCTGGTGCCCGATCACGATGCTGAGCTGACCGAGCGGCTCGGCAGCTTCCAACGCGACCTCGATGCGGACCGGCAGCGGCCCCTGCCTCCGCCCCGGGAACCGATCTTGGCCCTGGAACAGCTGCAGCGTCGCGCCGCGCCCCGGCGCGGACGGGCCGCCGACTCTGGCCGGTCAACAGGACCGGAGTTTTACAGGCTGTGGGAATCGATCGACTCGGTCCTGGCCGAGCGCTATCTCGTGGGGGTCAACGCTATCGTGGCTCGGGAGTTCCGCGACGCCGTCCGGCCACAGCGACGGGATGACGACGGTGCTGTGCGCGCGTACGCCGATTTCTACGCCACCCGCGCGTTCGCGCTGACACATCCATCTGCACTGATCGCCGACCTGGCATCGCGACCCGCGGCAGCCCTCCGGGCGCGACCAGCTGAGATCGACAGGTGAAGTCGCCCGGTCGCGGATCTGAGCTTCCCTGCTTTTGACGGAGCGGGCCTGGCGTCGGTGTTCAGCCCGTGGCGTATTCGATGGCTGGCAACGCGTCCTCCAGGTGACGGAAGAGCGTTGCGCCCTTGGTTACTTTGCTGCTTGCGCGTTGCAGGTAGCTGGTCATTTTGCGTTCGCCGACCACGATGTCGGCGTAGGCGCCGGCGCAGCACAGGTACAGGGTGTCGTTGAGGTCGTTGGCCGCCCATTTATCGTCGGCGTTGGAAACTCGAAGGTGGAGCAGTTCCCGGAACCGGCCGAGCATCGGTGCCGCCGCGATGTCGTTCTCGGCCTGGTCCTGGCACCAGTCTCGGAACTCCTCGGTGGTCAGCCCGGCGGCCAGGGCTACGCCGGCCAGGTCGGTCTGGATATCGGACAGAAATCGCACGCCAGTTATCTGCCGCAGCTGTCGACGGGCTTTCGGGTTGCCTCGTACGTGCAGAGCGAGGTCGTGGAACGAGGTGGCCCACTGGCGTGCCTTACGGAGGCCGTCGTCAGACATCAGTCGCTCGGTGTCGACGAAGGTGTCCACGATCGCGGCTGTCCAGCTCAGCCGTTGGACCAGGCCCTGGAGGTCGGCCGGCAAGTCATCGACGGCGGCCGGCGATGGCTCGGTGCCGGGCCGCGGGGCGTCGCTGAACAGCGCGCCCGGTTCGAGCGTGAACACCTCGCCCTTGCCCAGGCATTCCGGCGCGCCGCCGAACATGCGCTCGAGTTCCGATCTCTGCACGTACAGTGGGCTGCGCATCTGCCAGCCTTTGGAGAGTTTCATCATGACCTGGGCGACCTCGGTGCGTTGCCGGTCAGCTTTCTTGGCGATCTCCACCAGATGCGCTGAGGAGATCGGGAGCAGGATCTGCTCGTGCATCGCGAGCTCGGTGATCCGTCGGCAGGTCCTGCGGCGTTCGTCGGAGAGCGTGGTCGAGCCAATAGAGAACCGGGCCATGTCGATCCAGTGGTTCTGGTCCAGATAGACGACCGGACGGTCCACCGGTGTGCGGACCGTGCCGATCGACATCGTCAGCTCGGCGCCGCCGTGCAGGGTGGCCTGAAGGTTTGAGGTCCGCACGTCGAAGGTCATTTCGCGGATCCAGGTGGGGGCGTCGAGTGGGGCGATGGCGCCGTGCTCGGATCGCCCGTCAGTGAACCGGATTTCGACCGCGCCGGTGGCTGGCTCGTGCCGCATGGCGGCGATGGGGAAGAGAGGATGGCCAGGGTCGAGTCCGAGCGGATGCTGCTGACGCATCCGGACATCGGATCACACGAAGCGCCGCATGGTGGAAAGATTTCGGCGAGGCTTGTTCCCCCGGACGGACCCCGCACGGACTGATGCCGTCTACAGCCGATCGGTTCCCGCCGTCGGCGGACACCCGCCAGGTCGCTGTCGGCCAACTCCGGTATCGACCACGCAGGGCGATGTACGCACACCCTCGGATGCGTACGGATCTGCCGACGACAGTGCATCCGATCATTCGATTGGACGCTCCGGAAGTCGGGGACTTAGGCACATTTCCCTTGGCGATCGTGTGCGGTGAGCGCAATCCCAATGCCGGCCTCGCTAAGCTCGTCCGGAGTGCCCATCACGGCTTAATGCTCCGTTCGTTCGATTGGAGTGAGAACGCCGACCAGATGCACAAACTCCGCCGGATGCACTACTCGGCGCAAGTCGCACGACTGGTCGAGACGAGGGCCTGTTGAGGCAAGAGAGACTTCATCCTCAGAGGATGGGCTCTCGATATTCAGGTTGAGGCTGGACCTGAAACCTCAATCGAGGTTTCAGGCCGCTGGTCGCACGTTATTTCTGGGGTCCCCGGCCTCTGGCGCGGATGAGCGCGATGATCGCGGCGGCTAGGGAAAGCAGATCGACTGCAGTTTGGGCGACGGTGATCCAGTCGTGGGTGTCCATGGTGTCTCCCGCTCGACGTAGGCGGGGTGGCCGGCCAGGCCCCTGTGATGCGCTTGAAACGAATGTCCCAGCCGACGCGGGAGTCCGGCATCAGTTCCGGAGCAGACCGGAGTAGACCGACCTGCTCCCGACGGCAACGTGAGGTTGACTCTCTTGGTGTGCCACGGTATAGCGTGGTCAGATGCCTTCCGGCAACGAGACACCGGGATCCGACCCACTCCAGAACGTCCAGACGTTGGCTGAATTGGCCGTGGCGTTGAACGCTCTTCGTCAGCCTCACACTTACAGGACGCTGACCAAGGGTGTACCGAAGAGCACCCTCAGCGACATGTTGCGCGGAAGATCTGTGCCGAGCCGCGAGACGTTGATCGCGTTCTTGGGAGCATGCGGTCTGGACGCCGATGGGCAGAAGCCGTGGCTCCAGGCGTGGGAGCGGGCCAGCACATCATCCCTTCCCAAGCCCATCAAAGCGCTGAGAGTGCGAGACGCTAACCCTCGGCTCCTCGGGGTGCACGCGTCGATCCAGGTAGGTCCGTATGCGGAGTCACTGCCGACCTACGTGCCCCGAGACTTCGATGTCGACCTGCAAACGGCGATCAAAGCCGCGGCGGGACGAGGTGGGTTTGTGCTCGTAGTTGGTGGCTCGTCAGTGGGAAAGAGTAGGGCACTATTCGAAGCCATTCGAGCGGTGTTGCCCGAGTGGTGGTTGGCTCAGCCAGCCGATGTTCAGGCCGTCGCTGAGATTGCCGACTCGCCGACACCGCGGACGGTGGTGTGGTTGGACGAGCTGCAGCGGTATCTCAACCAGCCCGCTGGACTTCCGGTTGGGTAACTGATCAGGTCGGTCGTTTGGGGCCGGTTTGATCTTGGTGGGGTTGTTGGGCAAGATGTCCGGGTGCCTGACGTGCCGTCCATCGTGGAGTTGCTGGAGCGGCTTGTCGCGTTGGAGAAGGCC
>NZ_JBHTBJ010000054.1:0-46891 GCF_042664765.1 Paractinoplanes rhizophilus | reverse complement strand
GGCTGGCGCACGGCCGGGCTGGCGCACGGCCGGGCTGGCGCACGGCCGGGCTGGCGCACGATCGCGCTGGCGGGCGGCCCGGCTGACGCGCGACCGCGCTGCCGGCCGGCGGGGCCGGGTCAGGCGGCGCTGTCCAGGCGATATGCTCGGGCCTCCCGTCGGGTGATGACCTTGTCGGCCAGGCCGTAGGCGACCGCCTCGGCTGCTGTCAAGGTCATGCTGCGATCGGTGTCGGCGCGGATCTTCGACACCGGGTGGCCGGTGTGGTCGGCCAGGATCTGGTCCATCTCGGCGCGGACCTTTGCCACCTCCTTGGCCTCCACGGCCAGGTCGGGCAGTGTGCCGCGGGCCTGGCTGGACGGCTGGTGCAGGGTCACCTTGGCGTGCCGCAGCACCGACCGCTTGCCGGGGGTTCCCGCGGCGAGCAGGGCCGCGGCGGCGGACGACGCCTGGCCGACGCAGATGGTGGCGATGTCGCAGCGTACGAAATTCATGGTGTCGTAGATGGCGGTGAGCGCGCTGAACGAGCCGCCGGGCGAGTTGATGTACAGGCCGATCTCTTGCTCGCCGCTCGACTCCAGGTGGATGAGCTGGGCGATCACGACGTTGGCCACGCCGTCATCGATCTCGGTGCCGAGGAAGATGATGCGGTCGGACAGCAGCCGCGAGTAGATGTCGAAGGCGCGCTCGCCGGTCGCGGTCTTCTCGATGACAGTGGGGATCGTGTACTGGCTCATACGCCCAGTCCCATCGGCTCGCGGGTCATGGCCGGACGCACGTCGTCGACGCTGTCCAGGATGTGGTCGATGAGGCCGTACTCGCGCGCCTCGGTGGCGGTGAACCACCGGTCTCGCCGGCTGTCGCGCTCGACCGTGTCGTACGGCTGGCCGGTGTGCTCGGCCGTGAGCCGCAGCAGCAGCGTGCCGATCCGCTCGAGCTGCTCGGCGTAGATCTCGACGTCGGCCGCGGTGCCGCCGAAGCCGGCCGAACCCTGGTGCATGAGGATCTGCGCGTGCGGCAACGCGAAGCGCTTGCCCGGCGTGCCGGCGGTGAGCAGGAACTGGCCCATGCTGCCGGCCAGGCCGAGGGCGAGCGTGCTGACGTCGTTGGGGATCAGGCGCATGGTGTCGAAGATGGCCAGGCCGGCGCTGACCGAGCCGCCGGGCGAGTTGATGTACAGGCTGATCGGGGCCCTCGGGTCTTCGGCCGAGAGCAGCAGCAACTGGCCGCACAGCCGGTTGGCGACCGGGTCGTCGACCTCGGCGCCGAGAACGATGATGCGCTGATGCAACAGCCGCGCGACCACCTGATCGTCGACCGGCACCCCGGTGGGTGTCTGCATGATGTCTCCCTCGTGCTGGGCCGGAACTTCTGGATCCACCTTGGGGCGGGCGGAAGCTCCGGACCAAGCCGATCTGCCATCAGCAGACAGGGCCCTGCTGTCAGCAGAAAAACGCGTCAGCGGACAGGGCCAGCGGAAACCTCACTCGGCGACCAGCTCGCGCACCATCGGCGCGACCTTCGTGCCGAAGAGCTCCACGGCCCGGCTGCGCGCGCTGACGCTCTGCGCCCCGGCCGTGTAGATGAGGTCGAAGCGACCCACGCCCAGCGTCCGGACCGCCTTGGCGATCTTGCGCGCCACGGTGTCGGGCGAGCCGATGTACAGCGACCCGTACGCGACCTCGGCGTCGAACTCAGCACGCCGCAGCGGCTGCCATCCGCGCAGCTTGCCGATCCGGTCCCGGATCACCTTGTACGCCGGGTAGAACAGCTCCTTGGCCTCCTCGTCGGTGTCGGCCACGAAGCCGGGCGAGTGCATGCCGACCGGATGCGCGACCGTGCCCAGCTGCTCGGCGGCCCGCTGGTAGAGGTCGATGTACGGCGCGAACCGGTCGGGCTGCCCGCCGATGATCGCCAGCATCAGGGGGAGGCCGTGCCGGGCGGTGCGCACCACCGACTGCGGCGAGCCGCCGACGCCGACCCACGTGTCGAGCCGGCCCGACTCGGTCTTGGGGAACACGTCCGCGTTGTCCAGCGCCGCCCGCGTGGTGCCGCTCCACGTCACCGGCTGCTCGTCGAGCAGCCTCACGAACAGGTCGAGCTTCTCCTCGAAGAGGACGTCGTAATCGGTCAGGTCGTACCCGAACAGCGGGAACGACTCGATGAACGAGCCCCGGCCCAGAATCGCCTGGGCGCGGCCGTGGGACAGCGCGTCGACGGTGGCGAACCGCTGGTGCACCCGGACCGGGTCGTCCGAGCTCAGCACGGTGACGCCGGAGGCGAGCTTGATGCGCCGGGTGCGGGTGGCGATGCCGGCCAGGACCGTCTCGGGGGTGGCGATGGAGTATTCCGGGCGGTGGTGCTCGCCGAGGGCGATCACGTCGACGCCGAGATCGTCGGCCAGCACCGCCTCGTCGACGACCTGCCGGATCGCGGCGGCCTGCGAGACGGGTACGCCGGAGTCGTCCACCGGCACGTCGCCGAAGGTGTCGAGACCCAGCTCGAGATCACTCATGATGCCGTCCTCCTGTAATTGACATGTCAATCATGCGATTCGGCACGTCGAACGCGGAGGACCGCGAAGTTATGCCCGCGACTTGCGCACCAGCAGTTGGCGGTGGACGTCCTGCCAGATCGCGGTCAGCGTCCAGGTGGTGACCGACGCCACCCGTGCGGACCTGGTGACCTTCGAGCCGCCGGCGTGCTTTTGCGGGCACGGGTCGCCGGGCGACGGCGCCGGGCTGGTGCCCGAGATCCCGGCGTACGCGCCGCGGATCCGGAAGCCGGTCACGTCGCGATAGCCGGAACTGGCCCGCTTCACGGTGACGTTGAGCTCGTAATGCCCGTAATCGTGCGGGTGCACCACCCGGAACGGGCGCCCGCCGCAGGAGACCGCGTAGGTGTCCTCGCCCCGGAAGCCGTGCTGGAAGGCGACGCCGGCCGCCCGCGCGGTCAGCGTCGCCGGGGACCAGCCGAACGCCTCGCGGATCGCGCCCGCGCCGACGTAACCCGAGTTCGTGCCGGGATCGAAGGTCACCGGCGCCGGTGCGAGGCCGGCCGCGAGGGCCGCGGCGGCGGCGAGCTGGGGGAACATGTCCGACTCCTGACCTTGGCCTGCGCTTCCATCGCAACTAACGATCATTGCCGCCACGCGGCATGCCCCGCCGCGAAACCGCCGAAGCGGCAGGCCGGCCAAGCCCGCCGAAGCGGCAGGCCGGCATCAGCGTGCGAGCGCCGCCCCTTCCACGTCGACGGTTGGCGCCACCCGGTCCAGCCGCCGCGGCAGCCACCACGCCGCCCGCCCGAACAGCGAGATCGCCGCCGGCACCAGCACCAGCCGCACCACGAACGCGTCCACCAGCACCCCGGCTGCCAGCGCGAACGCGATCGGCCGGGTCACCGGGTCGCCGCCGGCCACGCCGCCGCCGAACACGCCGATCATGATCAGCGCCGCCGCGGTGACCACCTTCGCGCCGCGCCCGAAGCCGGTCGCCACCGCCTCCGGCGGCGTCGCGCCCCGCCGGTGCTCCTCGTGCATGCCCGAGACCAGGAACATCTCGTAGTCCATCGACAGTCCGAACAGGACGCCGATCACGATGGTCGGCAGGAAGCCGAGCAGCGGCCCGGATCCCCACTGGAACGCCACCACCGTGCACCCGAGCGCCGCGCCCAGGCTCAGCAGGAAGCTCAGCACCGCCTTGAGCGGGATCAGGATCGACCGGAACACCACCATCAGCAGCACGAACGCGAACCCGGCCACGAGCGCGAGATACCAGGGCAGCGCGTCGCGCAGATGGTCGGAGATGTCGATCGCCACCGCCGTCTGTCCGGTCACCAGCAGCGTCACTCCGGGCACCAGCCGCTGCTCCCGCAGCTTGGCGACGAGGGTCGCGGTCGCCGCATCCGAGGGACCACTTTCCGGTACGACGGTGAGCAGGGCATCGCGGCCGCGTACCCCGGAGGGCAGCACCCGCGCCACCCCCGGCACCGCCGCGAGCCGCTCGGTCAGCGGTCCCGGGTCGGGCGTGCCGCCGAACTCGGCCAGCACCAGCAACGGCCCGTTCGCCCCCGGGCCGAACCCTTCGGCGATCAGATCGTAGGCCCGGCGGTCGGTCGCGCCCGGCGGGTCGCTGCCGTCGTCGGGCAGCCCGAGCCGCATCCCGAGCACCGGCGCCGTGAGCACGGCGAGCAGGAGCACCGACAGCGTCACCGCGACGCCTCGATGCCGCACGACGACGCCCACCCAGCGCGGCGCGACCTTGGGCGCCGGCAGCCACCGCCGTCCGACCACCCGCCGCCCGGCCAGGCTCAGCAGCGCCGGGGTCAGGGTCAGCGCCATCAGCATCGCCACCAGCACAGCCCCCGCCGCGGCCAGCCCCATCTCGGTGAGGAACCCGACCCGGGCCACGGCCAGCCCGGCCAGCGCGATGATCACAGTGACCGCCGCGAACAGCACCGCCGACCCCGCCGTACCCGTGGCCAGCGCGATCGACGCACGCACGTCCTCGTTCCCGCCCAGCAGTTGCCGCCGGTGCCGATCGATGAGGAACAGCGCGTAGTCGATCCCGACCGCGAGCCCGAGCAGGATCGCCAGGGTGGGCGCCACCGAGTTGACCGACACCACCGCGGTGACGGCGTAGAGCCCGGCCAGCGAGATGCCGAGCCCCAGCACCGCGGTCAGCAGCGGCAGCCCCGCCGCGCTCAGCGAGCCGAACGTGACCAGCAGCACCACCAGCGCGATCAACAGCCCGATCCCCGGCGAGCTGCTCCCGCCCGGCGGCGGCGCCAGCTCCGACGACTCCGCCACCTCGAGCCCGGCCGACCGCACCTGATCGAGCACGCTCGGGGCCGGCGCGGTCGCGACGGTGAAATAGCCGATCCGGCCGTCCGGCGCGACCGTGGGCCGCGTGCCCAGCGGGGCCAGCGCGGTCCGGTACTCGGCAAGCGTGTGCCCGGCCGGCGCCGCCACGACCACCCGCCCGCCGCCGCCCCCGCCGCCGAACTCCCGGTCCACCTGATCGAGCGTCTCGGTCGACTGAAGCCCCGAGACGGTGAGCTTGGTGTCGAGCGGCTCGGCGAAGCGCGCGGCCAGCCCCACCGCGAGCACCAGCACCACCGCCCAGGCGCCCACCACCAGCCACCGGCGCCGGGCGCAGAACGCGCCGACCCGGGAAAGAATCGCAGCCACGGCGATCTCCCTTTCTCTTGGAAGTCGCCGTCGATGCTCGTCACGGACGTCGAGGCCGAGCACCACCCACGGGTGGGAGCCCGGGTGGGAATTACGCGTCCGAGCGGCCCAGGGCGATGGCGGCCGCGTGGGCGCGGTCCCGCGCGCCGAGCTTGGCGAAGATCGAGTTGATGTAGCTCTTCACCGTGGCCACGCTCAGGAACAGCTCGGACGCTATCCGGGCGTTGTTGTGCCCCAGCGTGATGGCCTCCAGCACGTCCGCCTCGCGCGCCGTCAGGGTGGGGAAGCGCTCGCGCAGGCCGGGCTGCGGGGCCGCCTCGGTGAAGCCGCGCACGAGCCGGTCGGCGATCTCCTTGGCGAACGTGGCCTGCCCGGACGCGACCGACCGGACGGCCGCCGCGAGCTCGGCGCGGCCGGCGTCCTTGGTCAGGTAGCCGCGGGCTCCGGCGCGCAGGGCGCCGGCGAGGGAGTCGTCGTCGGCGTAGGTGGTCAGGACCAGCACCGCGGTGCCGGGCGCCTCGGCCACGATGCGGGCGGTGGCGCCGGCGCCGTCCAGGACCGGCATGCGCAGGTCCATCAGGACCACGTCGGGCCGCAGCTCCAGGGCCAGGCGCACCGCCTCCGCGCCGTCCGCGGCGTCGCCGGCCACCTCGACGCCCTCGGTCAGGCCGAGCAGGGTGACCAACCCGTCGCGTACCGTCGCCTGGTCGTCGGCCACCAGCACGCGGATCACTTCGCCGACCTTCCGGGCAGGCGCAGCACAACTTCGAAGGACGGCCCATCGCGTACGGCCATGGTGCCGCCCGCCTCGGTCACGCGCTCGCGCATGCCCGCCAGGCCGTGCCCACCGCCCGGCGAGGCGTCGCCCGCACCGTGGACCGCCGGGGTGGTCGCGGTGATGGTCAGCATGGTGTCGTCCCAGTCCAGATCCAGGGTGGTAGCCGCGCCGGGGGCGTGCCGCCGGGCGTTCGTCAGCAACTCTTGCACAGCGCGCCGGACGGCGGTGCGGGACGCGGCCTCCAGGGCGCCGCGGTCGGCGTCGCCGCGGACGGCGATCTGGCCGCCCAGGGCGCGGTGCGCGTCGGCGAGGGCGGCGACCACGGCGGAGAGCGGCTCGTCGGGCTCGCGGAGCGCGGTGACCGCCTCCTTCGCCTCGTTCAGGCCCGAGACGGCCAGCTTGCGGGCGGCCCGGACCCGGTCGCGGGCCTGGTCGCTCCGGCCCGACTCGAGCAGCGCGTCGACCGCCTCCAGCTGGATCACCAGCCCGCCGAGCGAATGGGCCAGCACGTCGTGCAGGTCGCGGGCGATCCGGGAGCGCTCGGTCAGCGCGGCGACCTGGGCGCGTTCCTGCTCGACCGCGAGCCGTTCCTCGAGCAGGGCCCGCGCCTGCTGCTCGGTTGTCCGGTGCTGTCGCCGGCTCATGCCGCCGAAGCCGGCGATGGACAGCAGCGACACCACGCCGACCAGCGCGCCCGGCTTGGCCGGCTCGACCAGCAGGCTCAGCCCGGCGAGCAGGGCCGACCCGGCGGCGGCCGCCCCGACCAGGCGCAGCGGGACCACGGGGGCGCCGGCCAGGGCGAGCAGGGCGATGGCCGCCGGAACGAAGGCGACCACGTCGGTGGTGGCCCCGGCCAGCGAGCCACCGGCGATCATGCCGAGGTAGAGGGCGGTGCGGACGCGTACCCATCGCTCCGGCAGCAGAACGGCCGGCGGCCAGAGTGACCAGGCCGCCCAGGCCGCCACCGCCAGTGCCGCCGGCGCGTCGTGCAGCGACCGCTGGGCGAGGTCGAAACCCACGATGACGACGCCCAGCAGGTTGAGCATCACCGCCCACGGGCGGCGCGCCGGATAGGAGGGCACGGGTCTATCTTCCGGCCACCCGCGTGGCGCCGCGCGGCTGGCGCGCCGAGATCACGAACGCGCTCGCGGCCCGGTTGAGCGCCAGGAACAGCAGGATCGAGCCGGTCGAGACGGCCACCGCGGAACCCATCCGGTGGCCCACCACATCGAGCGTGACCCGGACCGCGACCAGACCGACCCAGATGCCCACGCCGAGCCAGCCGGTGCGGCTCTCGATCATCCCGGGGTCGGCCGGGGCCGGACGGAACTGGGCGATCCGCCCCATGACCACCCCGGAGGCCAGCGCGAACGCGGCGGACAACGTCAGGATCAGCACGTCGGCGGGGTGGATCGTGGTGGTCTGCCGGGCCAGCGCGACGATGCCGACGGCGCCGAGCACGAGCGGCAGCTTCCACATCCGGGCCGGGTCGACCGCGCGCCAGGACAGCTGGCGGGAGCAGATGTACGCGATGAGGCCCAGGCCGATGCCGAGGTTGGTCAGCGTGATCGTGGTCATGCGTCGAGAGTGGGCGCCGGCGCCGGATCCGCGTACCACCCACGGGTGGCAATCGGGTTGGTGCTTGCCTCCGGCGGTGCGCGGCGCGGCGTGAGCCGGCCCACAAAGACCCGCGGCGCGCGGTGGAACGCACCCGCGCCGACCAGGGGCCAGTGGGGGACAGCCCTACCGGCCCGGGCCCGAAACCGCGATGTGAGCAGGGAGATGTTTCCGTTCGTGGTGCGGGCCGGCCGGGCAGCAGGGTCGCGTCCGCAGCTTTCTCGCATCGGAAAGGAACGTCGCGATGCCGTACATCACCACAGCCGACGGAGTCCAGATCTACTACACCGAGCAGGGCACCGGGCAGCCCATCGTGTTCAGCCACGGGTGGCCGCTCAGCTCGGACGCCTGGCAGGTCGAACTGAAGAGGTTCGCCGACGCCGGGTACCGGGCCGTCGCGCACGACCGGCGCGGGCACGGCCGGTCGGAGAAGACCTATTCCGGCAACGACATGGATACGTACGCGAAAGACCTGAGCGCGGTCGTCGAAGCGCTGGATCTGCACGACGTGGTCCTGGTCGGCCACTCGACCGGTGGTGGCGAGGTGGTCCGCTACGCCGCGCGGTACGGCCAGCCGCAGGGCCGCGTCGCCCGGGTGGTCACGGCGGGCGCCGTGCCGCCGCTCATGCTCAGGACCGACGCCAACCCGGACGGCCTGCCGATCGAGGTGTTCGACGGCATCCGGGCCGCGGTGCTCAAGGACCGGTCGCAGTTCTGGAAGGACCTGACCGAGAGCTTCTTCGGCGCCAACCGCGGCCGCGCGGTCTCGTCGGGCGACAAGGACGACTTCTGGCGGCAGGGCATGCTGGTCAACCTGGCCGCCGCGTACGACTGCGTCAAGGCGTACTCGGAGACCGACTTCACCGAGGACCTCAAGGCGCTCGAGGTGCCGATCCTGATCGCGCAGGGCGACGACGACCAGATCGTGCCGATCGCCGACGCCGCGTACAAGGCGATCAAGCTGGTGAAGCGCGGCACGCTGAAGGTCTACGAGGGTGCGCCGCACGGCATCCAGGGCGACTACCAGGACCGGCTCGACCAGGACATCCTCGACTGGATCAAGGGCTGACCGACCGCGGCCGGGCGGCGGGCGTCCGCGTCCGGGTGTAGAAAGGCTCGGTGAGCGCCACCGATGCATTTCGCGACCTCGACGCGTACGTCCGGCTGCCCCGCCTCGGCGGGTTGTGGCTGTCGCCGGACGGGCGCCGGCTCGTCGTCGGCGTGGGCACGCCCGACCGGAAGAACACCCGCTACGCCACCGCGCTGTGGGAGGTCGACCCGGCCGGGGAGCGTCCGGCGCGGCGGCTCACCCGCAGCGCCAAGGGCGAGACGGCAGCGGCTTTCACGCCCGCGGGCGACCTGCTGTTCACCTCGGCCCGGCCCGAGCCCGACCCGGCGGACGACGACGAAACCCGGCCGGCGCTGTGGCTGCTGCCGGCCGGTGGCGGCGACGCCCGGGTGGTGGCCAAGCCGCGCGGCGGCGTGCAGGGGCTGGTCATCAGCGAGTCGGGCACGATCGTGGCCGGCTCGGCGCTGCTGCCGTCGGCCGGGGGCCTCGAGGCCGACGCCGAGCTGCGCAAGAAGCGCACGGACGCCGGGGTCTCGGCGATTCTGCACGAGGGATATCCGATCCGGTTCTGGGATCAGGATCTCGGTCCCGACCGGCCGCGCCTGATCGCCGGCGAGCTGCCCGGCGGCGAGCTGCCCGGCGGCGACGAGCCGATCGAGCTGCGCGACCTCACCGGGCACGCCGGACGGGCGCTGAGCGACGAGTACGGGTGGGACATCACGCCCGACGGCCGCACGGTGGTCGCGGTGTGGACCGTGGCCGAGCGCGGCGGCTCGGAGCGGCCCACGCTGGTGGCGATCGACGTGGCGACCGGCGAGCGGCGGGTGTTCGCCGACGACCCCGGCCACGAGTACGCCCAGCCGCGCGTCTCGCCGGACGGCACGAAGGTGGCGGTCGTCGTCTACCGGCGGTCCACGCTGGACGATCCCGGCGACGAGTGGCTCGCGCTCGTCCCGATCGCCGGCGGCGAGGCGGAGGACCTGACCGCGGGCTGGGACAGATATCCGTACGGCGCCCGCTGGACGCCGGACGGCGCGGCGCTGATCGTGACGGCCGACGACCGTGGGCGCGCGCCGCTGTGGCGGGTCGACGCCGCGACCGGCGAGGTCACCCGGCTCACCCAGGACCGCGGCGCGTACGGCGACATCCGGGTCTCGCCGGACGGCCGCTGGGTCTACGCGTTGCGCAACGCCGTCGACAGCCCGCCGTCCCCGGTCCGCATCCCGCTGGATCGGGCCGGCGACGCCGAGCCGCTGCCCGGCCCGGCGCCCGCGGTGGCCGTACCCGGGAAATTAGAGGAAATCGCGGCCGAGGCCGCCGATGGGACGCCGCTGCGCGCCTGGCTCGCGCGGCCCGAAGGCGACGGCGAGAGCCCTCTGCTGCTGTGGATCCACGGCGGGCCGCTGGGCTCGTGGAACGGCTGGTCCTGGCGGTGGAACCCGTGGCTGGCGGTGGCGCACGGGTACGCGGTGCTGCTGCCCGACCCGGCGCTGTCCACCGGCTACGGCCGGGAGTTCATCAAGCGCGGCTGGGGCGCGTGGGGTGACAAGCCGTTCACCGACCTGATGGCGCTGACCGACGCCGCCGTGCGGCACCCCGGCATCGACGCCGGCCGCACCGCCGCGATGGGCGGCTCGTTCGGCGGCTACATGGCGAACTGGGTGGCCGGGCACACCGACCGGTTCGACGCGATCGTCACGCACGCCTCGCTGTGGGCGCTCGACCAGATGATGACCACCACCGACGCGGCGTTCTACTGGGCGCGCGAGCTCACCGCGCCGCGGCTGGAGGCGAGCTCGCCGCACCGCTCGGCCGACGCGATCACCACGCCGATGCTGGTCATCCACGGCGACAAGGACTACCGCGTCCCGATCGGCGAGGCGTTGCGGCTGTGGTGGGACCTGCTGTCGCGGGCCAAGAACGAGGATGGCTCCAGCCCGCACAAGTTCCTCTACTACCCGGACGAGAACCACTGGATCCTCAAGCCCGGCAACGCCAAGGTCTGGTACGAGACGGTGTTCGCGTTCCTCGACCACCACGTGCGAGGGGAGGACTGGCGGCGGCCCGAGCTGCTGGGATGACTCGGGTGCACCTTCCCAGCGACGCCGAGATCAGAGCCCTGCACGAGCGCCTCGCGCCGGACGCCGACGCCTTCGAGCTGGTGTACACGCATTGCGAGATCGTGGCCGGCATCGCGGCCGGGCTGGCCGGCCCAGCACTCGACGCCGGACTGGTGCGCGCCGGATGCCTCGTACACGATATTGGTGTTTATCGCCTCGACGGCCCCTATATCAGGCATGGCGTCATCGGGTACGGGATCATGCGGGAGCTCGGGTTCTCCGAGGCGCTGAGCCGGTTCTGCGCGCGGCACACCGGGGTGGGGATCACTCGGGACGACATCGCGCGGGCCGGGCTGCCGCTGCCGCCGGGGGATTATGTCGCGGAGACCGCGGAGGAGCGGCTGGTGATGTACGCCGACAAGTTCCACAGCAAGACCAGCCCGCCGGCGTTCGTCACCGCGGCCACCTATCTGCGGGAGATCGGCCGCTTCGGGCCGGACAAGGCGGCGGCCTTCGCCGCGATGGTCGCCGAGTACGGGGAGCCGGACCTGGCGCCGATGGCGGCCGCCTATGGGCACGTGATCCGCTGAGTCGCGGTGGTCGCCTGCGCTCGGAGTGCGTTTCCCTTCACGGCCGATCGGTCAGGACCTGGCACCGGCCAGCTCGGGCTGGGGCTCCGCCGCCCGGGCGCGCCCCGGCAGCACGAACGACAGCAGCACCGCCACCCCGGTGAAGCCGACCGTCCACCAGAACGCCCGGTCGAACGCCTCGGTGAGCGACCCCGTCCCGGCCGCCGAGGTGGCCAGGATGACGGCGAGCAGAGCCACCCCGGCCGACCCGCCGACCTGCTGGGCGATGCGGGTCACGATGCTGGCGTGCGGGACCTGCTCGCGCTCGAGGCCGACGAACGCCGCCGTCATCAGCGGGATCATCACCATGCCGAGGCCGAGGCCGCGCACGAACAGCGCCGCCATCAGCGCCCCGATGCCGGTGTGCGCGCCGGCCAGCGCGAACGGCACGGTGGCGACGCCGACCAGCACGAAGCCGAGGACCGACACCCAGCGGGCGCTGAGGCGCTCGAGCAGGTGCACGGCGGCCGGGCGGCTCAGCAGCGAGCCGACGCCCTGCGGGATCAGCAGCAGGCCGGCCCCGAGGGCGGTCATGCCGCGCAGTTGCTGCCAGTAGAGCGGGAGCAGCAGCATCGCGCCGTAGAGCGAGGCGCCCGAGAGGAACATGAGCGCGGTGGCGGCCCAGGTCGAGCGCGAGCGCAGCACCTCCAGGTCGACCAGCGCCGCGCCGCGCCGGCGCAGCGCCCAGAGCACGAACGCGACCAGCAGCGCGGCGCCGCCCGCCAGCGGGACCAGGACGTCGGGGTGGGCGAAGCCGCCGTCGCCGCTGACGTTGGACAGGCCCCAGAGCAGCGCGACCAGGGCCGGCGAGAGCAGGGCCAGGCCCACCAGGTCGAGGCGGCCGCGCCGGCCCGGGACGTCGGCCGGGATCAGCCGGGCGGCGAGGACCAGGCCGATCAGGCAGAGCGGGACGTTCACCAGGAAGAGCCAGCGCCAGTCGCCGGCGCCGAGGATCAGGCCGCCGATCACCGGACCGAGGATGGGGCCGGCCGCGATCGGCAGCGCGACCACCGACATCATCCGGCCGCGGTCGCGCTCGGCGGTGGCCTGCATGATCATCGTGGTCATCAGCGGGATCATCGCGCCGCCGCCGAGGCCCTGGACCACGCGGAACGCGATGAGGCTGGGTGCGCTCCAGGCGAGCGAGCAGAGCACCGAGCCGAGCAGGAACAGCACGAGGGCCGCCGTCCACAGGCGCTTGGCGCCGAGGCGGCCCTGCAGCCAGCCGACGGTGGGGATGACGACGCCCAGCGCCAGCAGGTAGGCCGTGCTGACCCACTGGATCGTGCCGACGCCGGCGCCCAGGTCGATGGACAGCTCGTGCAGCGCGACGCTGACGATCGTGGAGTCGAGGATGACCGCGATGCCGCCGGCGATCACCGCGATGGCGGTGCGCAGCGCACCGGGGTCGATCTTGGAAGTGGACATCGAGCGCCGCCCTTAAGATGCGCGAATGTATCTTACGAGGCAACGATAGGTCGCGTACGTAAGATACGCAAGTGCATCTTAAGGGTGGCGTTTTGCCGCTTTCCGAGCGGGCACGGTGGTGGCGTGCAGACGTTCCTGCCGTACCCGGGCTTCCGGGAGAGCGCCGCCGTGGCTCGGCGATCCCGGCCTGCACCGCAGCCACCGGTCGGCGCTGCTGCGCAAGGATGCCGCCTACTACCGCGACGTGTTCACCGATGTGCCGGATGACCTGCCCTATGTATGGCCTTCGCCTCGTACATAGCGGCGTCGGCGCGCGCGATGAGCTCGTCGGGGGTGTCCGTGCCCGGCGCTGACCAGGCAACCCCGACGCTGGCGCGGGGCGCCCCGCCGTCGTCCTCGCCGAGCACGGGCAGCAGGCCGGCGCCGATCCGCGCGGCCTCGGCCGGCCCGGGCACGTCGTGCAGGATCACCAGGAACTCGTCGCCGCCGATGCGGCCGACCACGCCCGGCGGCGGCACGGCCAGGCGCAGGCGGGACGACACCTGGGTGAGCAGCTGGTCACCGGCGGCGTGGCCGTACCGGTCGTTGATCTGCTTGAAGCCGTTGAGGTCGAGGAACACGACCGCGATGCCGGCCTCGGACTCCGCCACCGCCTCTTGCAGGGCGGCCATCGTCGCGGCGCGGTTGTGGCAGCCGGTCAGCGGGTCGAAGGTGGCCCGGTGCCGCAGCTCCTCGCGCAGGCGTACGTCCTCGGTCACGTCGGCGAGACAGATGATGGCGCCGGTCACCGTGCCGTCGTCGCCGGTGAGCGCGCGCAGGCTGGCCCGGATCCGGCGCACGCCCCGGCCGGGCTCGCGGCTGCCGTACTCGACGTCGACGTCGCCGCCCGAGCCGAGCACCTCGGCGATCGCGTCGTCGGCGACCGGCCGGTCGGCCGGCAGGATCCCGTCGAGCTGGTCGCCGAGCACGTCGCCGGTGCGGGCGCGCAGGCCGCGGGCCGCCCGGTCGTTGAGGTAGGTGATCCGGCGCTCCGCGTCGATCTGGAGGATGCCCAGCGGCAGCGTCTCGGTGAGCCGGCGCATCAGCTGCTCGGCGGCGCGGACGGCCTCCTGGGCGGCCATCTCGTCGGAGATGTCCAGCATCTCGGCGACCACGCCGGGGTGGTCGGGGTCGGCGAGGTGGTTGTGGTTGGTGATCTCGAACCAGACCGCGTGCCCGTCGCGGTGCAGGTGCCGCAGGCGTACCCGCCGGGCCGCGCCGGGCGGGGTGCTCAGCATGTCCATCCAGCTGGCGATGGCCCGCTCGTGGTCGTCCGGATGCACCAGCTCCAGGCTGCGCACCCCGACCAGCTCGGCCGGCGACCAGCCGAGCAGCGCCTGCGCCTCGGGCCCGGCCTCGGCGATCACCGCGGTCTGGTCCTTGCGCACGGTCACCAGCCGCGGTCGCACGTCATCGTGGGTCAGCGTCAGCTCGGCGGAGTGGTCCTCCATGCCGGTGAGCAGCGCGGCGTAGACGCCGAGCCGGTGCGTGACGTCGATGAAGTGCACCCGTACCTGCTGCTCGGGCGCGGCGAGCAGGCGTACCAGGCAGTTGCCCACGCCCTCGTGCAGCGCCCGCGACCAGGTCTCGATGACGGCGCGCTGGTCGTCGGCGACCACGAGCCCCAGCATCGAGGCCGGCCCCTCGATCGGGCGCAGACCGCTGGCGGCCAGCTCGTCCGGCAGCGGGACGAACAGCCCGGTCGACGAGACCGCCGCGATGAACGCGCCGGGGTGCTGAGCAATGGTGGCGGCAAGGACGGCATCCCGGCCCACGGGATCCATCAACCGGTCTTCGGCCATGCGGTTGCACATCGGCAGCCGTGCCACATAGCTGAGCGGATCGGTCTTACTCTTTGACGCCGATGTGCTCGAGGGGCGGGGTGCTTACTCCTTGACGCCGATGTGCTCGAGGGGCGGCGTGCGGAGCAGCTGCCGTACCGGCCAGATCGTGGCGACCAGGGCGAGCGCGGGGGTCCCGCCCACCACGGTGACCCACCCCAGCGCCGGGACGTAGGGGATCGGGCTGCCGGTCAGCGCCCGCACGATCGAGCCGAGCGTGAGCGCCGCGACGGCCCCGCCGATCAGGACCGCCGTCCCGAGCAGCCCGGCCTGCTCGGCGCCGACCATCCGGCGGATCTGCCGCCGGGCCACCCCCACCAGCCGCAGCAGGGCCAGCTCGCGCCGGCGGGCGAGCGCGGCCATCACCATCGTGGTGGCGGCGGCCAATGCGGCGTAGCCGACCATGATGCCGATCAGCATCCGGTTGAGCCAGGCGCTGACCGCGAGGTCGGTGCCGATCACCCGGGTGCGGGTGGCGGCGTCGAGCACGGCGCTGCCGGGGTGCCCGGCGCTCCAGGCGGCCAGCGATGCCGCGCCGCCCGGGCCGGTGCGCACCAGCACCTCGTCGTCGGCGTCGCGCGGGAGATGCCCGGCGACGGTCTCCTTGGCCAGCGTCACCTCGCCGAATCCGAGTCCGCGCCGGTAGATGGCGACGACCTTCAGGGAGGCGGGGGTGCCGTCGCCGAGCCACAGCGTCGCCGTGTCGCCCACGTGCCAGCCGGACGAGGACGCCTGCATCGCCGAGAGCGTCACGGTTCCCGGGCCCAGAGCGGCGAGGCTGCCCTCCAGCACGCCGAGGTCCATGGTGGCGGCCAGCCCGGCGGGGTCGACCGCCTGCGCGCCGACCGCTCCGATGCCGTCGAAGGACTTCACCACCACAGACGTACGCCGGATGCCGGTCGCCGCCACGACGCCGCCGAGCGCGCGGATCTCGGACGCCGGACCGCCGACCACGACGCGGTCGGCGAGCGTGCCCACGCGGTTCTGCGTGGTGGTCTGCCGGGCGAGGTTGTTCTGCAGGAACCACATCGACCCGCCGAGGCCGACCGCCAGCACCAGCGCCGTCAGCACGGTCGCCATGCCCTGGGCGTTGGCCCGCAGGTTCTTCGCGGCCAGATAGCCGCTGGCCCGCCACACCCGGTTGAGCACCGGGGTCAACAGCCGGGCCGCGAACGCGTTGATCCAGGGGGCGAGCAGCGCCACCGCGACGACGAACAGAAACAGCATCCCGATGGCGCCGGCCATCGCGGCGGCGATGCCGCACCGACAGCCCGACCGTGCCGGCGACGACGAAGACGATCAGCATGACCACGTAGCCGCCGAACGCGGAGCCGGCCTCGACGAGCAGGGTGCGGGCGGCGAGGCCCGCCGACTGCTCGGCGTCGCCGCGCCGATCGCCCGCGTAGGTCTTGACGCCGACAGCCCGTGCGATGGAGTCCACATCGGATGCGCGGACGCCGATCGCGTCGTACCGCCCGGGATGCGCGGAGAGCCGGGACGCCTGCGCGCCGGTGAAGAACACCTGCGGCGACCCGGTGTCGACGGTCGCGCGTACCCGATAGGACTTGAGCGTCCCGGTGACCACCAGCTTGAGACGGTCGCCCGTCGAGGCGCCGAGCCGGATGTCGGCCACCACCTCGTCGTCGGCCTGCGGCGCGGCGACCGGCGGCCCGCCGATCTCGTCGTCGGGGTGCGGTGCGGTCGGCGGCGGGCCGCCCGTGAAGGCGTACACGTCGAAGGAATGACCGATCGCCGGGGGTGAGTCGATGATGATCCGGTCGTCGCCGGCGACGGCCGTGACCCCCGGCACCTGGCGGATTTCGCGACCAGCCCGGCGTCGATCGTGCCCTCGGGCAGGGTGGCGGTGGCCGTGGTGACGTCGCCGCCGAACTCCTTGTAGGTGTGGCTGATCTCGCGGTTCGCGACGATCAGGTCGGCGGAACGGAAGAGTCAGTTTGGCGCGCCCGACGAAATGATCTTGCGCTGAACCGACGGTAATGAGTTGTGTCGCGTCGGCGGGCGGAATGAATTGAGCCGCGCTGACGGACCGGAATGAGGTGCACCGCGTCAGGGGGGAGAACGGTTTTTCGCGCTGGGGGACCGAAACGATTTGTGCCGCGTCGGCGGGCGCGTTCGGGTGCGGGTAACCGCGGATTCGACAGACACCGCCGAATCGCCTTGATTTGGCTGCCGAATGCATGGCGCGGCCAAATACGGACTGACTGCTGACTGCCGCGCGACTGCCGATCGAGGCTCCGCTGCCTGCTCGAAGCGGCGGGTCTGGCGGACCTGGCCGACGTGGGTTGGAGGGCGTGTGCTGCCGGGTGACCCACGTGGGCTGGCCGGGCTGGTCGCGGTGCGCGGGCTCGGCGGGCTGGTCGGGCTGCGCGGGCTGGTCGCGGCGCGCGGGCTCGGCGGGCTGCGCGGGCTGGTCGGGGCTGGTCGGGGTGCGCGGGCTCGGCGGGCTGCGCGGGCTCGGCGGGCTGGTCGGGCTGCGCGGGCTCGGCGGGCTCGGCGGGCTCGGCGGGCTGGTCGCGGTGCGCGGGCTCGGCGGGCTGCGCGGACTGGTCGGGCTGCGCGCGCTCGGCGGGCTGCGCGGACTGGTCGGGCTGCGCGCGCTCGGCGGGCTCAGCGGGCTGGTCGGGCTGCGCGGGCTGGTCGGGCTCCGTGGGCTGGACGGGCTGCGCGACCCGGAGGGGCTGCGCGACCTGGACGGAGTTGGCGGGCGGCACGCCGGGTGTGGCCTGGCCGGCCGGCCGGGAGTGGTGGACCTGTGCGGCGTGGGAGCGCTGAGCCACCGGCGAAGGGGCGGCGACTGCCCGGTCGGGCCGGGGTGCGGTGGTCGCCTCTGGGTGGACGGCGTCGGCTTGCTGGCGGCGGAGCTTTTGGGCGTGCCGTTGAGTTAAGCCCCACGCTCGATGCCGGGCGTGCTCCTGGCGGAACGCCTCGGCTGCTGGGGAATAGTGGCGCGAGCGGGTGCGGTCACGCATTTGCGTCAATTGTGCTCTGGTGAATAGCGCCAGCTGCGTCATGCCACCATTATTTCAGCTCTGGGAATGCGCCGGTAAGGCCGGAACTCGGGTCGATCATGCCAATTTCAAGCCGGCGCGTGGCCGGAGGAGAGGCGTATGCCCATTGCGTGCATAGACAGGGAAGGCGAGCCGGTGTTTCAGCCGCCGTGGGAGTGGTTGACCCGGGTACCGAACTCGGGTTCGGGTCCATGGGTGCGTTGGGGCAGGCGCAGCAAGGGGCTGCGGCTCCGGGGTCGGTGGGCGCGAGGGGGCGGGCGTGCAAGGCACCGTGAGCTCGGGCTCGGGGTCGACGCGGCCACGACGAGGCCACGACGACACCACGACGACACCACGACGCGGCCACGACGACACCACGACGCGGCCACGAGGGGCCCACGATGCGGCCACGACGGGCCAAGACGGGGCGCGATGGGGCAGGCGCGACAAGACAACGCGCCGATCTTCGCCGGTGAGCTGTTGGGCCATTGACATCCATGACCGCCTGGCGACAGCGTTGTCATCGACGGATGTCGACTCGTCGTGGGAGGCGCATCGTGCTCGGTCGTGGGGTTGTCGCGGTGGTTCTGGTTGCGGGGCAGCTGATGGCGCCGGTCCGGGGGCATCGCGCCGCCGCGGTGGTGTCGGGGAACGCGCGCTTTCAAGTCCTCTCGCCCACGCTGATCCGCACCGAGTATGCGCCGGACGGGAAGTTCACCGACGCGGCCACGTTCAACGTGGTCGGGCGGGACAAGTTTGCGCCGGCCAAGTTCACCAGCACCACCGCCGGCGGCTGGCTCACGATCGACACCGGGGCCGTGACGCTGCGGTACCGGGTGGGCTCGGGCGCGTTCACCGGCGACAATCTGACGCTGCGTCTCAACTCGGGCCGGCAGGTCGTGCAGGCCGCGCCCTGGGCCGGGCGCGCCACGCCGGACTGTCCGCTCGCGACGCTCTGCGAGGCCGAGTCGCTCGCGCTGCGCGGCCCGGGGGTGGCGAACGACCACAGTGGATACACCGGGTCCGGGTTCGCGGCGGGGTTCCAGGCCACCGGTGACTCGCTGCGCTTCGCCGTCACGGCCGCGGGCGCGTACCAGCTCAGCCTCCGCTACGCCAACGCCACCGGCGGCGACGGGCAGAACACCACACGCACCCTCACCGTGACGGTGGACGGCGGCTCAGCCCGTACGATAACGCTGCCTCCCACCGGAAGCTGGGACACCTGGGCCGTCGCCACCGCCTCGCTCGATCTCGCGGCCGGCCGGCACGAGATCGCCCTGACGCGCACCGCGGCCGACTCGGGCAATGTCAACATCGACAGCCTCGCGGTGGTCCGGCCCGGCGACGCCTTCCCGGCGCCGGCCGTGCCGGCGCCGAAGCCGTGCGCCTTCGGCACGCTGTGCGAGGCCGAGACCGGGTCACTCGCGGGCGGCGCGGCGCCGGCTCACGACCATAACGGGTACGCCGGGAGCGGGTTCCTCGCCGGCCTGGAACGCGCCGGAGCGGGCGACGCCATCACCGTCACCGGGGTGCCCAGCGCGGGGACCTACCGGGTGCAGCTCCGCTACGCCAACGGAAAGGCGGGCGCGCAGCCGGTGCAGTCGCGCACCATCACGGTCAACGGGACTTCGGCCACGCTAGCGCCGACGAGTGGCTGGGACTATTGGCGTACGGTGTCGGTCCCGGTCTCCCTCACGGCCGGAACCAATACGGTGACCCTCGGGTGTCCCACCGACGCCAGTTGCAACGTCAACCTCGACACGGTGGCCGTCACCACCGCGGACGCGCCGCTGCTCGCCCCGCACGCGCCGCTCGGTGGCTACCGGCGCGGGCTCGACGGCGTCGACGGCGGGGCGCTGACCGCGCCCGGCCTGCTTTTTCAGGACGGGTGGTCGCTCCTGGACGATTCGCTCACGCATCAGGACGGCTATCTTTTCGGGTACGGCCAGAGCTACGCCCAGGGTCTGCAGGACCTCGCCACGCTGACCGGGCCGACGAAGCTGCTGCCGCAGTGGGCGTACGGCGTCTGGTACTCCGAGTACTACGACCGCACCGCCGCCGGTTTCCAGCAGATCGTCGAACGGGCCCGCACCGAGGGCGTGCCGCTCGACGTGCTCGTGGTGGACACCGACTTCAAGTCGCCGGACAGGTGGAACGGCTGGACCATCGACCCGGCGAAGTTCCCCGACCCGCACGGCTTCGTCGACTGGCTGCACGCCCGGGGAGTGCGCACCGGCTTCAACATCCACCCGAGCATCCTGGGCTCGGACCCGCGCTTCGCCGCCGCCCAGGCCACCGCCAAGGGCAAGCTGCAGCGGGTCGGCTGCAACGGCGGCGCCGACTGCTACGTCTTCGACTGGGGCGATCCCGACCAGCTCGCCGCCTACCTCCAGTTGCACCGATCCATGTATAACAAGCCCGACTTCTGGTGGCTGGACTGGTGCTGCGACGGATCCCGGTCGTCGAAGGCCGACGTCACGCCGGACGCGTGGATCAACCAGAAGTACGCCGACGAGACCGGGTTCGCGTTCTCCCGGGCGTACGGGTCGCTGCAGTCCGGCGGATACGGCAGCCCGACGGCGGTGCCGACCGGGCCCTGGGCCGACAAGCGGACCACCCTGCATTTCACCGGCGACACCACGTCGAACTGGGAGACGCTGCAGTTCGAGGTCGGCTACACCGGCGGCGAGTCGGTGGCGACCGGGCTGGCCGCGGTCAGCCACGACATCGGCGGGCACACCAACGGCCTGCAGCAGCCGGGCACCGAGCCGGGCAGCACCAAACTCCCCGACGACCTGTACGCACGCTGGGTCCAGTTCGGAACGTTCCAGCCGATCGACCGCCTGCACTCCAACCACAGCGACCGCCTGCCCTGGCAGTACGGGCCGGCCGCGAACGCGTCGGCGAAGAAGTTCCTGAACCTGCGCAAGACCCTCCAGCCGTACACGTATCGCGCCGCCACCGAGGCGACCCGCACCGGCACCCCGATCGTGCGGCCGCTCTACCTGGCCTACCCCGGCGAGCAGGAGGCGTACGCGACGGCCGGCGCCGAGTACCTCTACGGCCCGGACATGCTGGTGGCCCCGGTGACGACGCCCGGGGCCACCGCCACCACCACGGTGTGGTTCCCGCCCGGCTCGACCTGGAGGGACTATTTCACCGGCCGCACCTATCCCGGCGGCACGACGGCCACCGTCACCACGACCTTGGACACCATGCCGGTGTTCCTGCGAGGTGCGGTATGACTTCCCGATGCGGAAAATTCCGCAAAGATGATGTTCTCACCGGCGGTTCGTGATCGAATTCGAGCGATGTTCGCTTTCCGGTGGCCGGCACGCCCCCACGCGCGAGGCAACTGACCTCTTGTCACCAGGCGGTTGTGCGGGAACTAGGATGACAGCGCGTTGGCGTGTTCCATCACGCCGGCCCTTCCGGAACACGCCGGCCGAGTGGGAGAAGACGTTGAGTCAACGGTCGATATACGACCTCCGTTACAGCGGTGATGGATATGACATGCGATCCACCATCCCGGTATTGACGGCCGAGTCGGTCGTGCTTCGATCCGCAGCGCGGCGGGCGGCCGCGACATTCGGTGACTCCTGCGCTCTCTCGCTTCTCGATTTCGGATATGGCACCGGCCGTGTCACCAATGACTTCGCGCTGGAATTCCCTGGCGATTTCGGGAGTTCCGGTCTCGATCTGCATGTGATCGCCTACGATGTATCCGGCGTCGGGCTGACCAAGGCGATGCGAAAGCTGACGAAGGGTCACGGGTTCGACATCGACGACGACGTGACCTTCAATCTGTTCGCCGACACTGGCTATGTCGCCGGTTCGGCGAGGCGAATGACCGACGCCACGACGACGACCGTGACCTTCGTTCATGGCAATGAGCACGACGACAGCACGACCGTACGAGACCTGGTGTTGGAGGCGAACGGCGACGAGCCGTTCTCGTTGACCACGTCGTGGTACAGCGCACTTTCGCACATCCCAACGGTCGCTCGGCGTGCCGCATTCTTCGACATGCTGTCGGAGGTGACCGACTCTCGTGGCGAGATTGTCGTGGCACCGTCCGTGTCGGGTGATCTCGTGGACCTGCAGCAGTATTGGAACGAACGACGCCTGGCCGGCGACATCGGCGATTTCCGATTGAGATCGAGGGCGACGTCATCTACCAGACCGAGTTGTCGCAGGAAAACTTCTGGCACGTCTTCGGCACCGATCTCTGGGAGCTGCTGGAGCGGAACCTCGGGCCGGGTCAGACGGGCTGGTTGGAGGCGATCAGGCTGCCCGGCGAGGAGTTCCGGTCACGCGAGGAGGAGCAGGCCAACTATCGCGGAACGCAGGAATTCAATCGGCGGGTGGGTCGCCGCCCGTGGACGGCAGCTGAATATCGGTCGGTCCATACGGCGGCGGCGGTCCGGACCGGCTCCACCGTCCTCGAAGCGAATTGATTCTCGACCGCGGCGGCTCGAAACGCGGAAGTTCGCGAAGAACGATGATGTCGGTCTTCAAGAGGTGTCGCTGATGCACCTGAACCCGAAAAAGGCATTCAAAGTTGCGCAGTCCACGTATTTCTCGGTAGAAATGGTCCTCGAAGGTCAGCCGGGCGCCGGCCCAGGTACCGTAGCCGTAGAGGCCGCAGATTTGCACGAGACTCTTGTCCGGGGCAAATGGTCCCATTCGCTGGCGTAAACTGTCCGGGTCTTGCGGTCCTCGAGTGTCATCGAATCATTGTCCATCCGGAAGCCCGATCCGGTCTTCTCCGGCAACGTAGCGGTGAGGCTGTTCACCTCGGTGCCGCCGAGCAGGATCATATTCTGCCGGTACTGGCCGTCGGAAACCTCGGACGCATAAGCGATCTCGAACGATGATCCGAGCGCGGCAAGACCATTGGTCATCTCATGGACGGCGTGCACGTCGCCAAGACCGACCAGGCCGGAAGGTTCCAGATGGTTGAACCGCGGAAACTCGCCGACGAACAGCAGGGAGCGGGAGCGGAGCGTGCGCTTACCCCAAAACGTACGGCCACGCCGGGCGCGCGCCAACTGGAAGAACCCGCGGGTCAACACGCCGGCGACGAAGACGATGACGGCCGCAACGAGGTTGATGACGAGATCCCTGACGTCGCTCACAGACCGACTCCCTCGATAACCTTCGTCGCCCTTCCGTTGCGATGGTATCGTCGGCCCCCTATGCGCCGAATGTTCGTATAGCGGGCATTCTCCTTGCATTCCGCACGCCAATTGCGATCAAGAAAGCGCGCGTCGGGCCGCCTCCGTCAATCGATGAGCAAGATTGGCAGCTCGGCTGACAACGCCCCGGTGGAATCATTCAACGCGACCTTCAAACGCAAGACCCTGCAGGCACCCGGCTGCCCTACGGCACGCCGGGCGCGTGCTTCCTCGGTCAGGTCGTCCCGCTCGATGATGAGCACCCGGTCGGCGTCGTCGCTGAGCACGCGCGCGGCCATCAGCCCGGCGACGCTGCCGCCCAGGACGACGGCTTGCGGGACTGATCGGCGGCCGGCCTACGACGCCGCGTAGACCGCCAGCCACGACTGGCCGCTGTACGTCGGGCGGATCTCGTCGGTGCCGAGCAGCGTGCTCAGCTCCGCCCGGGTCAGGAAATGGTAGGACGACGCGCGCAGGATGCGCGCGTTGATCGCGCCGACGACCAGCAGCGGCAGGAGGAAGCGCCACAGCGCGAGAACACCGTGCTCGCGCACGATCGGGCCCATCGCGGCGCCGGCGCGCGGGGTGGTGAGCACCAGCCGGCCGCCCGGGGCGAGGCGGCTCTTCAGCGTGGCGAGTGCGCGCGCCGGGTCGGGGAGGGCGTAGAGCACGTGTCCGCACACGATGACGTCGAAGACGCCGCTCACCTCGGCCAGGTCGCCGTCGAGGTCGGCGCGCACGTGGCGGACGCCCGGGTTCTTGCGGCGGGAGCGGCGGAGCATCACCGCCGACAGGTCGGCCGCCACGATCTCGGCCGGTTGTTTCGCGGCCAGCGCGCGCGTCAAGTTTCCGGTGCCGCAACCGGCGTCGAGCACGCGCCCGGGCCGCTCCGGCACCTCCCCGACGATTTCACGGACCATTTTCTCGTACGGGCGCAGCCGCGCGACCGCGTCGTAGCAGCGGGCGTAGACGTCCCAGAGCGCGGTGTTCATGCCCGGATCCCGTCGTCCATGAAGTCCGCGACCGCGTCCCGGCCGGCGGCCCGGAGCTGGGCCGTGAAGTCGCCGACCACGCCCCACGCCGGATAGGCGAGCGTCTCGGGGTGCGTGCCGGGATAGGCGCCGTCGAGCCGGATCGCCCGCGTGCCGACGGTGATCGCGCCGGGCAGGGCCCGCTCGAGGGTGGCCCGCATCGCCGGGATCACGCTCATCACCCAGAACCGGTCGCCGCCGCGGAGGCTGTCGTGATACATCGCCCGGTAGACGTGCAGGGTGGCGATCCGCGGCGCGTCCGGCGCCTTGGCCACCCCGGCCGGCTCGGCGATCCGCTCGGGCGGGCACCCGTCGAGCGCCGCCGGGCGGTCGTCGCCCATCAGGTGCAGGGCCGGGAGCGGCCCGCCGCTGATTTTCGTGGCCACCGCGACGAGCCGGCCGTCCTCGTCGTACGACCCGAACCACCGGACCCGGTGCGCCGCGGACCGGTCGTGCCACGGCAGCCAGCCCTCGCGGGTCAGCGCCCCCTCGCGGAGGTGCCCGCCCCGGACGTACGCGTCAGCCTGAAGCCTTTTGGCCGCCGCCAGCGCGACCGGTTCGATCAGCGGGCGGCACTCGAAAGCCCTCAGCAGCACCGGCCCATGGCATCACACCCGGTCAACGGCCGCCATCGCCGCGCCGGTCAGCTCGACCGAGCGCACCCGGTCCTCGGTCTCCAGCGCCTGATGCGTCGTGATGACCTCGTCGGCGTGGACCCCGGCGGCGAAGGAGGTCAGGTAGTCGCGGACCTCCTGCGGGGTGCCGGCCACGCTGTAGCGGGTCATCGACGCCAGCTGGGCGCCGTTCGGCGAGGCCAGGAACTCGTCGATCTCGGCGTCGGTGAAGTTGCGGCCGACCCCGCCGCGGGAGATGAACGCCCGGGTGCGCGCCCGGTAGGCCACCTTCATCTGCTCGGCGGCCACGTCCCGGTCCGCGGCGGCGAAGACGTTCACGCCGGCCATCACGTACGGCTCGGCGAGCTGCTCGGACGGCTTGAAGGTGTCGCGGTAGAGCGCCACCGCCTGGTGCAGCGCGTCGGGGGCGAAGTGCGAGGCGAACGCGTACGGCAGGCCGAGCTGGGCCGCGAGCCGCGCGCCGAACAGCGACGACCCGAGGATGTACAGCGGCACCACCTCGTCGGCCCGCGGCACCGCCTGCACGCCCGGAACCCGGCTCTTGCCGGTCAGGTAGCCCTGCAGCTCCAGCACGTCGTCGGGGAACGTGTCGGCCGCGGTGGGGTCGCGGCGCAGCGCGAACTGGGTGTTCTGGTCGCTGCCCGGCGCCCGGCCCAGACCGAGGTCGATGCGCCCGGGGTGCAGCGCGGCGAGCGTGCCGAACTGCTCGGCGATCACCAGCGGCGAGTGGTTGGGCAGCATGATCCCGCCGGCCCCGAGCCGGATCGACTCGGTGCGGTCGGCGATGTGGCCGATGAGCACGCTGGTGGCCGACGAGGCGATGGTCGGCATGTTGTGGTGCTCGGCGTACCAGACCCGGCGGAAGCCGCTGCGCTCGGCCGCTCGAGCCAGCTCCACCGAGGCCGCGAAACTTTCCCGCACCGACCGGCCGCGCCGCACCGGCGCCAGATCGAGCAGGGAGAGAGCAAGAGGCATGATCCCGACCCTAGCTCCGCGGTAGGGGGTGCCGGTTGGCTCCCCGGTGTGACGACCGGCACCGGATCCGGTACTTACGCTGCGCGCCATGACATCTCTGGTGCGATTTCTGATCGGCGCCGATCCGCCCCGGATCGGCGGCCGGCGCGAGCGGGTGGCGATGGTCCTGGCCGTCGTGGCGGCGGCCTATTTGGCGTACGCGGGAACCACGTACCTGGACCTGAAGTCGGGCCTGCCGTGGCCGCTGTGCGCGCTCGGCGGCCTGGCCCTGGGCGCCCCGATGGCGCTGATCGCGACCCGGCCGCTGCTCGCGTGGCGGCTGATCTGGCCGGCCTCGGTGATCACGGGGGTCGCGGTGCAGGCCCACCACCGGACCCCGTTCTCCTGGCACCCGGCGATCCTGGCGGCGCAGGTGGCGATCCTGTTCGTGGTGGCGCGGCGGCTGCCCTACGCGGTGAGCCTGTGGGCCTGGGCGAGCATGGCGGGCCTGGTGTGCCTGTCGTTCTTCCCGGCCGACCGGCTGCCGTTGATCGAGCTGATCACCTTGATCACCGCCATGGCGTGGGGCCTGCGCGGCCCGCACCGCTCCACCGAGAGCCGCGTCGCCCGGCGATGACCCGGCACGGCCGCCACCGAGAGGCGCGGCGCGCGCGGTCAGGGCGCCAGGCAGACGCGGTCGCGGCCGGTCTGCTTGGCCTCGTAGAGGGCGCGGTCGGCGCGGGCCATCAGCTGCCGCAGGTCCTCGTCGGCGCCGTTGGGGCAGGCCAGGCCGACGCTGATGGTGACCGGCAGCCGGCCGGCGTCGGTCGGCACCGGGTGGCCCGAGACCGCCAGGTGCAGCCGGCCCGCCAGGTCGGCCGCGGGCATCGCGGTCTGCGGGGTGACCATGGCGAACTCCTCGCCGCCGTAGCGGCCCAGGACGTCGCCGGCGCCGATCGTGTCGCGCAGGCGGCGGGCTACGACCCGGATCACCTCGTCGCCGACCGGGTGGCCGTACGTGTCGTTGATCCGCTTGAAGTGGTCGATGTCCACCATGATCGCCGCGATCTTGCGGGGGACGGTGTCGAGCAGCCGGCCCGCCTCGCCGAAGAAATGGTTGCGGTTGTACAGGCCGGTCAGGCCGTCCCGGGTGGCCATCCGGCGCACCTGGCTGAACAGCCGGGCGTTCTCGTACGCCGTCATGCCCTGGCCCGCGATGGCCGCGGCGATCTGGATCTGCGCCTCGGTCATGACGCCCTCGCCGGTCGCGCCGACCAGCAGGATCCCGTACGGCTCGCCGCCCTGCGCGACCTGGATCGCCCACCAGATGCGCGGGACGCCGAGCAGCCCGCCGAACGGTGGCCGGTCGCCCGGGAACACCGAGCGCACCCGCGGCCCGCTCAGCTCGAGCAGGTCGGGGGGAGGGACGGGCAGCCGGGTGCCGACCGCCGCGGCCGGGCCGTGCGAGGCGGCCACCACCAGCCCGTTGGCGTCCGGCCCGGTCAGCAGCACGGCGGTGTCGCCGCCCAGCGTCCGGGTGAGCCTGGTCAGCAGGCGGCGCATCACCTCGTCGGGGTCCAGCGACGAGCTGTGGTCGGCCATCGCCTCGTTCAGCGTCTCGGCCACGTTGCGTTGCCGGCGCGCGGCCTGCACCTCGACCTCGAGCTGGGCGGCGCGGGCGGTTTCCAGCGACACCGCGACGTGGTTGGTGATGGCCTTGAGGATGTCCACGTCGGCGCCGGTGAACACGCCCTTGGCGATGCGGCTGTCCAGATAGACCACCCCGCGCAGCAGGCCGTTGAACTTCAGCGGCGCGATCATGATGCTGCGCAGGCCGTGCACCTGCACGCTGTGCGAGCCGAGCGCCACGCCCTCCTCGCTGCCGGTCACCACCAGCGGCTCGCCGGTGTGCCGCACCCGGTCGACGAGCGTGGTGCTGTACCCGGTCAGCTCGTGGATCTCGTTGCCCCGCGCGTCCCGGCCGACGTGCGGAACCAGCTCGTCGCGCTCGCGGTCGAGCAGGAACAGGTACGCCCGTTCCGCGCCGAGGATGCGCAGGGTCTCGTCGAGCGCGACCCGGGACAGCGCGGACGGGTCCAGCACCGTCGCCGAGGCCAGGCTGACCTGCTGGAGCGCCTCCAGCCGCCGCTGGTATCGGCCGGGGTCGCTGTCCGGCGTCCGGGGCTCGGCCGGGCCGGCGCCGGTGACCGTGATCGAGCCGGGCTCGGTCGACGCGTGCCCGCTCACCCGGAACTCGTCCGAGACCCATTGGGAGCGCTGCGGCCACTGCTGCTCGACGGCGATCATCTGGGCCAGCTTGGCCTGCTGCACGGCCGAGGACCGCTGGTCGAGGGCGATCAGCGCGCGGGCGCGCACCCGGGCCGCCTCGTACGCGATCAGCGGCGCGTCCAGCGGCACCAGCGCCACCTCGACGCCGCTCAGGGTGCGCAGCGCGTCCTCCGGCCGGCCTTCGAGCACCTCCAGGTCGGCGCGGGTGACCAGCTCGAAGGCGCGCAGCGGCTTGGTGTTGGCCATGGTGGCGAGCGCCGCCACGGCGGCCTTCGTCGCGGCCCGGTCGGCGCCCGGGTCGGCGCGGCACTTGGCGAGCCGGCCCAGCGCCTCCCACACGTAGTAGACCCGCTGCTCGGGGACCATGGCCTTCGGCCTCAGCCCGAGCGTCGCGAACTCGGCGGCGAGCCGCTCGAACGGCTCGCCCAGCTGCCCCTGCTCGACCAGGGCGACCATCTGGGCGCCGTACAGATTGATCAGTTGCATGGGGTTGTCGGGGTTGGCCCGCAGGAACCGGCGCAGCTCCTCGAGCCGGGCGGCGGTCTCCTCGGAGCGTCCCCGCAGCGCGGCGAGCACGGCGGCCACGGCCCCGATCGCCGCGCCCTCGGCCTCGGCGCCCGGGCCCAGCCGCGCGCGTCCCCGCCTATACCAGGCCTCGGCCTCGGCGGTGCAGCCGCGCTTGAAGAACTGCATGCTCATCGTGGAGACGCCGGTGAGGTAGTCGCCCAGCTCGAGCCACCGCTCGTGCTCGAGCAGGGCCCGGCTCCAGAGCTGGGTCTCTTCGTCATGGCCGCTCAGATAGCCGCCCGCGCCGCGCTTCCACTCCACGAATCCGACCAGCTCGGGGTCGCCGACCTGGGCCGCGACCTCGGCGGCCCGGTCGTAGAGGCCGGTCGCGAGCTTGCGCCGGCCGGCCACGTCGGCGATCACCCCGAGGCCGGCCATGTGCTGGGCGTACTCCCGGCCCGGGCCGAGCCGGTTGATCGGGTGCAGGGCGCGCAGGCTCAGCACCGCGCGCATGATCCGGCGCATCCGCATCGACAGCGCGAGCGTCGCGATGTCGCAGAGCACCGCCTCCAGCCGGTAGCGCTCCCGGGTGCGCCCGCTCGCGTTGCCGAAGCCCAGCTTGGTGCGGCCGATGAACAGGCCGACCAGCACCGACCAGAGTGTGGTCAGGGCGAGGCCGGCCCGGCCGCGCGGCAGCGGCGAGCCCAGCTCGGCCAGGCCGCGACGGCATGCTTCGAACGCCTGGTCGGGGTTCCACGCGCTGTTGTGGACCATCGCCGCCTGGGCCAGGATCTCGGCCCGGCCCAGCCGGTCGGGCTCGCCGCGCAGCGCCTGGTCGAGATGGTGGTGCGCCTCGGCGAACCGGCCGGAGCGCGCGCAGCTGGTGCCGAGCGCGAGGAAGAAGTCGGGCGGCGGGGTGACGCCCGCGCCGGCCGCCGCCCGCGCGGCGACCTCGAGGAACTCGCGGGCCTCGGCCGGGGCGTGCTCGGCCAGCGCCAGCCGCCCGGCCGCGAAGCCGCTGTAGTACACGCGCTGCGGGCGGCGCCCGGTCTCGCCGAGCGCGTAGTGCCGGGCGACGGCGTAGATGTAGCGGGGGTCGCCGGGCGCGGCCGCGTCCAGCACCTCGGCGATGCGCTGGTGCAGCCCGCGCAGCGCGGCCTCGTCCAGGCCGACGAGCAGCGCCTCGCGGATCCGGTCGTGCAGGAAGCGATACCCGTCCGTGCCGGCGGCGGCCACCAGCCGCCGGGACTCCGCCTCGGCGAGCAGCGAGCGGGCCCGGCGCGGGTCGATGTCGCAGACCGCCGCGGCCAGCTCGGCCGGGAACCACCGGCCGGCCGCCGCGCCGGCCGCCAGCAGCCGGTGGCTGTCGCCGCCGAGGCCGTCGATGCGCTGGAGCACCAGGTCGACCGCGTCGCCGGAGAGCTCGAGCCGATCCAGGCTCGGCAGGTCGAGCCGCCAGCCGTTCCACGATGGGGTGACCAGCCCGGCGTCCAGGACGGCGCGGACGTACTCGCCGATGGTGAACGGGTTGCCGCCGGCCCGCGCGGCCAGCTCGGCGATGTGCTCGCCGGGCAGGCGTACGGCGCCCAGGTGCTCGGTGACCAGCTGCTCGACCGCGTCCGGCTCGAGCGGGCCGAGCGGGATCCGGGTGTCGAGGGCGGCGTCCATGTCGGCGCGGAACCGGTCGAGCGCGGCCGCGTTGCCGGCGTCGTCCCGGCTGGTCGCGATGACCAGCAGCGGGGTGACCGGCAGCCGGCCGCTCACCCGCTGCAGCACCCGCCGGGTCGGCTCGTCGAGCCACTGCACGTCGTCGATGTGCAGCACGGCCGACCCGAACTCCTCGGCCAGCCCGACGAGAAACGCCGCGACCGCGTTGACGAACTGCTCGTGGCGGTTCTGCTCGCCGAGCTCGGGCGCCTGCACCAGGGCGGCGAGCAGCGGCGACAGGGTCCGCAGCAGCGGGCCGCCGCGCCCGGCGGCCCGGCGCAGCTGCTCGACGGCGCGTTCCCGCTCTGGCGGAGGGAGCCGTTCCACGCTCCGCAGGTGCCGCTCGACCGCGCCGCGCAGGGGCGCCAGCGGCACCGGGTCGTCCGGCACGCACTTGCCGTACAGGGTGAGGTCGCCGTCCGAGGCGACCGCGTTGGTCAGCTCGCGGACTAGGCGGGTCTTGCCGGCGCCGCCCTGACCCTCGACGATCACGGCGCCCCCGCCGCCGTCGCGAGCCCGCAGCCAGCGGTGGGCCAGCGTGACCACCTCGTCGTCCCGGCCGACCAGGCGCTCCGGGCCGCTCGGCTGCACCCCCCGCTGGTCGGAGGCGACCGCGAAGCTCGCCCGCGGCTGCTCGGCCAGCCGGCGCAGGTCGGCCAGCAGGGCCTCGCCGCTCTGGTAGCGGTCGTCGGGATCCTTGGCCATCAGCGTCGCGACGATCGCGGCCATCGTGGCGGACAGCTCGGGGCACAGCTCCCGCGCGTCGGGGATGGGCGCGGTGGCGTGCAGCCGGATCAGCTCGCCGGCGTCCTTCGCGTAGTACGGGACCTGGCCGGTCAGGGACTCGTAGAGCAGCACGCCGAGGGCGTACAGGTCGGAGCGGCCGTCGACCGGACGTTTGAGCATGCCGGTCTGCTCGGGGGCGCTGTAGAGCAGCGTCCCGGCGACGCCCTCGTGCGCCCCGCCCCGCGCGGCCAGGCCGAAGTCGATCAGCCGGCCGGTGCCGATCGGCTCGACGATCACGTTGTCCGGTTTGACGTCGCGATGGACCAGGCCGGCCCGGTGGGCGGCGGCGAGCGGCTCCACCACGTCCATCGCCAGGCGCACGGCGGCGTGCTCGTCGAGCCGGCCGCCGCGCAGTGTCTGCGACAGCGGGAAGCCGTCGATGTACTCGAGGATCAGATAGGGCCCGGTCGAGGCCTGGCCGACCTCGAAGATCCGCGGGAGCAGCGGGTGGCCGACCGAGCCGAGCAGCGCGGCCTCGCGGCGCACGGTGGTCAGGGCCCGCGCGTCGGTGGAGGTCAGCATCTTCAGCGTGTACTCGGCGCCGAGGCGGCGCACCCGGTAGACGACCGTGTCGGCCCCGCGCCCGAGCTGCGAGATCACCTCGAGATCCGAGAGTGACCCCGCCGACGTGCCGAAGAGGGCGGTCAAGCGGGTCCTTCCATCCACAGAGCTAATCGGAAGTTACGCCAGTCACACCCCGTGGTGCCACCTGTGATTGCCGGAAGCTAGCCGGCGTGCGGGAAGCGGCCGGTCGCCCGCTGCCAGAGCCAGCCGGCCGGGACGGTCCGGTCGTACAGGACGTACTCGCTCACCGTGTGGTTGATCATGGTGTCGGTCAGCGCCCGCCGGGACGCGGGGCTGCCCACGAACAGGATCTGGTCGCCCTCGGCCAGCCGCTCGTCGTCCTCCGGGCCGAGCACCGCGTCGTCGCCGCGCAGCACCATCAGCGGCACGGCCGCGACCGGCTGGTCCCGGTCGCGCGGGCTGCGCAGCAGGTCGCCGAGGCGGGCGTCGCCACGGCGCAGCCAGTGGCCGAGCGCCGGGGCCTCCGCGCCGGTCAGGGTGGCCTTCCACACGCTGCCCAGGCGGCTGCCGCAGTGCGCCTGGAGGCGGCCGAGCAACCGCTGCGCCCACGCGTCCCCGCGGCCCGGCATCTCCCGCAGGAAGCGCCACAACAGCGGCGTGCTCAGCTGGGCGTAGATCTCGCGGGCCGCCACCTCGGCCGGCACCACCACCCAGTCGACGTCGGCCGCCTCGAACAGCGGCGCGCTGGCCGGACGGTTCTGCCGCGCGGCGACGAACAGGCCGGAGTTGAGCCGGCGGGCCGCCGCGACCAGGGAGAGGTTGGTGGTGTCGTTGTCGGTCCCGGCGACGAAGCCGACCGCCTCGGCCGGCCGGGCCCGGCGCAGCACCGCCGGGTCGGAGGCGTCGCCCACGATGATCGCCGGCTCGTCCCCGCGCTCGTCCCCATGCTCGTCCCGGTGCTCATCGTCGTGCTGCTCGGCCAGGTCGATGATCGTGACGTCGAGGCCGTCGGCGCGGAGGTCCTCGACCACCTTGCGACCGAACCGGCCGTACCCGCACACCACCCAGCGCCCGGTGGCCGGGACCCGGCTCGGTTCCGGCAACTCCGCCCCGGGGCCACCGACCAGCCAGGACAACAACTGGTGTGAGGCGGGCGCGTGCAGCGCCAGCCGGAGGTGGTCGCCGAACCGGTCGAACGGGTTGACGACGGACGGCGAACCGAACGCCCGCATCCGGTGCTCGATGGCCGGCGACACGGTGCGCGCGACCACCGGCAGCCCGGGGCGCAGCAGCGCGGCGGTCATCGTCACCACCAGGTTGACCTCGTCGTTGTCGGTCAGCGCCAGCACGCCCTCGCAGCACGGGTGCGCCAGCCCGGCCAGATCCAGGGTGCGCGGGTCGGCGGCGTCGCCGACCAGGCCCGGCACGTCCGCGTGGTAGGCGTCGATGTCCAGCGCGTCGACCCGCTCGGCCTGCAGGTCGAGCACGACCATCCGGTGGCCGAGCGAGTCGAGCGCCCGGCCCAGGATCCGCCCGGTCTGCCCGTAGCCGGCCAGCAGCAGGAACGGCTCGCGCAGCCGCCGCACCGTACGGCTGAACCGCCGCAACGCGATCGCCTGCCGCAACGCCCGGTCCTGCAGCAGCGCCAGCAGCGAGCCGATCGCGTACGCCCAGCCGATCACCGTCAGGTAGATGCTCGCCGTCACCCACAGTCGCTGGGCGCCGGTGAACGGAGCCGGCAGCTCGCCGTAGCCGATCGTCGTGGCGGTGTAGCTCATGAAGTAGAAGGCGTCGAAGACGGTCATCCGGGTGGGCCGGCCGGCCGCGTCCTGCCCGGGGATCAGCGACAGGCCGAGGACGCTGACCGAGAAGATCACGATCAGCACGATCAGCGGCGCCCGCATCCGCCGCAGCAGCAGGAAGATCGTCGGTGACGCCTCGGCGTAGCGCGGGGAGAAGCGGCGGCGCCGCGCCCCGCTCATCGGCGGTGGAAGGTCGTGGTCTCGATCACCAGCAGGACCACCGAGACGAGGTTGGCGAGCAGCGCGCCGCCGGAGAGCGAAACCACGCCCGCCATCGCCTTGGCGTCCAGCCCCGCGGAGGAGATCTGCGACGCGTACGCCCACATCAGCGCCGCCGCGATCAGCTGCAGGTCGGCGACCAGGCTGGTGGCCAGGTGCACCGCGCCGATCTGGGTGCGGTCGCCGAACTTCAGCACGGTGGCGATCAGGCTGACCACCACGGCCGCGAACAGCTCGTAGACGTTGTGCAGCGCCGGGTCGGCGATGTCGCCGATGAAGAACCCGAAGTTCAGGGTCGCGGCCAGCAGCACGAAGAAGCCGAAGACGACCTTCTCCAGGCTCATGCGGTCTTCTCCAGACTCATGCGGTCGAGTATCCCCGACGCATGGCGCGGGCGCTTTTGGGTAACCAGCACTTTATGATCCCCAACCTCATTCGACGCTTCGTCATCATGGCCATCGCCGTTCCGCTGGCCGCGGCCGGCGCCCGCAAGCTGAGCGAGACCGTGGAGCGGCGGCGCGGGCCGAGCCGCACCACCCGGCTGCTGCGGCAGGGCGCGAACGCCCTGCAGGGCATCCGCCCGCGGAAGAAGCGCCGCTTCTCGTTCGGGCGCTAGGTTTGTCGGCGTGAGCACACCATTGAGCACGATCGACCTCGGCGGTGACCTCACCGTCAACCGCCTCGGATTCGGCGCGATGCGCATCACCGGCGACGGCATCTGGGGCGAGCCCAAGAGCCGCGACGAGGCCAAGGCCGTCCTGCGCCGGGCGGTCGAGCTCGGCGTCAACTTCATCGACACCGCCGACTCGTACGGCCCGGACGTCAGCGAGATGCTGATCGCCGAGGCCCTCCACCCGTACCCGGACGACCTGGTCATCGCGACCAAGGGCGGCCTGGTGCGCCCCGGCCCCGGCCAGTGGGTGCCGGACGGGCGGCCGGAGCACCTGCGGGCGGCGCTCGAGGGCAGCCTGCGCCGGCTGCGGCTCGAGCAGATCCCGCTCTACCAGTTCCACCGGCCCGACCCGAAGGTGCCGATCGAGGAGTCGATCGGCGCGCTGGCCGAGCTCAAGGAGCAGGGCAAGATCCGGCACCTCGGCGTCTCCAACGTCACCGAGGAGCAGCTGCGCGCGGCTCAGCGCGTCACGCCGATCGTCTCCATCCAGAACAGGTACAACCCCGACGACCGCCGGTCGGAGTCGCTGGTCGACCTCTGTGAACAGGAGAGCCTGGTGTTCCTGCCGTGGGCGCCGATCTCCGGCCACGAGGACCAGCCCGCGGTGCGGGCCGCCGCGGAGAAGTACGGCGTGACGGCGTACCAGATCGTCCTGGCCTGGCTCCTGGCCCGCTCGCCGTCGATCCTGCCGATCCCGGGGACCGGCTCGGTCGCCCACCTGGAGGAGAACGTCGCGGCGGCGGGGCTGCGGCTGACCCCGGCCGAGGTGGCCGAGATCAGCGGGCTCGCCTAACGGCGGCGCTCACGTGACCAGGCCGTGGCGGTAGGCGTACACCACGGCCTGGACGCGGTCGCGCAGGTCCAGCTTCGTCAGGATGCGGGACACGTACGTCTTCACGGTCTCGTGGCTGATCACCAGGGCCGCCGCGATCTCGCCGTTGGAGAGGCCCTCGGCGATCAGTCGCAGGACCTCCAGCTCGCGCGGCGTCAGCGGGATCTCGCCGGGCGTGCCGCCGGCCGGGCGGATCCGGGCGGCGTACCGCCCCACGAGCTGGCGGGTCACCTCGGGGGCGAGCAGCGCGGCGCCGGCGGCCACCGTGCGGATGCCCTGCAGCAGTTGCGGCGGCGGGGCGTCCTTGAGCAGGAAACCGCTGGCGCCGGCGCGCAGCGCCTCGTAGACGTACTCGTCGAGGTTGAACGTCGTCACCACCAGGACCTTGACCGGGTCGGGCACCCCCGAGCCGGCCAGCAGGCGGGTGGCCTCGATGCCGTCGAGCACCGGCATCCGTACGTCCATCACCACCACGTCCGGCCGCAGCCGGACCGCCAGATCGACCGCCGCCCGGCCGTCGCCGCACTCGCCGACCACCTCGAGATCCGGCTGGGCGCCGATGATCGTCGCGAAGCCGGTGCGGATCAACGCCTGGTCGTCGGCGACCAGCACCCGGATCGGCCCGGTCATGCGGCGCTCCCGGCCGGGATCGTCGCCCGGACCACGAAACCGCCGCCGGGCCGTTCCGCGGCGGTGAACTCGCCGCCCAGCAGGTCGATCCGCTCGCGCAGGCCGGCCAGCCCGCGGCCGCTCCCGCCGGGCGACGCCGCGTCCGACCCCGAGCCGTCGTTGCTGACCTCGACCGTGATCTCCCTGGCGCCGTGCCGCACCCGCACCTCCGTGTGACTTCCGTGGGCGTACTTGAGGGCGTTCGTGAGGGCTTCCTGCACCACCCGGTAGGCCGCGACCTCCGCGCCGCCGGACGACCGGGCGCTGCCCTCCTCGGTGAGCTCCACCGGCTGGCCGGCCCGCCGGATCTGCTCCACCAGCTCGCCGAGATCGCCGGCCGAGGGCGTGCGCGGCTCGGCGTCGTGGTCGGGCTTGAGCAGGTCGAGCAGGTGCCGCAGATCCGCGATGGCGCGCCGGCCGGTGTCGGTGACGGCGGTCAGGGTCTCGTCGAGGCGCTCCGGCGCGGCGGTCAGGTAGCGCGCCGCCTCGGCCTGCACGACCATCGCCGTCACGTGGTGGGTCACCACGTCGTGCAGCTCGCGGGCGATGCGGGTGCGCTCGGCCGTACGGGTGGCCTCGGCGATGTGGCGGCGGCGCTCGGCCTCGGCGATCCGGGTCGTCCGCAGCCAGCTCCCGATGCCCCACGAGATGGCCAGGAGCACGTAGAACGTGACGAACCCGGCCAGGCCCTCGGACGATCCGGTGCGGTCGAGCGCCACCGCCAGCAGCAGGTAGGCGACCGACGCGGCCACCATCGTCGTGCGCCGGTACCGCTCCAGGTGGGCGGCCGTGCTCACCAGCGCGATCGGCAGCGCCGCGCCGGCCGTGGTGTGGTATCCGCGGAGCTGGTCGAGGGCGAAGCCGGCCGAGACCAGCGGGAGGCAGAGCAGCGGCCGGCGGCGGCGCACGGCCAGCGGCAGGCACTCGAGGGCGACCACCAGGGCGGTCAGCGCGTCCCACGGCCGGTCGGGCAGGTCGCCGAGCTGGGTGCCCTTGCCGCGTAGCCCGGGCGTCACCGCAGCCACGATCAACGCCAGCCCCAACGGGAGATCCCGGACCGTGACGTCGAGGCGACGCCAGCGATCCGGGATGTGCCGGAGGTCGATCACCGGACGCCCGGGGATTGGTCAGAACCCATCTCAACTCCCGTCTGGGCGGAGGTTACCGCCCGATCTCCGCCGCCCATTGTCGCCGCGGCGGCCGGGGCAACGTCGGCGCCACGACGGCGGCGGGGCACGATGTGGCCGCGCCGGCGGGCCAGCCACATGAAGACGATCGTTGCGATCGCGCCGGCCAGCACGGTGTAGATGCTCCCCTCGGGCCCGAACTCGCCGCCGCTGAGCAGCATTGGCCCGGACATCGTGCTGTGCAGCAGGCCCTGCGGCGCGTCGGTGCCGGAGACCGCGGTGCCGAAGATCGCGCCCTCGGCGAAGTTCCAGCCGAAGTGCAGGCCGATGGGCAGCCACAGGCTGCGGGTGGCGACGTAGGCGGCGCCCAGCATGCCGCCGGCCTCGATGGCGATGGCGATCGCGCCCCACAGGCTGGCGTGCGCGTTGAGCAGGTGCGCCGACCCGAACAAGGCGGACGTGAACAGGAGCGCGGCCCAGGAGCCGAAGCGCCCTTCCACGATCCGGAAGAGGACGCCGCGGAAGAGCAGCTCCTCGGTCACCGCCGCGGCCGCCGAGAACCCGAACAGCGCGATCGCGCCGGCCAGCGAGCCCCAGCCGAGCACCTCGTACCCGCCGAGGAAGGCGATGTTGGCGATCACCGCGGCGAACATCCCGGTCCCGAGCAGGAGGCCGCGGCCCAGGCGGCCGGCGGCGCCCGTGCGGGCGAGCTCGCCGACGGCGCGTTTCTCGGTCCGGCCGACGATCCATCGGTACGCGAGAATCGCCAGCGCCGCCGTGGCCAGGCCGAGGATCAGGGTGAGCGGCACGTTCCAGCCCGCCGCGGCGGACGCCTGACCGCCGGCCAGGTTGACCGCGATCACAACGACGAGCTGCTTCACCAGGCGCATGACTACTCCTTCGGGAGATCCCGCGACCGGGCGCCGCGGACAGGTCAAACGCTATGGATCTCTCGGCCCGAAATAATCCCCGCGCGGTGGACAGTTGGGGGTAGCTCGCACGGGGGACAAGCGCCGGCGTCGATCCGGTGCGTCGATCCGGTGCGTTGAGCCCGTGCGTCGAGCCCGTGCGTTGAGCCCGTGCGTTGAGCCCGTGCGTTGAGCCCGTGCGTTGAGCCCGTGCGTCGAGCCCGTGCGTTGAGCCCGTGCGTCGAGCCCGTGCGTCGAGCCCGTGCGTTGAGCCCCACCCTCGTTTGGGTGGGGCCCATTGAAGCAGCCGGGTATGACATCTTCCGGCCGTCGTCCACAGCCGCGGGAGAGCTCAGCCGACCGGGCCGGTGGCCAGCTTCGCGGAGGCGGAGTGGGACCGGCCGTTCAGGTCGGTCCAGGCGATCTTGACCTTGTCGCCGGGGTGATAGCGGTCGAGCACCGAGGTCAGCGCCGTGGCGTCGTCGACCGTGGTGCCGGCGACCGAGACGATCACGTCGCCGCGGGTCAGGCCGGCCGACTCGGCGGGGGAGCCCTGGACGACGCCGAGGACGACCGGGCCGCCGGCGCCGGCGAAGCCGCGGTTGTTGCTGCCGGCCGTCTCGACGCCGAGGTACGCGGTGGCGCCGATGTGGACGACGTCGGAGGCCTTGCCGGCGCGGATCTGTCCGGCGATGGTCATGGCGGTGGCGATCGGGATCGCGAAGCCCTGGCCGCCGCCGGCTTGGTACTGGAAGCTTGCCGACGCCGCGGTGTCGACGCCGATCACCTCGCCCGAGGTGTTCAGCAGCGGGCCGCCCGAGTCGCCGGCCTGGATCGGGGCGTCGACCTGGATGAGGCCGGTGAGCCGCTCGGACGAGCCGCTCGCCTCGTCCTGCGCGGTGATCGACTGGTGGAGCGCGGTGATCACGCCGCCGACCGCGCTCGGGGTGCCGCCGGCGCCGCCGGCGTTGCCGATGGCGACGACCTGCTGGCCGGCGTGGACCGCGGCGGTGGAGAGCGTGGCGGTGGCCAGGCCCGCGGCGTGCGAGAGCTTCAGCACGGCGATGTCGCCGGAGCGGTCGTAGCCGATGACGGCGGCCCGATAGCTCTGCCGGTTGCCGACGTCGGTGACGGTGATGCTGGTGGCGCCGGCGACGACGTGGTTGTTGGTCAGCACCACGCCGTCCGGGCTGATCACGATGCCGGTGCCGGCGGCCGCGGCGTTCTGGGCGCCGAGGACCGTGTCGATGTCGACCAGGGCGGGATCGACCTTGGCCGCCACCGCGGAGATCTGGCTGTCGGACGGCCCGTCCGAGGCGCCGTCCGCGCCGCCCGGTCCGCCCGGTCCGCCCAGGCCGCCTTGGTTGCCGCTCGCGCCGCCCGGGCCGCCCGCGCCGCCCGGGCCGCCCGCGCCGCCCGGGCCGCCGTTCTGGTTGCCGCCGAAGGGCGAGCCGTTCCCGTCGCCGGGGTTGAACGGCAGGACGGGCGCCGAGTTGGCGGAGGACTGCGGCGAGACGACCGGACGCAGCGACCAGCCCGCGGCGAAGCCGGCCGCGCCGACCATCGCGAGCAGGGCGACGCCACCGCCGATCGCGGCGACCAGCCGCCCCCTCCGATGCCCCGGCGGAGGCTGCGGAGGCTGCGGTTGCGGATACTGCTGCCACTGACCCGGCGGTGGCCACCCGCCCGGGGCGGGCTGATAGGTGAACTGTTCGGGAATGGTCACCCCTCCCTTCTACTGCCGGTTTCTTGGGCCGGGCTGACAGTTCCCTGGGGGTAGTCGGTGACCGGCCCACCGAGTGCACGGGACGGCCGGTGCGGTGGGCGGTTGCAGGATTCCGCAATCTGCCGCGCGAGGGTTCCGCCGGCCGCCGATGAATGGTGTTCTGATCCCGCCGGTCATCACGGGGGCGACCGGCCACAGTGGCGGGGGTGAAGTATGCCGGCGGACACGGGGGTGATCCCGGCGCTCACCCGGTGGGGCCTGTCGGCCGACGCCGACCTGGTCTACCGGGCGCTGGTCCTGCTCGGCCCGGCCGACGGGCACCGGCTGGCCCGCGAGCTCGGCCTGGCGAAGGCCCGGACGAAGTCGGCGCTGGACGAGCTCGCGGCGGCCGGCGCCATCGCCGCCGCGGGGGCGGTGTGGGCGGCACGCGAACCGGACGAGGTCGCCCGGCTCCTCCGGCGGCGGCAACCGCCTCCGCCGCCGGCGGCCGACCGGTGGCGGCAACACTTCGCCACCATCGAGGGGCTCGCCGGGCTGGGTCCGCCCGACCGGCACGCCCGGCTGTGGCCGAGCCGGGCGGCCACCCGCCGGCGAGTCGCGCAGCTGGCCGCCGTGGAGCGCCATGAGCACCTGACCATCAACAACGAGCCGGTGATCAGCGCCGAGTCGATGTCGGCCGCGCAGCCGGTGGACAGGCGGCTGGCCGCGCGGGGCGTACGGCTGCGGGTCATCGACCGCGAGCGGCCACGGCCCGCCACCGCCGCGCCGCCGGTGCCGCTGGGCCCGGTGCGGTACGTGACCGCGCCGCCGATGAAGCTGATGGTCTTCGACCGCAAGGTCGCCCTGTTCCCGGCCGACCCGCTCGACCTGGAGCGGGGCTACGTCGAGGTCGCCGACGAGTCGTTCGTGGCGGCCCTCTGCTCCCTGTTCGAGCGGCTCTGGGCACAGGGCCGCGACCCCCACCGCCAGGAGGTGATTCCGATCGACCTGTCGCCGCGGGAGAGCGCGCTGGTCGGTCTGCTCGCCCTCGGCCACACCGATCAGACGGCGGCCGACGAGCTCGGGCTGAGCCCGCGCACGGTCGCGTACACGTTGCGTGCCCTGATGGACCGCATGGGCGTGCGCAACCGTTTCCAGCTCGCGCTGGCGCTCGGCGCCGCCGGCGCGGTGCCGCCCGACGCCTGGCTGCCCACCGAGGAGAACCGGCCGACATGATGAGAAGAACGCCGGCGTTGATCGCGGCCGTGACCGCCGCCCTGCTCGCCGGCCTGCCCGGCGTGGCTCGCGCCACCACGATCTGGGTCCCGGCGAGCTGCGCGACGGGCTCGTTCGGGTCGGTCACCGTCGACGCGCAGGGCCACTACCTGGTGCCCGCGCACATGGAGCTCTGCGAGCCGTTCCAGACGAGATTCAACTACGGGATCGCGCTGTTCCTCAATGACGGCACGGTGCCGATGGTCACCGGCAACAAGCTCCAGTCGTACGGGATGACCGACGTGATCGCCGACGTGTTGCCGCGGGCCAACCCGGTGCCGCCGTTCGCCTTCTGCCTGATGCGCGACACGGAGACGCGGGTCGCCTGCGTCCGCATCGACACCGCCGCGGACCGAACCGCCAGCAGCGCTCCGCTCGCGGTCAACGACCGCCTGGTCGGCGACCCGGTCATCTTCCTGCGGAAGCCGTACACCATCCTGCCCAACTACTGCGCGACGTGCGTGTCCCTCAACTGGTGAGCGCCACGCGCGGGCCTCGGTCAACGCGGCGGTGGCGGTGGCGGGCGTCGGCGCACGCGGCGATGGCGCGGGCGCCGGCGACGGCCTGCACCGTGTTCACGTCGATCACGTGCAGCAGCGTGAGATCGGCCGGGACGAGATCGCGTACGGCATCCACGGCGGCCTGCCACGTGCCTTCGTGACTCAGACCACAACCTTCATCGGACGACAGTAGACCCGCGAGGACGCATGTCGAGCGCCCGGATCGCCGGGATGATCTCGGGAAACGTGGCGACCGCGGCCGTGACGTGCCGGGCGTCGAACTCGTCGAGCCGGCGTACGCCGCTCTGCAGGCAGGCGATGAAGCGGATGCCGGCCCCGCCGGCGGCCACCGCGTCGCCCGGCGAGTCGCCGACGTAGACGCACTCGCCCGGCCGGAACCCGGTCTCGGCGAGCAGTTCGTCGAAGACCCTCGGGTCGGGCTTGCGGAACCGGGTGTTGCCCTGGTGGTAGGCGCCGGTCACCCGGGCGGCCAGGGCGTGGCCGGGCTCGAGCAGGTGCCGCACCTCGGCCTCGGCCCGCGAGGTGAGCAGCAGGACGGTGCGGCCGTCCGCGGCCAGCGAGTCGAGGGCGGCGAGGTTCTCCGGCGGGATCACATCGAGCCGGCCCTCGGCGAGGTAGCGCCGGTTCACGGCGGGGAACAGCTCGGCGAAGCGGCTCAGGTCGACGCCGGGCGACCGGTGCGGCATGGCGTCCAGCAGCGGCTCGCCCCACGTGGCCAGGTGCACCGTGCGGGTCATCGGGGCGCGGCCCATCAGCGCGAGCACCTCGTTCTCCAGGTCGTACGAGGCGGCCTCGGTCAGGCACAGGGTGTCGTCGACGTCCACGATCACGGCTCGGAGCATGACCCGAGCGTAAGGCGGCGGGTGGTGCAACCGTGCAGAGATGTATCGAACCCCTTGACTGCCTTCCGGGCCGGGCGACAACGTTGTCATGGGTTTCCCACTCCCGAAGGAGTCCCATGTTCAAACAACTGCTCGCCGTCCTCCTCACCGCCGCGTCGATCACCGTCCCCGCCCGCGCCGCGGCCGCCGCCGAGCTCGTCACCGTCCCCGCCCGCGCCGCCGCCGAGCCCGTCGCCGGCCTCGTCACCGGCTTCGAGCCCGGCCAGCCCCAGCCCACCTGGACCAACAGCGTCGAGAGCAGCTCCGGCGTCGGCGGCTACTGCTGCGGCCTGACCGCCATGGAGAGCGGCACCCGCACCGAGACCGCGCACTCCGGCGTCACCGCGCTGATGTACTCCGGGGCCGACACCAGCGCCACCACGAGCTACTCGTACAACCGGATCTTCGACGTCGACCTGCCGGTCACCGCCGCCACCACGCTGTCCTACTGGGTGTATCCGCAGAGCGGCGGCAACCTCGACGTCGCGGTCGACCTCGCGTTCACCGACGGCACGTTCCTGCGCGACTCCGGCGCGGTCGACCAGCACGGCGTCCGCCTGCACCCGCGCTTGCAGGGCAGCGGCAGCGTGCTGAGCTTCAACACCTGGAACTACGTCACCTCGGCGATCGGCCGGACGGTCGCCGGCAAGACGATCGACCGCGTGCTGATCGGCTACGACAAGCCCGAGGGCACCGGCACGTTCCGCGGGTACTTCGACGACCTGAGCATCACCGCCGACGCCCCGGCCGCCGCGCTGGCCGATTACGTCGACACCCGCCGCGGCTCCAACTCGGATTTCAGCTACTCGCGCGGCAACACCTTCCCCGGCGCGACCGTGCCCAACGGCTTCAACTTCTGGACGCCAGTGACCAACGGCAACAGCGACGGCTGGCTCTACCAATACAGCGCGTCCACGGTGCAGGGCTTCGCGATCAGTCACGAGCCGAGCCCGTGGGTCGCCGACTACGGGCAGCTGCAGGTGATGCCGATGACCGGCGGCGTCAAGGCCACGCCGGACGCGCGCAAGTCCACCTTCGCGCACGCCAACGAGGTCGCGAAGGCCCACTACTACAAGACAAGTCTTGACACGTACGGGATCACGGCCGAGATCGCGCCGACCGATCACGCCGGGGTCATGCGCTTCACGTTCCCGGCCGCCTCCGACGCGGTGATCCTCTTCGACACCATCGACAGCGCGGGCGGCTCGTTCGGCGTCGACACCGCCGGGCGCACCATCTCCGGGTACGCCGACCAGAACGGGCAGCGGCTCTACTTCTCGGCCACCGTCGACCACGCCATCGTCGCCACCGGCCAGGTCTCCGGCGGCGGCGCCACCAGCTGGATCCGCTTCGCCACCACGGCCGGCGAACAGGTCACGCTGCGGATGGGGACATCCTGGATCGGGGTGGCCCAGGCCGCGGCGAATCTCGCGCAGGAGGTGGGTTCGAAAACCCTTGATTCGGTACGGGACGAAGCAGCCGCCCAATGGAACGCCGTCCTCGGCAAGGTGGCGATCGAGGGTGCCACCACCGATCAGCTGGTCACCTTCTACTCGAACCTGTACCGCGTCTACATGTATCCGAACAACCGCTCCGAGATGGTCGGCGGCGTCCGCAAGTTCTTCAGCCCGTACGACAACCAGCTCCGCGACGGCCAGATGTACGTCAACAACGGCTTCTGGGACACCGCCCGCGCCGTCTGGCCGCTCTATACCTTGCTGTCGCCGACGAGGACCGGCGAGATGCTCGACGGGTTCGTCAACGTGTACAAGACGGCCGGCTGGACGCCGAGCTGGTCGGGCCCGTGGAACAAGGCGGTCATGCCCGGCACCGATCAGGATCTGGCGTTCGCCGACGCGTACGTGAAAGGGGTCCGGAATTTTGACTACCAGGCCGCCTACGCCTCGGCGGTGAAGAACGCGACCGTCTACTCGCCGACCGCGAACGGCCGCTCGGGGCTACAGGTCTCGCCGTTCAAGGGGTACCTGCCGTCCGACGTACGCGGAGACTCTCTGTCCTGGACGATCGAGGACGCCACCAGCGACTTCGGGATCTACCAGATGGCCATCGCGCTCGGGAAGACCGACGACGCCGCGTACTTCCGCAATCGCACCCTCGATTACGCCAACCTCTATTCGCCATCGGTCGGCTTCTTCCGCGGCCGGCAGAGCAACGGCAATTGGCGTACGAGCGACGCCGACTTCAAACCCCAGTCGTGGGGCTGCGAGTACACCGAGGGCAACGCCTACCACTACGCCCTCCCGGCGCCGCAGGACCCGCAGGGCATGGCCAACCTGTACGGCGGACGCGCCCAGCTTTCCGCGAAAATCGACTCGGTGCTCGCCGCCTCCCGCGACTACCTGCCCGGCTGTTACGGCGGCGTCATCCACGAGATGCGCGAGGCCTACGACACCAACATGGGCCAGTACGCGCACGCCAACGAGCCGATCCACCACATGCTCTACATGTACAACTACGCCGGCACCCCGGCGAAAACGCAGAACCAGGTGCGCAATGTGCTGACCAAGCTCTACAGCTCGGGTGCCGGCACCGGCAACGGCTACCTCGGCGACGAGGACAACGGCCAGATGTCGGCGTGGTACATCTTCAGCGCGCTCGGCTTCTACCCGGCCCGGATGGGCAGCACCGACTACACCATCGGCGCCCCGCTCTTCGCCAAGGCCACGATCACCCTGGAGAACGGCCGTACGCTCACGGTCAGCGCGCCCGGCGTGAGCGACACCAACCGCTACATCCAGAGCGCCACGCGCAACGGCGTCGCCTACGCCAAGAACTACCTCACCCACGCCGACCTGCTGGCCGGCGGCACGCTCGCCTTCACCATGGGCCCGAGCCCGTCGTCCTGGGGCACCGGCGACGCGGCCATCCCGCCGTCGCTCACCACCGGCACCGCCGCCCCGGCCCGGCTGACCGACCGGGCCACCGGCGGCACGGTCACCGTCACCGGCGAGAACCCGCCGAACGAGACCCGCGCCGCCCTCACCGACGACACGTCGCTCACGAAGTGGCTCACGTTCGCGAATACCGCCACCATCACCGGCCAGCCAACCGCGCCGGCGGCGGTCAAGCAGTACACCCTGACGTCCGCCAACGACTTCCCGGCCCGAGACCCTCGTGATTGGAGCTTGCAGGGCTCGAACGACGGCACCACCTGGACGACAGTCGACACCCGCACGAACATCGACTTCCCCGACCGCCGCCAGACCCGCCCGTTCGCCATCACGGGAAGCGCGTCGTACTCGCGCTACCGCCTGGTCATCACCGCCAACCACGGCGCGCCAGAGACCCAGTTGGCCGAGCTGCAACTGCTCGCCTGACCCCGGGAGGGCTGCGGTCCGGCCGTCCCGCCGGCCCTCAGCCCCTCCCGCCGGCCCCTTTATCGAGGACGATCGGTGCGTCGACCAAGTGCGTCCAGGACCTCGTCCAGGCTCAGCTCGGCGGCGCTCGCCAGGAGGAGATCGGCGGCCGCGAACCGGGCATGGTCGGCATGCGGATTCGGCACGGCCACACAGCGCAGCCCGGCGGCATGCGCAGCGGCCATGCCGTGCGCGGAGTCCTCGAACGCGACCGCATCCGGCCCTTGCAGCCCGAGCCGCTCCAGCGCCAGCAGATACACCGCCGGGTCCGGCTTGTGCGCGGCCACCTCCTCGCCGGTAGCCAGTACCTCGAACCGTGCCCGCAGCCCCACCTGATCCAGCATCGCGCCCACATGGAACAGCGGCGAACTGCTGGACACCGCAAGCCGCAGTCCCAGCTCCGCTGCCCGGTCGAGCCAGTCGACGATGCCTGGTGCCGGCTGCAGCGCCGCATTGAGCTCCGCCCGATATGCCATCCGAAGCGCATGGCTGGACTCACGGTCATAGCCCGGCCCGACCGCCGTCGCCAGCGCCAGGTATCGCGGCTCGTTCGCATCACCACCGTGGTCGGCGAAGAAGTCGGCGGGGTCGAGCTCGAGACCGTGCCGCCGCCACTCCCAGCGCCAACTTTCCAGCAGCGTGCTCTCCGTATCCATCAGCAGACCGTCGAAGTCAAAGACCAGCGCCTTGATCGTCACAGCGCCCAGTATCCCGGCAGACCCCCACGCCCATTGCAACCCGGGCGAAGCTTGCGCGAGCGCGAATCTCCGGAGCGGCGATATCGATGTCGGCGGCAGCATTGAGGACATGGCGAGCCGCGAGCGAAGCAGCTTGTCGAGCGTGCCCGAGAGTCGCCGGCTCGCCTTCGGTGAGCTGGCCACCGGCCCCGATACCGGGCCGGTCCTGATCTCGTGCCCACCGCCGCGGTCAGTTCCGCGACGGCGGTCTCCGGCACGGCCTGCTCCGGCACGGCCTGCTCCGGCACGGCCTGCTCCGGCACGGCCTGCTCCGGCAGGGCTTGCTCGGGCTCGGCTTGCTCGGGCTCGGCCTGCTCCGGTTCGGCCTGCTCCGGCAGGGCTTGCTCCGGCAGGGCTTGCTCCGTCTCGGCTTGCTCCTGCAGGGTCTGCTCGGGCTCGGCCTGCTCCGGCCCGCTTGGCGTCGCCTCTGGTGGGACCACCGGCCTGCTGGGTGCCTGCTCGGACGCTGCCGTGCTGCGGCCGTGCCACTCGGCCCTCAATTCCTCGTCGCTCGGGAAGTGGCCGTAAATGGAGCGCAGCTTCCGCGCATGACGTTGTGTCATGCCCCAAACGCGATGCCGCTGATGCTCTCGCCGGAATTCCTCGGCCTCGGCGGAATAGTTGCGGCGCTTCGTCGTGTCGCGCATCGTCGCCAATTGCGCCGTGGTGAACAACTGCAGCTGCCGCATAAACCATTTTCCCGCAGTCCGGCCCGGCCCGGCCACTGTTCGATCAACCGCAGGAATATTGGTTTTTGCGGGATCCGAAGGCAGGGTCATTGCGTTCTCGGGTTTCCGCTGGTGATGGTGGTGATGAGGTCGTGTGGGCGGTGGCTTGCCCGGCGGGTGGCGCGGGCGATGTTGGTTTCTCCGCGGGAGCGGTGGAATCCGATCGCGG
>NZ_JBHTBJ010000053.1:0-47283 GCF_042664765.1 Paractinoplanes rhizophilus | reverse complement strand
GGCGGCCCACGTCGGCGGCCCACGTCGGCGGCCCGGGTCGGCGGCCCGGGTCGGCGGCCCGGGTCGGCGGCCCGGGTCGGCGGCCCGGGTCGGCGGCCCGGGTCGGCGGCCTGCTACTCGCGGGCGGCGAGCAGGGTGATCGGGGCGCGGCGGGTGGCGGACCAAGACGTGATCAGGCTGGTCGCGCCGGTCACCACCAGCGCCACCGCGCAGACCGCGCCGATCAGCGGCCACGGCAGGGTCAGGGTGCCGTGGCCCGTCACGGCCGCCGTGGAGTTGACCGCGGCCAGGATCGCGCCCGCCGCCGCGACGGCGCCCAGGAGCAGGCCCGCTACCGTCACCGCGGAGGACTCGAGCAGGGCCGAGCGGATCACCTGCGCCCGGGTCAGGCCGGTGATCCGGGCCTCGGCGAACTCGCGGCGGCGGGCGGCGGCACCGATCACGACCGAGTTGACCACGCCGATCAGGGCGTAGAGGCCGCCCAGGCCCATCACGACCAGCATGATCTTGTCGCTGATCTCGGTGCGGGACTTGGCGTCGGCCTGCAGCCACTCGTCGAGGCCGGACACGACGCCGACGCGGGACAGGGCGGCCCGGGTGGCGGCCGCGTCGGCGCCGGGGTCGAGCGTCACGAACGCACGGGTCGGCGCCTCGGCCAGCACGTCGGCGGGGACGAGCCCGGGCGGGAGCAGGAGGTTTGCCCCGCCGCTCATCATGGCGGGCAGGGCCGCGACCACCGGGACCTCGCCGAGGTCGGCGCCGGGCAGCTTCACCCGGACCGTGCCGCGGGTCGGCACGTCCCCGCCCGGCCCGGCCGCCACCGCACGGCCGCGCAGCGCGGCAAGCGAGCCAGTGGAGTGCGCGACCACGTAGGCGGCCGGGTCGATGACCAGGGCCGACTCGACCACGGACTCGGTGTCCTCGCCGGAACCGAAGGTCACCTCGACCGGGACCGAGGTCTCGGTGGAGGCGGACGCCACGCCGGGGGCCGCGAGGATCGCCGCTTCGGCCGGGCCGGTCGTCTCGACGACCAGGTCGGCGTGGGTCTGACGGCGCAGCTCGTCGATGCCGGACGCGGTGAACGACGCGCCGGCCGCGGAGGTGCCGACGACCAGCGCCACCAGGACGATCAGCGGGGCGGCGATCGAGGAGCTGCGGCGTCGGGCGTCCCACAGGTTGGCCCGGGCCAGCGCGCCCGCCACGCCGGAGCCGGTCGGCAGCAGGCGGCCCAGCAGCGGCACCACGAGCGGGCTCAGCGCGGCGGCGGCCACGGCCGCGGGGAGCGGGACGTTCATCGCCATGGCGGCGCCGCCGTCGGGGCCGCCGTGCGGGGCGACGATCATCAGGGCCAGCGCGCCGCCGAAGAAGATCAGGCCGGCCAGCCAGCGGGTCGCGGTCATCACCCGGGAGGCCTCGCCGGTCTCGCGCAGCGCCTCCAGCGGGCGGACGCGTGCCGCCCGGCGGGCCGCGACCATCGCGCCGGCCACCGCCAGGACGATGCCGGTGCCGAAGGAGACGGCCAGGATCCACTGCCGCCACTCGCCCTCGAAGCCGGGCGGGACGAAACCCAGGCGGCGCATCAGCCAGGTCTGCACCGACATGACGACCAGCCCGAGCGGCACGCCGGCCGCGGCGCCGAGGCCGCCGAGCAGCACCGCCTCGCCCAGCAGCAGCCGGCGCACCTGGCCCCGGCTGCCGCCGACCAGCCGCAGCAGGGCGAGGTCGCGACGGCGCTGGGCCACCGTGAAGGCGAACGTGGAGCTGATGATGAAGCCGGCCAGGAACGTCGCGATGCCCAGCACCAGCCCGAGCATCGAGACGACCGCGGCGGTGTTGTCGGAGAACTGCATCCGCTCGGCCTCGCTCAGCCCGGCCGGCGGGTCGAAGTTGGCCGCCGAGATCAGCAGCAACAGCGACGACTGCACGAGCGCGACGCCCAGGGTCACGGAGAGGAACGCGCCGGCGAAGAGCTGCCACCGCTCGGCCAGGCTGGCCCGGCTCATGCCCATCATCGCCGCGCCTTCCCCAGACCGGCCTGCCCCAGACCGGCCTGCCCCAGACCGGCCTGCCCCAGACCGGCCTCCCAGCCGGCCAGCCGGTCGGCGACCTCGCGCGGCCCGGCGCCGACCAGGCGGTCGACGACCCGGCCGTCCCGCAGGAAGACCACCGCGTCGGCGCGGGCCGCGGCCATCGGGTCGTGGGTGACCATCACGATGCTCTGGCCCGCGTCGGCCATCTGGCGCAGCAGGTCGAGCACCACGTGCGCGGCCGACGAGTCGAGCGCGCCGGTGGGCTCGTCGGCGAAGAGGACCTCGGGCCGGGTGACCATGGCGCGGGCGATGGCCACGCGCTGCTGCTGGCCGCCGGAGAGCTCGCGCGGGCGGTGCCGGGCCCGGTCGGCCAGGCCGACGGCGGCGAGGGTATCGCGGACCTCGGCGCCCCGCGGCCGGCGGCCGGCCAGGCGCAGGGGAAGAGCGACGTTCTGCGCGGCGGTGAGCGAGCCGATCAGGTTGAAGCTCTGGAAGACGAAACCGATGCGGGTGCGCCGCAGCGCGGTCAGGGCGCGATCGCCGATGGCGGTCAGGTCGGTGTCGCCGAGCAGCACCTGGCCGCCGTCGACCCGCTCGAGGCCGGCGGCGCAGTGCAGCAGCGTGGACTTGCCGGAGCCGGAGGGGCCCATCACGGCCGTCCACCCGCCGCGAGGGAACTCGAGTGTCACATTGTCGACAGCCCGCACCGCAGCCGTGCCGCGGCCGTAGACCCGGCTCACCCCGCGGAGCGTGACGGCCGCACCAGCCCTGGTCATGGTCGTTGTCGTCATGACCGAAACGCTATGGCGGGCAGAGATCGAAATCCTTACAGCGGGCACCCGTCTCTGGGGTAGTGCCAGCACTACCTGGGGGACCTTAGGGTGGCTCATGGCAAAACGGCGGAGATGGCCGTGGGTGGCGGCGCTTGTCGTGGTGGTCGCGCTTGCCGGGGGTGCGGCATTTCTCCGCGTACGGGATCCGCTCGCGTTCCCGGGCGACCACGAGGTCGACGTGTACGCGGTGAACGACGGCGTCTCGACCCAGGTGAGCGAGCCGCCGAACCTGTTCGGCCGCCTGCTCGGCCGGTGCGACGCCGACACGTACTACGCGACGGACGGCGACCGGCATCTGTGCCTGGTGCTCAACGGTCCTCTCGGCAGGGTCCGCGCGAGCCGCGACGACGGCCGGGTCAAGGTCGCGAAAGACCAGATCGCCCGGCTGCAGGCGATGGCCGCTCAGGACACCGGCACGCCCGCGCCGACCACCACCCTGGTGCTCATGTCGGGCGGCCCGGCGGCCCTGATCCCGGTCGCCGGCCTGTCCGACGGCGCCGCCGTCAGCGTGCCCGCCCTGGGCTGAGACGTGACACTTGCCTGACTCGTCGCGCACCGCACGTCACATTGCGTCGCCTTCGGGCGGCGTAGATACTTGTAAGCCCGCTATGAGGTGACTCCATGACGGACGATCTCTCCGGCCGGACAGCGTTTGCCGACGCCCTGGCCAGGCTCCGGACGAGCCGTGGACTGAACAAGAAAGACCTGGCGAGGATGATGGGCTTCGACCCGTCCTACGTCAGCCACGTGGAGAACGGACGACACCGCCCGACGCTGGAATTCGCGAGCCGGGCTGACGCCGTCCTGCGGACCGGCGGCGAGTTGTCGGCCGCCTTCGAGGAATTCCTGGCCGAGACACACACCCGGCCGGCCCACCCGTCACCGCGCACGACCCGCACGGTCGTGCAGATGTCGCGTGGCCTGGTGGTGCGCCGCGAGGAGGCGGCGCTCACCCTGGGCGACGACGGCTACTACCGCATCCGCATCCTGCGCGATGTGCACAACGCGGGCGACCAGCCGGTCACCCGCTTCCCGGTGCGCATCGAGGTCGACGCCCATCCCGCCGACCCGACGCTGTCGCGCGACTTCTACCGGGACAATCCGATCACCCTGGCCGAGCTCGACTTCCACGCCACCTTCGACGGCGAGCCGGCCCGGTGGGAGTTGGTGAAGGACTGCGACGCGTACAAGAAGATCTATGTCTTCTTCGAGCCGGGCGGCCTTCCCGCGCCGATCTACCCGGGGCGATCGGCCACGATCGTCTGTGCCTACCGGGTGCACGCGACGAAGTGGGGCAACTGGTTCGAGCGAGAGATCCGCTGGCCCACCGAGCAGTTGTCGGTGCAGCTGCGCTTCCCCGACAGCATGGGCGTGCGGCTGACCGGCCGCGAGGTCACCTGGAGTGGCGACCGCACCCTGCCGACCGAGCTGACCGCGGCCACCCGGGACGGCATGACGAACTACTCGTGGAGCACATCCGTGCCGCCGCTGACCAACCAATACCGGTTCGATTGGAAGGTCGCCTGACCGGGTTGCCGGCCGAGTGCCGGCGAAGCTGACCGGCACCGCGAACGCCACCTCGTCGATCTCGCGGAACGCCGCGTGGTCGGCGAGGCGGGCGGCGATCTCGTCCGACGTGCCCACGGCACCGCGTGGGCGCGCCCGTCAGGCGATCGGGGACGCGGCCACCCACGTCCCGTCCGGGGTCAGGTACCGCTCGACGAACAGGCCGGCGTCGCGCAGGGCCGTCTCGAACTGCTCGACGGTCAGCGGGCGGGAGCGGAACGTCTGGGTCCAGTGGGCGTCGGGGAAGTCGTACTCGACGTGGACCTCGCGGACGCCGTCGCCGACGTCGTTCGAGGCGGTGACCCGGCTGAAGCCGTCGGCGATCGGGTTCTGTCGGGGGATCCTGGTGTGCCAGCCGGCGCCCTCCCGCTGGACGATCACCACTCCGTCGGGCTCGACGTGCCGGCGGCAGGCCCGCAGCATGCGCCCCCGGACCTCCGGATCGGGGGCGTGCACCAGGAACGAGCTGAGCCAGACGATGTCGAAGACCCGATACAGCGCCAGATCCTCGATCGAGCTCCGGACCGACTCGATGCCGGGGCCGCCGTCGCGCACGTCGAGGGCGCCCTCGACGGCGGCCAGCATCTCGGCGCTCTCGTCCACCGCCGTGACCCGGTAGCCGAGCTCGGCCAGCGGGCGGGTGACCCGGCCGGCGCCGCAGCCGAGCTCGAGCAGGGTGGCCGGCGGTGGCTTCACCGCCGCGATGATCTGCGGCTCGTCCCGCACGGGGATCCGCCGGTAGAGGTCGACGGCGCAGCCGTCGGGGGTGAACTGGCCGGGGCCGGTGCCCTGATATCCGGGTCGTTGTCGCACGAGATCCAGCCTGGCACGGATGGCCGGGTTCCGGGGGCGCCGATCCAGGCGCGGTCCGGCATCGGCGGGCCACCGCGGGGCGGGCCGCCGTCGTAGCCTGGCGGGCATGTCCACCACCACGTACACCCCGGGACAGGTCGTCGAGAAGACCGGCTTCAGCCTCGACACGCTCCGCTACTACGAGAAGATCGGCTTGCTGGAGAGCGTCGGCCGCACCTCCGGCGGCCGCCGGCAGTATCGGGACGACGACGTCGGCTGGCTCGAGATGCTGCGCTGCCTGCGCGACACCGGCATGCCGATCGCCCGGATGCTGGAGTTCGCCGAGCTCACTCGGGACGCGGGCACGATCGCCGACCGGATCGCGCTGCTCGAGGAGCACGACCGGGACGTCGAGGAACGGATCGAGATCCTGCGGCGGCAGCGCGACCACATCCGCGGCAAGATCGCGTATTACCGGAGCGAGCTCCAGCGGTAGATCTGGCCGTCGCGCAGCTCGCCGGACTCCGGCGGGACAGCCGCCCGGAGTCCGACGAACAAGCCTCAGGCTCCGCGCAGCGTCGCCCCGTACCGCGAGGCGACCGCCGCCACCGCCGCGTCCCGGGCGGCGAGGGCCTCCTCGGAGGTCAGCGTCCGGTCGGGCGCCCGGAAGGTCAGCTTGTACGCGAGCGACCGCTTGCCCTCCCCCAGCTGGTCCGACTCGTACACGTCGAAGAGCGCGACCGACTCGAGCAGGTCTCCCGCGCCGGCGGCCAGGGCCGCCTCGACCTGCTCGGCCGGGACCGTGCGGTCGAGGACCAGCGCCACGTCGATCAGCGCCGGCGGGAACGACGAGATCCGCACCCCCTGCACGACCGGCGCCGCCGGGATCGCGCTGAGGTCGAGCTCCATCGCCACGGTCCGCTTCGGCAGGTCGAGGGCCGACACCACGGCCGGGTGCAGCTCGCCCGCGTGCCCGACCACCTGGCCGTCCACCGAGATCGCCGCGCACCGGCCCGGGTGCCAGGGCGCGAGCTCGGCCGCCGCCACGGTTACCCGATCGGAAGCCATGCCCGCCGCCGCGAGCGCGATCCGCGCCGCCTCGATCGCGTCGGCCCACATCGCCGCCCGGCCGCCGCCCCACCAGCCCGACGGCTCGAACTCGCCGGTCAGCACGGCCGCGAGGTGCCACGGCTGATGCGGCACGAACGCGTTGGCCGCCGCCCAGTCCTCGTCGCTCGGACGCCGGTCGACGCCCATCGCCGGCGGCGCCGTGTCGGACGAGGACGGCAGGAACACCGTGCCGATCTCGTAGAGCGCGAGGTCGCGCAGCCCGCGGCCGAGGTTGCGCTTGAGCGTGCCGAGCAGGGGCGCGAGCAGCGACGTACGCAGCAGCGGCTCCTCCTCGGAGAGCGGGTTGGTCAGTCGCACCGCGCTGCGCCGCGGGTCGTCCACCGGGAAGCCCAGCGAGTCGGCGAGCCCGGGCGCCACGAACGGGTAGGACAGCACCTCGACGTACCCGTTCTCGGCCATCGCCCGGCCCACCGTGCGCCGCCGGCGCTGCGCCGGGGTGACGCCGCTGCCGCCGCGCGCCGGGGGCAGCAGGCTGGGGATGTCGTTGTACCCGCCGAGGCGGGCGACCTCCTCCACCAGGTCGATCGGGGCCACCAGGTCGGGACGCCAGGTCGGCGGGGTGACCTCGAGCGGGCTCACCCCGGCGACCGTGCAGCCGATCCGCCGCAGCAGGTCGACGACCCGGTCGGCGGGGTAGGACACGCCGATCCGCTGCGCCGGCAGCGCCGGGTCGAGCAGGATCACCCCGGGCTTGCGTACGTGGTCGATGTCCAGGACGCGAGGATCGACTGTGCCGCCCGCGTGCGCGGTGAGGATCTGCACCGCCCGCTCCAGCGCGGCGAGCGTCAACGAGGGGTCGACGCCGCGCTCCCACCGCTTGGCCGCCTCGCTGAACAGCTTGTGGCGGCGGGCCGTGCGGCCGACCATGATCGGGTCCCAGTGCGCGGCCTCGAGCAGCACGTCGACCGTCTCGGGCTGCCACTCGCTGGTCTCGCCGCCCATGACCGCGGCGAGCGAGATCGGGCCGGTGTCGTCGCAGATCACCATGTCCTCGGCGTCGAGCAGCCGGGCCACGCCGTCGAGGGTGGTCAGCTTCTCACCCGGGCGGGCGCGGCGCACCACGAGCGGCCCGCTGATCCGGTTGAGGTCGAAGACGTGCATCGGCTGGCCGAGCTCGAGCATCAGGTAGTTGGTGATGTCGACGGGCAGCGAGATGGTGCGGATGCCGGCCGCCACGAGCCGGCGCTGCATCCACTCGGGCGAGGTGGCGTGCGGATCGATGCCGCGCACCACCCGCGCCGAGAACCGGTCACAGCCGACGGTGTCCTCGACGGTCAGGTCGTAGGGCGCCGCGGTGGTCGCGCCGGGCGCTTCGATCGCGGCCGGGTCGGTGAAGGCGGCCTCGAACGCGTACGAGAGCTCGCGCGCGAGCCCGCGCAGGCTCATCTCGTAGCCCCGGTCGGGGGTGATCTCGACCTCGACCACGACGTCGTCCAGACCCACCACCGGCCGGGCGTCCTGCCCGGGCGCGGCCGCGTCCGGGGGCAGCACGATGATGCCCGAGTGGTCGCCGGACAGGCCCAGCTCGGCGGCCGAGGTGATCATGCCGTTGGAGTTGCGGCCGTACGTCTTCCGCGCCCCGATCTTGAAGCCGCCCGGCAGCTCGCCGCCGGGCAGGATCACCACGACCAGATCGCCCTCGGCGAAGTTGCGGGCGCCGCAGACGATCTCCTGCGGGGTGTCGCGGCCGACGTCGACCGTGCAGAACCGGATCGGCTTCTTGAAGCCGGTCAGCTCCTCGATGGTCAGCACCCGGCCGACCACCAGGTCGCCCTTGACCGTGGCGGCCTGGTCGACGATCGACTCGACCTCCATGCCCAGGTTGGTGAGCGCCTCGTCCAGCCGCTCGGCGGTGAGGCCCGCGGGCAGCTCCACGAATTCGCGCAGCCACGAGAGTGACGTCTTCATCGCCGGTCAGACCTCCATGCCGAAGTTCTCGGTGAACCGCACGTCGCCCTCGACGAGATCGCGCATGTCGCCGACGCCGTTGCGGAACATCAGGGTGCGGTCGACGCCCATGCCGAACGCGAAGCCGGAGTACCGGTCGGGGTCGATGCCGCAGGCCACCAGCACGCGGGGGTTGACCATGCCGCAGCCGCCCCACTCGACCCAGCGCGGCCCGTCGCGGTGCTCCGCGAACCAGACGTCGAACTCGGCGCTGGGCTCGGTGAACGGGAAGTAGTGCGGCCGCCAGCGGGTGCGCGCGTCGGGGCCGAACATCGCCTTGGCGAAGTGGTCGAGCGTGCCGCGCAGGTGGGCCATCGTGATGCCCTCGTCGACGACCAGGCCCTCGATCTGGTGGAAGACCGGGCTGTGGGTGGCGTCGAGCTCGTCGGAGCGGTAGACCCGGCCCGGGCAGACCACATAGATCGGCGGCTGCTTGGTGAGCATCGAGCGGACCTGGCCGGGCGAGGTGTGCGTGCGCATCACCAGTCCGGGCAGGTCGACGTAGAAGGTGTCCATCGAGCCGCGTACGGGGTTGTCCGGCCCGATGTTGAGCGCGTCGAAGTTGGCCCACTCCAGCTCGAGCTCGGGGCCCTCGACCACGTCGTAGCCCATGCCGGCGAACAGGTCGCCCATGTGCTCCATCAGCGTGGTGATCGGGTGCCGGGCGCCGCGCGGCCGCCTGTCCCACGGGAGGGTGACGTCGACGCGCTCCTCGACCAGCACCCGCGCGGCCCGCTCGACCTCGAGCTCGGCGTTCCGTTCGTCGAAGGCGCCCTGGATGGCCTGGCGCGCGATGTTGACCCGCTTGCCGGCGTCGGCCTTGGCGGCCGGTGGCAGCGAGCCGATCTCGCGGCGGGCGAGCGAGACCGGCGAGCGATCGCCGAGATGGGCGGGCTTCAGCGCGCCGAGCGCGTCGAGATCGGACGCGGCCGCGAACGCCGCTCGCGCCTGCGAGATGGCCGCGTCGAGGGCCTCGGGCGAAAGCAGGGCGGCCTGCTTGGGATCGTATGGATCGTTGCGGTAGGACATGGACTCCCTCACACCGGATCAACCACGGGGCAGTGTACGGAGAGGCGGCTGAGCCGCAGCCCGCCGGTCAGGGAGTCAAACGCGCAGAAGTCAGATCCGGCGCCCGCGACCAGCGGGCCGGCTAAACAGCGTCATCGGGTCCGACACGTCAGCCAGCATACTCGTTCACCGCGACGACGATGCCCGCGGACCGCGCGATCGGGTCGTCCATCGCCATCAGCGCCCGGCCGGCGTCGGCGAGCGGAACGGTCGAGCCGACCAGGCGGCGCGGGTTCAGCCGGCCGGAGACCACGAGATCGAGCATGGCCGGGTAGTCGGCGGCCGCCATCCCGTGCGATCCGGCCACCGTGAGCTCGTGGGCGACGACGAGGTCCCACGGCAGCGGCGCGCGGGCGTCGTCGCCGAGCATGAGCCCGACCTGGACGTGCCGGCCGCCGCGGCGCAGGCTGCGCACCGAGGCCATGGCGGTGGCGGCCGAGCCGTACGCGTCGATCGCCACGTCCGCCTCGCCGGCGATCTCGGCCTTCGGCACCGCGCCGAGGCCGGCCGCGGCGGCGCGGGCGGCCGGCGACGGGTCCACCACGAGCACCCGCGCGCCCAAGGCCACCGCGATCATGACGACGGACAGGCCGACGCCGCCGCAGCCGTACACGGCCACCGTCTCCCGCGGGTGCATCCCGCGCAGCGCCCGGAACGCGGTGGCGAACCGGCAGCCCAGCGCGGCGGCCGCGACGAAGTCGATCTCCTCGGGCAGGCGGACCAGGTTGGTGTCCGCGGCGCGCACCACCACCCGCTCGGCGAACGACCCGTGATGGGTGAAGCCGGGCTGCGTCTGCGAAGGGCAGATCTGGGCGTTGCCGGACCGGCAGTAATCGCACTCCCCGCACCCGTTGACGAAGGGCGCGGTGACCCGGTCACCGACGGCGAAGCGCTCCGCATCCGACGAGACGACCACGCCGGCGAACTCGTGTCCCGGCACGTGCGGCAGCGCCACCGGGTCGTGTCCGCGCCAGGCGTGCCAGTCCGATCGGCACACCCCCGTGGCGCGCACCCCGATGACGGCGCCGCCAGGCGGGCACACCGGGTTTTTCAATTCTTGTAGCGAAATCTCGCCGCCGACCTCGTCGAAGACGAGCGCCTTCATCGGTGCGCCCGCGCCGACGCGTAGAGGCAGACGGCGGCAGCCGCGGCCAGGTTGAGGCTCTCCGCGCCGCCGTAGATCGGCACCCGCACCCGCCGGTCGGCGGCGTCGAGCACCTCGCGGGGCAGCCCGTGCGCCTCCGACCCGAAGATCCACGCGGTGGGCGCGTCCAGCACGCCGTCGTCGAGCAGGGAGTCGAGGTCGTCCGCGCCATGTCCGCTGGTGGCGAGCACCTGCAGGCCGGCGTTCCGCAGCTCGCCGACCACACCCAGCCCGGTGCGCACGACGTCCACGTGGAACAGCGAGCCCGCGGAGGCCCGTACACATTTGCCGTTGTAGGGATCGACGGCGTCGCCGGCGAAAATCACCGCGCTCGCCCCCGCCGCATCGGCCGTCCGCAGGACGGTCCCGGCATTGCCGGGATCCCGAATCTCCGCCGCCACCGCGACCAGCCGGGGCCGCTTCGCGAGCGCGTCGCCGAGCGTGACGTCCATCTGCTCACAGACCGCGACGAGACCCTGCGGCTGCACCGTCTCGGCGAGCGCGGCCAGCGCGTCCTCGTCGACCGGCGACACCACCGGCGCGAGCAGCGCGAGATCACCGTGCCGAGTCAGCGCGCCGTCGGTGCCGAACAGCTCCAGCACCACCCCCGCGGCCAGCGCCGCGCGCACCGCCTGCGGTCCTTCGGCGAGAAATCGGCCGGTCTGATCGCGATCCTTGCGCCGCTGCAGGCGCCGGGCCGCGACAATCCGAGGGGTACGGGTGGTGAAAGTCAACGTGGCCTCTCGAAAAGCCGGGCGCCCCCCGAGGATCCGGGAGGCGCCCTGCTGATGATGCGGGTCAGGCAGCCTGGGCGGACGCGCCGCCGGTGCCCTCGGCCGCGACGGCAGCCCGCGCGACCTCGACGATCGCCGCGAACGCCGCGGGGTCGTTGACGGCCAGGTCGGCCAGGATCTTGCGGTCCACCTCGACCTCGGCCAGCCGCAGGCCCTGGATGAGGCGGTTGTAGGTCAGGCCGTTGGCCCGGGCCCCCGCGTTGATCCGCGTGATCCACAGCTGGCGGAAGTCGCCCTTGCGGTCACGGCGGTCGCGGTACGAGTACTGCATCGAGTGCAGCACCTGCTCCTTGGCCTTGCGGTACAGCCGCGAGCGCTGCCCGCGGTAGCCGCTCGCGGTCTCGAGCAGGGTACGGCGCTTCTTCTGGGCGTTGACAGAACGCTTGACGCGTGCCATTTCGGTACTCCTAACGGGGTTACGTGTGTGGCGCGCGCGTCAGCGGCCCAGCAGCTTCTTCACTCGCTTGGTGTCGGCCTTGGCCACGGTCACCGTGCCGGTCATCCGACGCGTGACCTTGGAGGACTTGCCCTCCAGCAGGTGGCGCTTGCCGGCCTGCTCGATGACGAGCTTGCCCTTGCCGGTGACCTTCACCCGCTTGCCGGTCCCGGTGTGGGGCTTGAACTTCGGCACTTGAAGCCTCTTTCTCATCTTTCCGCGCGGCCGGTGGGCCGAGCGGAAAAGCTTGACTGACGAGGACTGTTCACGTCGGTGGAGATCATGCGATCCACCCGCGTGAACAACCCTCACTCTGCGGTGGTGTCGGCCACAGCGGCCGGCGTGGCGGCACCATCGCCCTCACGCGGCTCCCGCGCGGGCTTGGCCGCGCTGGCGGTGGCGGCGTTGGCCGCGGCCTTCGTCGCCCGGTGCGGAGCCAGCACCATGATCATGTTTCGGCCGTCCTGCTTCGGGCTGGACTCCACGAAGCCCAGGTCCGAGATCTCCTCGCTGAGCCGGCGCAGAAGCCGGAACCCCAGCTCGGGGCGGCTCTGCTCACGACCGCGGAACATGATCGTCACCTTGACCTTGTCGCCCGCCTTGAGGAACCGCACCACGTGACCCTTCTTGGTCTCGTAGTCGTGCGGGTCGATCTTCGGACGGAGCTTCATTTCCTTGATGACGGTCTGCTGCTGGTTGCGCCGCGCTTCGCGGGCCTTCAGTGCGCTCTCGTACTTGAACTTGCCGAAGTCCATGAGCTTGCACACCGGCGGCCGCGCCATCGGAGCAACCTCGACCAGGTCCAGGTCTACATCCGCGGCCAGCTGCAGGGCGCGCTCGAGCGGCACGATGCCGACCTGCTCGCCCTCGGGACCGACCAGACGGACCTCACGAGCCCGGATCTGTTCGTTGACGCGTGGTTCGACGCTGATGGGGCCTCCTCAGTTGCGTTTCTCGCCCGGCCGGCGGCCGGGCGCTGCCAATGTCGGTCGGCCTCGGGCGTGCCCCTTGGTACGGACACGCCGAGAAAGCAGAAGGCCCTGTCCGCACTGAGATCAGTGCATGCCAGGGCCCGCTCGACCGGTCATCGGCGTCCATGAGGACGCTCCCCATGCCCGGGATATTTCCCCGAGCCGGGTGACCGGACCCGATCGCCTCAGGGGCGAGTGGGTGGGAGCCGGCGGGCTCCTCTTTCGCGCCCTCGGGAGGAGGGCGTGGTCGACTGCCGTGAAGTCTATCAGGCCTCGACGGATGCCGAATGCAGGGCCCGCAGCGCGCGGACGCCCTCGACCGCGTAGTCCTTGTCGGCCGCCTGCAGCGCGTGGATCGACACCTGCTCGTCGTCGTGCAGCTCGAGCTGCGCCCACGGCGAGTTGCGGTCGAAGCGCACCGCCCGCACCACCGACCAGGGCAGGTCATAGCCGCCCACCACGTTACGGATCTTGATGTGGTCGGCGTCGGCGTCCACCCGCGGCCGGCAGAACGCGAGGATGCCCAGCCCGATCAGGACGCCCAGGCCGATCATCGCGGTCTGGTCGCCGCGCTCGAACTGGCCCGAGTTGTCGAAGCCCTTGGACCCGTGCAGCCCGAAGCTGATCGCCGTGAACAGCACCACGACCCCGGCCGCCGCGATCCCGGCGACCCAGCGGATCTTCTTCGGCCGATAGCTCACCACAGCCACCACGCTACAACCTACAGTTCGCGATGTCGGTGACCAGGATGGCGCGGGCGCCCAATTCGTAGAGCTCGTCCATGACGCGGTGGACGGAGGCGCGCTGCACCATGGCCTGCACGGCGACCCACCCCTCGCGGTGCAGCGGAGACACGGTCGGCGATTCGATGCCCGGGGTCAGGGCGGTCGCATTTTCCAACAGATCCGCGCGTACGTCGTAGGCCAGCATCACGTAGCTGCGGGCCACCAGGACGCCCTGGAGCCGGCGGAAAAGCTGAGCCGCGCCGGCCGCGGTGTGCCCCGGACGGCCGATCAGGATCGCCGACGAGCGCAGCAGCGGCTCGCCCAGCGTCACCAGGCCGGCCTGGCGCAGCGTCGCGCCGGTCTCGACCACGTCGGCGATGAGGTCGGCGACGCCGAGGCGGACCGCGTTCTCCACCGCGCCGTCGAGCCGCACCACGTCGGCCTTCAGCTCGTTGTCGGCGAGGTAGCGTTCGACCACCCCGGGGTAGGCGGTGGCGATGCGCCGCCCGCCGATCTGGTCGGCCGACACGATGGTGCCGGCCGGCGCGGCCCAGCGGAACGTGGCCCCGCCGAACGCGAGGTCGACCAGCTCCTCGGCGGCGACGCCGGAGTCGACCAGCAGGTCCCGGCCGGTGATGCCGAGGTCGAGGTCGCCGGTGCCCACGTACGTCGCGATGTCCCGCGGGCGCAGGTAGAAGAACTCGACGTTGTTCGCCTCGTCCCGGCAGATCAGATCCTTGGGGTCGGTGCGCTGGCGGTACCCGGCGTCGCGCAGCATCTGCGAGGCCGGCTGGGAGAGGGTTCCTTTGTTCGGGATGGCGATGCGCAACATGGACGTGCTCCTTCGTTGTCTTCGGAAACGACAGAACGGCACGTCAGAGATGTCGGTACACGTCCTCGAGGTCGAGTCCCGTCGCGATCATCAGGACCTGGGCCTGGTAGAGCAGCTGGGAGATCTCCTCGGCGGCCCGCTCGGGCCCCTCGTGCTCGGCGGCCATCCAGGACTCGGCCGCCTCCTCGACGACCTTCTTCCCGATGAAGTGGACCCCGCGCTCCAGGGCCACGACGGTGGACGAACCCTCCGGGCGCGTCTCCGCCTTCTCCCGCAGCTCGGCGAACAGCTCTTCGAACGTCTTCACGGCAAGCATTGTGACAACTCATCACGGGATCGATACGAACGGCCCCGCCAGGTGAGACGTGCCCTAGGCTGCCGGTCATGGTCAGCCGAAACACCCTCACCACCGTCGGCGGCGCGGCGCTGATGATCGCCGCCCTGGCGGCCTGCGCGCCCGCCGACGAGACCGACGGCGCAAGCCCCACCGCCTCGGCGTCCACGAACTCCTGCGCGCCCGGCACGCTGCGGACGAAGACGGCCGGCAAGCTCACGATCGGCACCGACAACCCGGCCTACGAGCCGTGGTTCAGCGACAACAAGCCGAGCAACGGCAAGGGCTTCGAATCGGCCGTGGCGTACCAGGTCGCCCAGCGTCTGGGATACGCGGCCGAGAACGTGACGTGGGTCTCTGTGACGTTCAACAACGCCATCGCGCCCGGCCCGAAGTCGTTCGACTTCGACATCAACGAGTTCTCGATCACCGATGACCGGAAGAAGGCGGTCGATTTCTCGTCGCCGTACTACCTGGTCCGGCAGACCGTGATCACCACGAAGGGCTCGAAGATCGCGAACGCCAAGTCGATCGCCGACCTGAAGCCGGCCAAGCTCGGCGCCCAGGTCGGCACGACGAGCTACCAGGCCATCACCGACCTGATCAAGCCGAGCACCCAGCCGTCGGTGTTCAACAACAACGACGACGCCAAGGCCGCGCTGGTCAACGGCACGGTCGACGGCATCGTGGTCGACCTGCCGACGGCGTTCTACATGACCGGCGCCGAGCTGAAGGACGGCGTGATCGTCGGCCAGCTGCCGCAGGTCGGCGTGCCCGAGCAGTTCGGCCTGGTGCTCGACAAGGACTCGCCGCTCACCGGCTGTGTGAGCACCGCGGTCGACCAGCTGCGCCAGGACGGCACCCTCGCCGTGCTGGAGAAGACCTGGCTGACCCAGACCGGCGGGGCCCCCGAGCTGCAGTGAGCCCCGAGATCCACCACCCGAGCGACCGGCAGCTCGGACGGATCGCCTACCGCCGCCGGCAGGCGATCCGGTCCGTACTGCTCGCGGCCCTGTCCACGGCGGTCCTGGGCACGCTGCTGGGCCTGCTGATCACCGGCGCGCCCGGCTGGGAAAGGGTCAAGCAGTCGTTCTTCGACCCCGAGATCGCCCGGGAGTTCCTGCCCGAGATTCTGGTGGGGCTCTGGCTCAACATCCGGATGCTGGTCGTCTGCGCGCTCTGCGCCCTGGCGCTGGGCCTGCTCACCGCGGTGCTGCGCACGCTGCGCGGGCCGGTCTTCTTCCCGGTGCGGGCGATCGCGACGATCTACACGTACTCGTTCCGCGGCCTGCCGCTGATCATCGTGATCTACCTGTTCGCGTTCGGCGTGCCGGGCCTGCGGTTGCAGGGCACGCCCAGCGTGACCGTGCTCGGCGGCGCGGCCATCGTGATCACCTACGGCGCCTACCTCGCCGAGGTGTTCCGGGCCGGCATCGAGTCGGTGCATCCGAGCCAGATCGCGGCGGCGCGGTCGCTCGGGCTCACCTACCGCCAGTCCATGCGCCACGTGGTGCTGCCGCAGGCCGTGCGCCGGGTCGCCCCGCCGCTGCTCAACGACACGGTCGCGCTGCAGAAGGACGTCGGGCTGATCTCGCTGGCCGGCCCGATCGACGCGATCCGGGCCGCGCAGATCGGGGTGGCGCAGACGGCGAACTTCACGCCGTACGTCGTCGCGGGCGTGCTCTTCGTCCTCCTGGCGCTGCCGCTGATCGGGGTCACCGACTGGGTCACGCTACGCGCCGCACGCCGGCAGAACGCGGGGACCTGATGCTGTTGACCTGCACGGACGTTCGCAAGACGTTCAGCGACGCGGTGGTGCTCGACGATCTGAGCCTGGCGGTCGACGAGCACGAGGTGGTCGCGCTGATCGGCGCCTCGGGCTCGGGCAAGTCGACGCTGCTGCGGTGCGTCAATCTGCTGGCGCAGATCGACGACGGCGTGATCGAGCTCGATGGGGAGGACATCACCAACCCCAAGATCAACCCCGATGTGGTACGCCGGAAGATCGGCCTCGTCTTCCAGTCGTACAACCTGTTCCCGCACATGAGCGTGCTGGACAACATCACGCTGGCCCCGACCCGCGTGCACGGGCGGCCCGCCGCCGAGGCCAAGGCGCAGGCGATGGAGTGGCTGGAGCGGATCGGCCTGGCCGACAAGGCCGGCAGCTACCCGGACCGGCTCTCCGGCGGCCAGCAGCAACGCGTCGCGATCATCCGCGCCCTGGTCAACTCCCCGCGGCTGCTGCTGCTCGACGAGGTGACGTCGGCGCTCGACCCCGAGCTGGTCGGCGAGGTGCTCACGATGATCCGCGACCTCAAGGGCGAGGGCGTCACCATGATCCTCGCGACCCACGAGATGGGCTTCGCCCGCCAGGTGGCCGATCGGGTGGCCTTCCTCGACAAGGGCCGCGTGCTCGAAGTAGGCCCGCCCGCCCAGGTGCTCGGCGACCCGGTCGAGGCCCGCACCCGCCAGTTCCTGGCGAGGATCATCGAGGCCGGTCGTCTTTAGCGGACACCGTCGGATCACGGACGGACGGCGTGGGGCTGCGCCGGCTCGGGCTGCGCGGCGGCGCTCGTCCGCGTCCGCGTCACCTAGCTAGGGTCTGTGTCGGATCACGGCTTGCCCAGCTCGCGCAGCACCAGCGCGGCGTCGAGCGCGGCGACCGTGCTCTGCCAGCCCTTGTCCTCGATCGAGTCCTCGAGCCCGGCGCGGTCGCGCGCCTGCCCGAGGCTGTGCACGGTGAGCACGCCGTGCGCGACCGGGGTGCGCTCGTCGAGCGCGATGCGGGTCAGGCCGGTGGTGACGGAGTCGCAGACGTACTCGAAATGCTCGGTCTCGCCCTTGATCACCACGCCGATCGCCACCACCGCGTCGCACTGCCTCGCCAGAGCCTGCGCCACCACGGGCAGCTCGACCGCGCCGGCGACGCGGTGGACGACGACGTCCGTCACGCCGCAGGCCTCGGCGGCGGCCGTGGCCCGCTCGATCATGTGATCGACGAGGTCGGCATGCCACCGTGCGCCCACGATGCCGAGCCGCAGCCCGGCAGCGTCGACGGTCTCCATGTGCGGATCACCGAAGCCGGCCATGTTTGCCCCCTTTTTCCGATAATTTCACACTAATCAGCCGAGCGCTTCGAAAAGGTGGCCCATCCGGTCCCGCTTGGTGCGCAGGTACCGCACGTTCTCCGGGTGCAGCCGCACCGGCAGCGCCTCCCGGCCGGTGATCGTCAGCCCGTACCCCTCGAGCCCGGCCCTTTTCGCGGGGTTGTTGGTGAGCAGCCGCATCGAGCGCACGCCCAGGTCGTAGAGGATCTGGGCGCCGGTGCCGTAGTCGCGCGCGTCGGCCGGCAGGCCCAGCTCGAGGTTGGCGTCCACCGTGTCGAAGCCCTTGTCCTGCAGCTGGTACGCCTGCAGCTTGTGCAGCAGGCCGATTCCCCGGCCCTCGTGCCCGCGCATGTAGAGCACCACGCCCCGCCCGGCCTCGGCGACCCGCTGCAGCGCCGCGTCCAGTTGGGGCCCGCAGTCGCAGCGCCGCGAGCCGAAGACATCCCCGGTCAGGCACTCGGAATGCACCCGCACCAGCACGTCCTCGCCGTCGCCGAGCTCGCCGTAGACCAGCGCCACGTGCTCGCCGTCGTCGACCGTCGCGCGGTAGCCGACCGCGGTGAACTCGCCGTGCTCGGTGGGCAGCCTGGTCTCGACCACCCGCTCCACCTGCCGCTCCCGCTGCCGCCGGTAGGCCACCAGGTCGGCGATCGTGATCAGCGAGAGGTCGTGCTCCTTGGCGAACCGCTCGAGATCGGGGCGGCGCTGCATGGTGCCGTCGTCGTTGACCATCTCGCAGAGCACGCCCGCCGGCCGCAGCCCGGCCAGCACGGCCAGGTCGATCGCAGCCTCGGTGTGGCCCGGCCGGCGCAGCACGCCGCCCGCCTTGGCCCGCAGCGGCACCACGTGGCCGGGGCGGGAGAGGTCGGTGGGGCGGGTGTCCGGGGACGAGAGCAGCCGCAGGGTACGGGCCCGGTCGGCGGCCGAGATGCCGGTGCTGACCCCCTCGGTCGCGTCGACGGTCACCGCGTACGCGGTCCCGCGCCGGTCCTGGTTGGTGTGGAACATCGGCGGCAGGTCGAGGCGGTCGGCCTCCTCCTCGGTGATCGGCGCGCAGATGTAGCCCGAGGTGTAGCGGACCATGAACGCGACCAGCTCCGGCGTGGCCTTCTCGGCCGCGAAGATCAGATCGCCCTCGTTCTCACGGTCCTCGTCGTCCACCACGATCACGGCCCGGCCGGCGGCGATGTCGGCGATCGCCCGCTCCATGTCTTCGAACATCATCGGCTCCCCAGCATCTTTTCCACGTACTTGGCGATCACGTCGACCTCCAGGTTCACCGGGTCGCCGGCGCTCTTGGATCCCAGGACGGTCAGCTTCAGCGTGGTCGGGATCAGGCCGACGCTGAACGACTCGTCGTCGACCGCCATGACGGTCAGCGACACGCCGTCGACGGTGATCGAGCCCTTCTCCACCACGTATCTGGCCAGGTGGGGCGGCAGCGAGAAGCGCAGCACCTCCCACTCGGACCCGGGCGTGCGCTCGAGGATCTCGCCGACCCCGTCCACGTGCCCCTGCACCAGGTGGCCACCGAGCCGGCTGCCGACCGTGGCCGCCCGCTCCAGGTTGACCTGGCTGCCCACGCGCAGCGCGCCGAGCGACGACCGCCGCAGCGTCTCGCCCATCACGTCCGCGGTGAACACGCCGTCCTCGTTGTCGATCACGGTGAGACAGACCCCGTTGACCGAGATCGAGTCGCCGTGCCGCGCGTCCGACGTGACGACGGGCCCGCGTACCGCGATGACCGCGGAGTCGCCGCCCGCGTCGACGAGGCGGACCACCTCACCCAGTTCCTCGACGATGCCTGTGAACATTAGAGAGCCTTCCATTCCGGATACGGGTGGTGGGCGGGCTGGTCGGACGGCTTCTGCCGGAGCGATGCGATGAAGCGCAGGTCGGGGCCGATCTGCGCGATGTCGGTGAGATCGAGCTCGATGGCGTCGCCGATCGTGGTGACGCCCGCGTCGACCAGCGCCGGCTTGCCGGCGCCGAGCAGCTTGGGCGCGACGTAGCCGATCACCTGGTCGACCAGCCCGGCGGCCAGGAACGACCCGGCCAGCGTCGGCCCGCCCTCCAGCAGCACCGAGCGGATGCCGCGCCCGAAGAGCGCGGCGAGCAGGGAATGCAGGTCGACGCGGCCGTCCGGCCCCGCGCCGACCTCGGCCGTGGTGACGATCCAGGTGGGTGCGGCGACATCGCGGACGCGAGCTTTTTCCGGCGTACGCCCGTGCGAGTCGACCACGACACGCAGCGGCTGCTTGATCGCGAGGGTGCCGTCCTTGAGGTCACGCACGGTCAGTTGCGGGTCATCGGCGATCACCGTGCCGGCGCCCACCATGATCGCGTCCATCGTGCTGCGCAGCACGTGCACGTCGGTGCGCGCCGGCGCCGACGTGATCCACTGGCTGGTGTTGTCGGCGGCCGCCGAGCGGCCGTCCAGCGTCGCGGCGAACTTCCAGGTCACGTACGGCCGTCCGCGACGCACCGCGGTCAGCCAGGCCACGTTGCCCTGCTCCGCCTCCTTGCGCCGCACCCCGGTCTCGACCTGGACGCCGGCCGCCCGCAGCGTGGTCGCCCCGCCCGCCGCGACCGGCGTCGGGTCGTCCACGGCGATCACGACGCGCCGGACGCCCGCGTTGATCAGGGCGTGGCTGCACGGCCCGGTGCGACCGGTGTGGTTGCACGGCTCCAGGGTGACCACGGCGGTGCCGCCGCGCGCCCGCTCGCCGGCCTGCGCCAGCGCCACGATCTCGGCGTGTGGCCCGCCCGCGTAGGCGTGGAACCCCTCGCCCACGATCTCGCCGTCGCCGTCGAGCAGGATGCAGCCGACGACCGGGTTGGGGCTGGTCGTGCCGAGGCCCCGGGCGGCCAGCGCGATCGCGCGGCGCATCGCCTCGTCCTCGGTCACCATCCGCTTGGGTCCTCTCGAGCGCGGTACGGTCACGCGCCGAGGGAAGCGGGAGATAACGCCAAGAATCGGACACCTGGGTACGCTTCGCGCACCCCCGGTTGTCGCCGGGCACGCATACGCGAGCCCGAGGTCCGATTCCGCGCGCTGTCTCCCATCCGGACTGTCTGACCGTGCGGCTCGTTGCCTCGCCGCTCGATCAACCGTCGGCCCCGGATTCTCACCAGGTCCACCGTCCGTCTGTCGACGTCCGGGTCGCGGGCTTACCGATGCTTGCGCGTCGGATCACCGCCGGTTCGGAATTTCACCGAGTCCCGCCAGCGCGTGGTGGGTCACCACCGAGTCTTGCACGCTCGCCGGATTTTGCCATCACCTCCGCGAGCCATCTCACATCCGGCCGCGAACCCGCAGCTCAGTCGGGTGGGCAGGCGCTACGACTCGGCGTCGGCGACGGTGCGACGGCGGTCGATGGCGACGTACGAGCCGGGCTGGGACTTGGCGACCTTCTTCATCTCGGAGGCCACCGCGATCACCACCCGCGGGTCGGCGAACGTGCGGCCGTCCACGGTCGCCTGGGCCACGCCGATCGAGAGGGTCACCAGGGCGGCCCGGTTCTTGTTGCCGCGGCGGTCCGGGACCTCGATGTAGCCGCGCTCGGCGTCCGAGGGGTCGTACAGCTGGTCGGCGGCCTGCTCGAAGTCGTTCACCGTCTTCTTGGTCAGCGGCAGCACCTGGTCGGGCGCGCAGATGAAGACGAAGTCGTCGCCACCGATGTGGCCCAGGAAGATCGACGGCGGGCCGACCGAGGTCACCGCCTTGTGCAGGCTGCGGGCCAGCGCGGTGATGAACTCGTCGCCGCGGTCGAAGCCGTACACGTCGTTGACGCTCTTGAAGCGGTCGATGTCGATGTAGCCGACCGAGTACTCGCCGCCGGCCTTCATCCGGTCGGCGATCTCGCGCCGGACCCGGGCGTTGCCGGGCAGGCCGGTCAGCGGCGAGACCTCGCGGAACTCCTTGTTGCGCCGCAGCGTCGAGCCGACCCGGGCCAGCAGCTCGGCCGTGTCGAACGGCTTGACCAGGTAGTCGTCGACGCCGGCGGTCAGGCCGACCACCTTGTCGATGGTCATGCTCTTGGCGGTCAGCATGATGACCGGCAGGGCCGAGGTGAGCGGCTCGGCGCGCAGCCGCTCGGTCAGCTGCACCCCGTCCATCCGCGGCATCATCCAGTCGACGACGGCCAGGTCGGGCCGGTTGTCCTGCATGAGCTCCAGGGCGTCCTCGCCGTCCTTGGCGCGGATCACGTCGTAGCCGTGCATCTTCAAGTTGAACTCGACGAAGCCCGCGATGTCCTGATCGTCGTCGACGACGAGGATCAGATCGGGCCGGTCCTCCGGCTCGGGGCCGAACTCGTCCACCTCGTCACGCACCACGCCGGTGCTCATCCTCGATCCCGCTCCCGCCTACCCGGAAAACGCCGAAACGGCTCAATCATGCGACGGCTGCGCCGGCGCGGCCAGTGCCCGCAGCCGGCGCACTGCCTCGGCCGGATCGGAGGCGCCGTACACCGCCGTGCCGGCCACGAACGCATCGGCGCCCGCCTCGGCCGCCTCGGCGATGGTGTCGGCCGCGATGCCCCCGTCGACCTCGAGGCGCACCTCGAGACCCTTCGCCCGGATGCGGCGGCGCACGTCGCGCACCTTGCCGAGCATCTCCGGCATGAACGCCTGCCCGCCGAAGCCCGCCTTGATCGTCATGATCAGCAGGGTGTCGATGTAGGGCAGGAACTCGAGGTAGGGCTCCACCGGCGTGTCCCGGTCGATCGCCAGACCCGCCTTGGACCCGGCGGCGCGCAGCGTCTTGGCCAGGGCCGCAGGGTTCTCGCAGGCCTCGGCGTGGAAGGTCACGTTGTACGCCCCGGCCTCCGCGTACCCCGGCGCCCAGCGCTCGGGGTCGGTGATCATCAGGTGCACGTCCAGCGGGACGTTCGTCGCCTTGCGCAGGCTCTGCACCACGGGCAGGCCGATGGTCAGGTTGGGCACGAAGTGGTTGTCCATGACATCGACGTGCACCCAGTCGGCCGTGAGCTCGATGGCGGCCACCTCGTCGGCCAGCCGGGAGAAGTCGGCGGCCAGGATGCTCGGCGCGATGATCGGCGTTCGGTCCACGGGGGCAGTCTATGGCGTCCGGTGGGCGGCCGAACGGACGGACGGGAAGCACACGTTAGAGTGACCCGTCCGGACGGCCTGGGGAGGCGATCATGCGACGGTGGGTGGCCGCCATGTCCATGATCACGTGCGCCGCCCTGGCCGGCTGCGGCGCCGATCTCCCCCGCGGCGTCGACGGCGACCTCACCAACAACTGGCCGCCGATGGCCCCGGCCACCCAGTTCCGCCCGTCGGCCGGCGCCTGCCATGCCGAGCTCACGCGCACAGCGACGGCCGACGACTACGAGCCCGTCCCGTGCGCCGGCGCCCACCTGGCCGAGACCGCGGCGGTCGCCGAGGTGACCGAGCAGAGCCAGGCGTACGCCACCTGCGCCGAGAAGGCCAGCACGTTCCTGGGCGGCGACTGGCGCACCGGCTGGGTCGTGCTGCAACCGGTGCTGCCGAGCCGCGCGGCCTGGTCGGGCGGCGCCCGCTGGGTGCGCTGCGACGTCGTCGAGACCTCACCGGTCGACGGCGCCCTGGTCCGCCGCCGGGGCAGCATGAAGGGCGCCGTGCAGCCGGGCGGCAGGCTGCGGATGGCCTGCGCGAACCCGACGATCGAGGACGACTCGGTGACCGAGATGCACCCGGTGGCCTGCGGCCGCACGCACACCGCCGAGTTCGCCGGCCTGTTCGCCACCGACCGGGCCAAGTCGTCCCAGCTCTCCGGCGACGAGCTGGCCAAGGGCTGCGACGCGGCGATCGCCAAGTTCGCCGGCCTGCCCGACGACGACACCCTGCCGAGCCGGATCGGCTGGCTGGGCTTCCCGCCCGACGACGCCGCGTGGGCGATGGGCGACCGGGCGATCCGCTGCTTCCTGTGGCTCAACGGCGAGACGATGACGGGCTCCTACCGCAACGCCGGCACCGCCAAGCTGAAGATCCACTACAAGAAGCGCTAGGCCCTGTTTCGTAACCCGGCCAAGTGCGAGGCGACCCCTGGGCCACGCCGCAGCCCTGGTCGGGTTACGAAACAGGGCCTAGGCCGTACGCCGCAGCATCGCCAGGAACATCGCGTCGGTCCCGTGGCGGTGCGGCCACAGCTGCACCGTCGGCCCCGGGCCGAGGCCCGGCATGCCCGGCGGCAGCAGCGGGCGCGCGTCGACGAAGTCCACCTCGACCCCGCTGCGCCGGCTCCCCTCGGTGACCGTCACCTGCGTCTCGACCATGTGCGGCGAGCACGTCACGTACGCCACCAGCCCGCCCGGCCGGACCGCCCGCAACGCCGCCACCAGCAGCTCCCGCTGCAGCTTGGTCAGCGCCGGCAGGTCGGACGGCTGCCGCCGCCAGCGCGACTCCGGCCGCCGCCGCAGGGAGCCCAGGCCGGTGCACGGCGCATCGACCAGCACCCGGTCGAACGACTCCTCCGGCAGATCCGGGTCGCGGCCCACCGAGCGGCCGTCCATCGGCAGCACCGTCACCGGCATGCCCTCGGTCGCGTGCTCGACCAGGCGCGCCCGGTGCTCCTGCACCTCGACCGCCGTGACCTCGGCGTTGCGCAGCGCTGCGATCGAGCCCAGCAGCCCGGCCTTGCCGCCCGGCCCCGCGCACAGGTCGAGCCAGCGGGTGTCGCGGCCCTCGATCGGCGCGGCCAGCAGCGCCGCCGCCACCAACTGGGAGCCCTCGTCCTGCACGTGGGCGCGGCCCTCGGCGATCGCCGCCAGCTCGCGCGGGGAGCCGCCGTTCAGATAGACCGCGTACGGCGAGAACGCCCCCGGCACCCCGTCGACCTCGTCGGCGAGCTCGACGGCGTCGGCCCGCCCCGGGCGCGCGCACAGGTGCACGATCGGCGCCTGGTTGTCCTCGATCAGCAGCCGCGCGGTCTCTTCCAGGTCGCCGCCGAGCGCCTCGGCGAACGCCCGCACGATCCACTGCGGGTGGTTGTGCAGCACCGAGAGGTTGCCGACCGGGTCGGCGTCGTAGGCCGGGGCGAGCCGCTCGAGCCATTTGTCCAGCGGGGTCTCGCTGATCGTCCGCATCACGGCGTTCGCGAAGCCGGCCGCGCCGGGCACGACCGAGCGCACCAGGTCGACGGTCTGGTTGACCGCGGCGTGATCCGGCACCCGGGTGTACAGCAACTGGTAGGCGCCGAGCCGCAGTGCGTCGCGGGCCGGCGGGTCGATGCGGGCCACGTCGCGCCCGGCCGCCGACCCGACGATCAGGTCGAGGGTGCCCAGCGCGCGCAGGGTGCCATAGGTAAGCTCGGTGGCGAACGCCGCATCTCGCCCGCTGAGGCCCATGTCGCGGAGGATGTCGGCGAGCACGAGGTTCGCGTACGCGTCGTCCCGGTGGACCGCGGCGATCGCCTCGTACGCGGCCTGCCTGGCCGGATCCGACGGCGGGCGACCGCCTCGCGGAGCCCGGCCCGAACGTGCGTCGCGGGAATAGCCCGGACCCCCGGCCGCCCGCGGCGGCCGTCCCGAGCCGTGCGGGCGCCCGGCCCGGTGGTCGCTCATGCGAAGCTCTCCGATGACGCGATCCGCAGGCCACGGGCCCAGTCGGTGGCCGGCATCGGTTTCTTGCCGGCCGCGCGCACCTCGCCCAGCGCGACCGGCGTGGTGGCCGTGCCGACCAGCACCTGAGTCCGCTCGACGTGCAGGCCGCCCGGTTTCAGCGCGGGCCCGTTGGCGACCGGCCGGACCGGCCCGAGCTTGACCCGGTCGTCGCGGAAGGTGCTCCACGCCCCCGGTGCCGGGGTGCAGGCCCGGATCCGCCGGTCGACCGCGAAGGCCGGATCGTCCCAGCGCACCCGCGCGTCCTCCACCGTGATCTTGGGGGCGAAGGTCACCCCGTCGGCCGGCTGCGGATGCGCTCGCGCCGTTCCCGCCTCGATCGCGTCCAGCACCGCGACCAGCAGGCCGGAACCGGAGACGGCGAGCCTATCGAGCAGGTCGCCCGACGTGTCGGTGGGCCGGATCTCCTCGGTCAGCGTGCCGTAGACCGGCCCGGTGTCGAGCCCCGCCTCCAGCTCGAAGACGCTCGCCCCGGTCACTTCGTCGCCGTGCAGCACGGCATGCTGCACCGGCGCCGCCCCCCGCCACGCCGGCAAAAGGGAGAAGTGCAGATTTATCCACCCGTGGACGGGAATTTCCAGTGCGCTCGGCGGCACCAGGGCGCCATATGCCACGACCGGCACACAATCGGGGGCGATCTCGCGCAGCCGCTCCTGGAATTCCGGCTCGCGCGGCTTGGCCGGGGTCAGCACCTCGATGCGGCGCTCGTCGGCCCAGGCCCCGGCGGCCGAGCGCACCAGGCGACGGCCCCGGCCGGCCGGCGCATCGGGGCGGGTGACCACGGCGACCAGCTCGTGGCGCGAGGCGGCGATCGCGTCGAGGGCGGGCAGCGTGACGGCCGGGGTGCCGGCGAAGACGAGGCGCAACCCGCTCACCGCCCCAGCCCGAAGATGCCCCGGCCGTGCGGGCTCTCCTTGACCACGGGCGGTTTGTCGGCGTTGTACCACTCGGCCGCGCGGATCTGCTTCATCGCGTCCTTCCGCCCGGCGGCGTCGAGCCGGTCGAGGAAGAGCACCCCGTCGAGGTGATCGGTCTCGTGCTGCACGCAGCGGGCCATCAGCCCGGTGCCGACCAGCTGGACCGGGTCGCCGTGCTCGTTGAAGCCGTTGGCGACGACATTTTGCCGGCGCTTGGTGTCGATGTAGATGCCCGGGATCGACAGGCAGCCCTCGGGACCGTCCTGCTCCTCCTCGTCGGGGAACGACAGCACCGGGTTGACGATGTGGCCCACCACGTCGTCCACGTCGAAGGCGAACACGCGCAGGCCGACACCGAGCTGCGGCGCGGCCAGGCCGGCGCCGCCCTCGTCCTGCATCGTCTCGACCAGATCGCGCACGAGCTTGCGCAACTCCTTGTCGAAATCCACGACGGGGTCGGCCGGCGTCCGCAGCACCGGATCACCGAAGAGACGGATGGGCTGAACGGTCACGCGGCGGTACTCCTGACATTCCGGTGCGGCACGCGACCAGTCTACGGAGTGCCGCGGCGCGCTATCGCGCCAGCGTGACGGTCACCTCCCCGGCACGCCCGACCGGCCCGGCAGCGGTTGCGTGGGTGCGGGCGCGATCCGCGTGTCGGGGCGAGCGATGACCTGTGGGCGCTGCGGAGATCAGAAATGCTTGCGGGTGATCTTTGACTGGGCTGGGAGCTTGCCGTGCCGGGGTGGTGGGTGACCCCCGGCGGGCCGGTCGCGGTGCCCGGGCGTCCCGGAATGTGATACCCGGTTCCAGCAGAGTGGGAGGATGTCCGTATGGCGGCCGCGCGGTCCCGAGTGCTGGCGAGTGGTCCCATCTGATGGGAGCGCCGCCGGAAATATCGGGTTATGTCGGCGGTGGCTGGCGTGGGGCCGGGCCAGGTTGGTGACTTCCTGCTCGCCCCGCGCGGGAGGTCATCAAGATCTCGCGATGACCCGAGCGCCACAGGCACAGCGCGACCCGGACGCAGCGCGACCCGGACGCAGCGCGACCCGGACGCAGCGCGACCCGAGCGCAGCGCGACCGGCGGCGCTCCCGGTGACCACGCACGGGGGTCGGCCATGGCAGCCCCCAGCTCAGCCACCCCCTGCACCGCGACCGGCGGCACACACCGTAACCACGCAGCGCGGGGCCAGAGAGCAGGACCGCGAGGAAAGCAGAGCTCGGCCGCGGAACGTGTCCCGCCACCGGTCAGAAGATCGTCAGTGGGTCCACCTCGATGCGGACCGTGAGCGCCGCCTTCCGCGCGCTGCGCACCGCGGCGGCCTCGTGCAGGGCGTGGGCCATCGCCGCGGCTTGGGAGCGGGACGTCCGCACCAGCATCCGTTCCTGGTCGTCGCCGGCCGGGACCGGGCCGAGCAGCTCGGCGCCCTCGGGCAGCCGGGCCGCCGCGAGCAGCTCGGCCACCGCCTCCGGCTTGCCGGTGAGGCTCGCCATCCGGGCCGCGGGCGGGAAGCCCAGCTCGCGCCGCTCGGCGAGCTCCCGGGCCGCGAACCACGCCGGCTCCCACCGGATCAGCGCCTGCACCGTCGCCAGCGACCCGTCGGCCACCACCACGACCCGGCCGCCCTTCGCACCCGGCTTGGCCAGCGCCGCCGCGTTGAACCAACGGCGCATCGTCTCCTCGGCCGCGCGCAGGTCGGAGCGGGTCAGCAGGGCCCACGTGTCGAGCAGCAGCACCGCGCCATACCCGCCCTCGGCGTGCGGCTCGGCCCCGGGCGTGGCGACGACCACCGACGGCGCCTGCGGGACCGTGCCGAGGATCTCGTCGCGCCCCGAGGTGCGCACCGTGACCCCGGGGAAGGCCCGCCCCAGCTCCTCGGCCGTGCGCCGGGCCCCGACGACCGAGGCGCGCAGCCGCCGCTCGCCGCAGGCCGGGCAGGTGTAGGCCGGCGACACCCGCCCGCACCACCGGCAGCTCGGCACATCCCGCGACCCGGAGAGCGCGAGCGGCCCCGAGCAATGCGGGCACCGGGCCGGAGTGCGGCACTCGGCGCAGGCCACCGACGGCAGGTATCCCCGGCGTGGCACCTGCACCAGCACCGGCGCGCCGGCCTGCAGCGCCTTCCGCGCGGTCTCCCACGCGATGCTGGGCAGCCGCGCGGTGGCCGCACCGGGGTCGCGCGCCAGCTGCGGGTCGTCCCCGGTCGGCGCGACCGCCGGCGCCCGGGACCGCAGCACGTCGCGCGCCGCCGAGATCTCCTTGGCCCAGCCGGTCTCCAGCAGCAGCTGCGCCTCCCCGGTGCGCGCGTGCCCGGCCACCAGCGCCGCGCAGTCGGCCAGCCGGGCCCGGGTCAGCAGCACCTCGCGCGCGTGCGGGTACGGCGCCCGCGGCTCGGCGTGCAGGTCGTCGCCGTCGTCCCAGAGGACGACCAGCCCCAGCTTGGCGACCGGCGCCCACATCGCCGCCCGGGTGCCGGCCACCACCGGCACCTGATGCCGGCTGGCCCGCAAGAATCGCCGGTATCGCTCGGCCGGCCCCAGCGCCGCGTTCAGCGCGACGTGCCGCCCCTCGCCGAGCACCTCGCCCAGCGCCCGGTCGACCCGCTCGAGATCGCGCGCATCGGCCACCACGATGACCGTCCCCCGCCCGCCCCGGGCAGTCGCCGCCGCCGCCTCGGCGATCCGCAACGCCCAGTCTTCTCCCGGCAGCGCCCCCCACACGGCGCGTGCCCCCCGGCCGTCCGCAAGCGCTTTCAAAAAAGCCGGACCCGCCACATACGAGTCCCACCCGCCGGCAATCGGCTCCCGCACGTCCCGCGGCCCGCCACCAAGAGCCGCCGCCGACGCCTCCCCCGGCCCGCCACCAAGAGCCCCCGCCGGCACCTCCTCCGACCCGCCGCCAAGAGCCCCCGCCTGCGCCTCCCCCGGCCCGCCACCAAGAGCCCCCGCCGGCACCTCGGCCGACCCGCCGCCGGCAGCCGCCGACCGGCCGCCCGCAGCCGCCGACTCCTCGGCCGACCCGCCGCCCGCAGCCGCTGCCTCCTGGGCCACCTGTGCCTCCACCCGCGCATGGCGGGGCGGCACCGCCAGCCGCAGCACATCGCACAGATTTCCGGCGTATCGATCGGCGACCGCCCGGGCCAGCCGCGCGACCTCGGGATCCAAGACCTGCTCCCCGGAGACCACCTTGTCCAAGTAGGCCAGTTTGCCGCCGTGCGGGGACGACTCGGCCCGTTCCAGCAGGAAACCGGCGACCAACTGCCCGGCGAACCGCACCTTGACCCGCACCCCGGGCCGGGCCACCTCGTCGAGGTCGGCCGGCACCAGGTAGTCGAAGGGGCGATCCAGGTGGGCCAGCGGCACGTCGACGCACACCCGGGCCACCGGCAGCCGTTCCGCCGGTACCCGTTCGCCGCGTGCGCTCTTGCTAGTCATCGCCGAACATTCTGCCCGGCACCCCCGACAAGAATCGTCACCGCAGGACGCCGGCCAGCGCCGCCGCGATGGCGCGCTCCACGTCCGCGTCCGCCGGCGGCGTCCCGTCCCGGTCGGCGAACATCAGGTGCCCCGTCCCGATCAGCATCCCGGCCGTCATCTGCAGGTCGGCGTCCCGCCGCACCCGCCCGCGATCGCGCTCGGCCGCCAGGTAGGACGAGATCATCTCGGCCGCCTCGGCCAGCACCGGCACCCCGGGCGTGGATCGCACCGCCCGCAGCCGGGCCCGCAGGTCGTCGCGGAACGTGATCAGGCTGATGATCGCCACGGCCACCGACCCGAACAGATCCTGCAGCACCACCCGCAGGTTGCCCGCCACCGTGCCGGCGCCCGCCATGGCGAGCAGCCGCTCCCGTTCGAGGCGAAGCCGGCCGATCCGATCGAGCACCAGCTCGGCCAGGAACTCGTCGAAGTCCGCGAAGTGCCGGTGCAGCACCCCCTTGGCGCAGCCGGCCTCGGCGGTCACCGCCCGGCTGGTCAGCGCCTGCGGACCGGCCCGCAACAACACCCGCTCGGCGGCCCCGAACAACTGCTCCCGTACGTCCCGGAACGCCACGCCCGTCGGCACACGACCTCCCGCAGGTTGAAGAGTGGGCGCGTGCCCACTTAAAGTGGGCGCGTGCCCACTATAACCGCGAGGGGAGCCCGACGATGAGCGACATCCACCAGCAGCGCCAGGTCGCCGAGTCTTTCGGCGTCGACGCCGAGCGCTACGACCGCACCCGCCCGAGCTACCCCGAGGCGGTGATCAAGCGCATCGTCGAGGCCGCGCCCGGGCCGGCCTTCCTCGACGTGGGCACCGGCACGGGCATCGCGGCCCGCCAACTCCAGGCCGCCGGCGCCGACGTCCTGGGCCTGGATGTCGACGAGCGCATGGCGGAGCAGGCCCGCCGGCGGGGCCTGGAGGTCGAGGTGGCCAAGTTCGAGGACTGGGATCCGCGCGGCCGCCGGTTCGACGCCGTGGTCGCCGCCACCACCTGGCACTGGATCGACCCGGCCCTCGGTGCCGCTAAAGCCGCAGAAATACTGAAAAATCAGGCGATCGTCGCTCTGATGTGGAACGTCGGCGAGCCACCGGCCGAGCTCAAATCGGTCTTCGCCGCGAACAGCGCCCGGATCTTCCCCGGCATGCCCAACCCCTGGGCGAGCACGGTTCCGATGGTCGAGGCGTACCAGGCCATCCCCGACCGGGCGGTGGCCGGCCTCAACCAGATCGGCGCCTTCGCGCAACCGGAGCAGTGGCGCACCGACTGGGAGCTCACCTACACCCGCGACGACTGGCTCGACCTGATCCTCACCCACGGCGGCCTGGCCGCTCACATCACCCCGGAGCAGGCGGACGAGCTGCGGACGGCGACCGCCGCGGCCATCGACGCCCACGGCGGCACCGTGACCATGCACTACAGCACGCTGACCGTGCTCGCGAAACGGGCATGAACGGACCGCGGTCGCGAAACGGGCATGAACGGACCGCGGTCGCGAAACGGACATGAAAGAACCGGCGCCCCGAACGGGGCGCCGGTCCACCAAGCCGTCCGATATCAGGCGGCGGCGTTCTTCAGGTCCTGCGCGCGGTCGGTGTTCTCCCACAGCAGCTCCGGCACCTCACGCCCGAAGTGGCCGTAGGCGGCGGTCTGCTGGTAGATCGGCCGCAGCAGGTCGAGGTCGCGGATGATCGCGGCCGGGCGCAGGTCGAACACCTCGCCGATGGCCTTCTCGATCCGCTCGACCGGCACGTTCTCGGTGCCGAACGTCTCGACGAACAGCGAGACCGGGTGCGCCTTGCCGATCGCGTACGCGACCTGCGCCTCGCACCGCTCGGCCAGGCCGGCCGCCACGACGTTCTTGGCGACCCAGCGCATCGCGTACGCCGCCGAGCGGTCCACCTTGGACGGGTCCTTGCCGGAGAACGCGCCGCCGCCGTGGCGCGCGTACCCGCCGTACGTGTCAACAATGATCTTGCGGCCGGTGAGGCCGGCGTCGCCCATCGGGCCGCCGATCTCGAAACGGCCGGTCGGGTTGACCAGCAGGCGGTAGCCCTCGGTGTCGATGCCGAGGCCTTCCAGCTCGGGCGCGATCACGTGCTCGCGGATGTCGGGAGTGAGCAGCGACTCGAGCGAGATGTCGGCCGCGTGCTGCGACGAGACCACCACCGTGTCGAGGCGGACCGGCTTGAGGCCGTCGTACTCGATCGTGACCTGGGTCTTGCCGTCCGGGCGCAGGTACGGAATCGTGCCGTCCTTGCGCGCGGCGGACAGGCGGCGGGCCAGCCGGTGGGCCAGCGCGATCGGCAGCGGCATCAGCTCGGGCGTCTCCGAGCAGGCGAAGCCGAACATCATGCCCTGGTCGCCGGCGCCCTGCGCGTCGAGGACGTGCTCGGAGTCACCCGCGCGCAGCTCGAGCGCGCTGTCGACGCCCTGCGCGATGTCGGGCGACTGCGCGCCGATGGAGACGCTCACGCCGCAGGAGGCGCCGTCGAAGCCCTTCTTCGACGAGTCGTACCCGATGCGCAGGATCGTGTCGCGCACGATGCTCGGGATGTCGGCGTACGCCTGGGTGGTGACCTCACCGGCCACGTGGACCTGGCCGGTGGTGATGAGCGTTTCCACCGCCACCCGGCTGCGCGGGTCCTGGGCCAGCAAGGCGTCGAGAATGCCGTCGCTGATCTGGTCAGCGATCTTGTCCGGGTGGCCTTCCGTGACCGACTCGGAGGTGAACAGGCGGCGTGCCACGGTGCTCCTCAGCTGTTCGAAGTTCAACGTATCGCGAGAGTGTAGTCACCACGCACGACCGGAGTCGCCTGGGTGCTATGCCGTCCCACCGTCGCCGACCTGGGATTCCAGGAGCGCGGCGGCCCGGTCCAAAATCCTATCGGCCACGTCTTCTTTCCGGAGTTCACCGAGCGTGGCGGAGGATCCGTCCGATCCGAGGATAGTCGCGTCGTTGTGATCCGCTCCGAAGACCCGGTCCACCCCGACCTCGTTCACCACGATCAGATCGGCGCGCTTCTTGGTCAACTTGGCCCGGGCGTGCTCGATCGCGTCGTGCGTCTCGGCCGCGAACGCGACGAGCACCTGGCCGGGCCGCTTGACCGCGCCCAGTTCGGCGGCGATGTCGGGATTCGTCGTGAGGACGATGGCCGCAGGCGTACCCGAATCGGTCTTTTTGATTTTCTGGGCCGCGATCGTGGCCGGTCGGAAATCGGCGGGCGCGGCCGCCATCACCACGACGTCCGCGTCGGCGGCGGCCTTCACGGTCGCCACCCGCAGCTCCTCGGTGGTGCCCACGCGAGTGATCTCCACGCCGGCCGGATCCGGCAGCGTGACGTTCGCCGCGATCAGCGTGACCCGCGCGCCGCGTGCCGCGGCGGCCTTCGCGATCGCGTATCCCTGTTTGCCGGACGACCGGTTTCCGAGGAATCGCACCGGATCGAGCGGTTCGCGAGTCCCGCCCGCGGTCACCACCACGTGCCGTCCCCCCAGATCCCGATCAAGACCATGATTGCGTACGCGTAGCGCAAGATCGAAGATCGCCTCGGGGTCGGGCAGCCGGCCCTTCCCGGTGTCCGCCCCGGTGAGCCGGCCCACCGCGGGCTCGATCACGATCGCACCGCGCTCGCGCAGGGTGGCGACGTTGGCCCGCGTCGCGGCGTTCTCCCACATCTCGGTGTGCATGGCCGGCGCGTACACGATCGGACAGGTCGCCGTGAGCAGCGTGTTGGTCAGCAGGTCGTCGGCGAGCCCGTGCGCCGCCTTGGCCAGCAGGTCGGCCGTCGCCGGCGCCACCACCACCAGATCGGCGCTCCGGCCGATCCGCACGTGCGGCACCTCGTGCGCGTCGTCCCAGACCTCGGTGGCGACCGGTTTGCCGGACAGCGCGGCCCACGTCGGCGCCCCCACGAACTTCAGCGCCGAGGCGGTCGGCACCACCCGCACGTTGTGCCCCGACTCGGTGAACAGCCGCAGCAGCTCACACGCCTTGTAGGCGGCGATCCCGCCGCACACCCCCAACACGACCTCAGCCATGAAAGCAATGATCCCGCGCCCCCGAGCGGGACGCGGGATCACCCTTCAGACATGTGACGGGACTACACCGCCCGTGGGGTTTCCGGGGGCTCGGCCCCCGGAATCGGTATGGGTCGGCCGTCCGTCGGCCCGCGCTTTTTGCGGACGGACTGCACCTTACGGCTGATCCGTGGCCTCGGCGGTCAGCAGGCCGGCGTTGATCTCACGCATGGCGATGCTGAGCGGCTTCTCCTGCGGGGTCGTCTCGACCAGGGGGCCGACGTACTCGAGGAGACCCTCACCGAGTTGGCTGTAGTAGGCGTTGACCTGCCGGGCACGCTTGGCCGCGAAGATCACCAGCGAGTACTTCGACGAGGTCTTGTCGAGGAGCTCGTCGATGGGCGGGTTGGTGATGCCTTCGGGGTTCGCGATGGTTCCCACTGTTCGAAGATCCTTAGTGATCGGGAGCTTGTGCCGGAGTCAGAAATGACGAACCGAGCAATCCTACCAGCTCGTCCGCGGCCCGCTCGACGAAGTCGTTGACCACCGTCCGGTCGAACTCCTTCTCGGCGGCCAGTTCCTCGTCGGCGTGAGCCAGCCGGCGGCGGATCGTCTCCTCGTCGTCCGTGCCTCGTCCGATCAGGCGACGCTTGAGCTCCTCGACGCTCGGCGGCGCGAGGAACACCAGCTGCGCCTCGGGCATCGCGGCCCGCACCTGACGGGCGCCCTGGAGATCGATCTTGAGCAGGACCGGCTGGCCCTGGCTCAACCAGCCCTCGACCTGCGCCCGGGGCGTGCCGTAGAGATTGCCGGCGAACTCGGCCCACTCGAGCAGCTGACCGCCGTCGATCAACCGCTGGAACTCCGAACGGGTCACGAAGTGGTAGTGCTCGCCGTCGGTCTCGTAGTCGCGCTTCTTCCGGGTCGTGACCGACACGGACAGCTTGATCCAAGGCGAGCGCGCCCGGATCAGCTCGATCACACTGTCCTTCCCGACCCCGGAGGGACCGGAAAGGACCGTGAGGCGGGCTGCCGGGCGCGCGTCGTCATCCATGCTCACAAGGCTCATTCAACACGAGCCCATGAGTCAGTTGGCAGCGAACTCCCCCAGGAGGGCCTTCCGCTGCTGGTCGCCGAGACCGCGCAGCCGGCGGCTGTCAGCGATCTTCAGCTTCTCCATGATCTGCGTGGCGCGGATCTTGCCAATGCCCGGCAGCGCCTGAAGCACGGCCGAGACCTTCAGCTTGCCCACGACCTCGTCCTCCTCCGCGCGGTCAAGCACAGCGGCGAGGGTGGTCTTGCCGGACTTGAGCTGTTCCTTCAGCTCAGCCCGAGCCTTGCGAACTTCCGCGGCCTTCTCCAGCGCTGCAGCGCGCTGCTCGGGGCTCAGTGACGGGAGCGGCACCAGTTCTCCTCAGGTCCCTATCGCGCCGTAGTCGAATACCGGCGCTTCTGTGAAACGTGGTGTGCCAGGGAACCAAAGGGGCATGTGGTTCCCGGCGCGGGGAAAACTAGCGGTCAACGGCGGTTTCGGCAACGTGGGGGTACCCCCGGCCCGGGTGTCCGGCGGCCTGGTAAGCAGGCTCGTTTCACCCGAGAGCGGCGCGGCACTCGTCGACGGCGCGCTCCGTGGCGGCCCTCAGCGCCGATACGGAAGGTCCCGCGGAGAGAACTTCCCGTGAGTACGACGGCAGCACGTTGCGCAGGCTTTCGCCGAAGACGGAGCGCAGGTCGGACGGGGTCGCGCCCTGCGCTCCGAGCCCCGGAGCGAGCAGCGGACCGTTCACCCGGGACAGGTCGTGCCCGGTCCGCCCGATCGTCGCGCCGACCACGAGACCGAGGTTGCCGAGCGGCTGGGCACCCACGTTGACCTGCGAAATCTCATCGATCACGGTCTGCGCGACGGTCCGGCCGTCCGCCGCCCGGGCATGCTGGACGCTCGCTCCCTCCGGGTTGGACGTCAGCGCGAGGACGAAGACGCCGGCGCCGTTGGCGGCCGCGAGGTCGAATGCCGACTGCAACGACCCGACTCCTAGGTAGGGACTCACAGTAATCGCGTCGGCACACAGGGGACTCGATTGATCAAGGTAGGCGGACGCGTACGCGGCCATCGTCGAGCCGATGTCGCCCCGTTTCACGTCCAGCAGGACGAGGGCTCTGGCCTCGCGCAACTGTCGGATAGTTGACTCAAGAATGCCGATGCCGAGTGACCCAAATCTCTCAAAAAACGCCGACTGCGGCTTGAAGACGGCCACCCGATCGGCCAGTGCTTCGACGACCGTACGGGCGAAGCGTTCCAGGCCGGCCACGTCGTCGGTGAGCCCCCAGCCGGTGAGCAGGGCGGGGTGCGGGTCGATGCCGACACACAGCGGCCCCCGCTTCCCGACGGCGTCCGTGAGCCGCTGTCCGAAGGTCTCCATCGCTGCATACCTCTTCCGTGTCAGGTAGCCGGTTGTGCGGGTGTCAGGTGGCCGCCACCGCCGCGGCGATCCCGGCGGCGATGCGGGCCACGTCGGCCTCGTCCGCCACGTAGGGCGGCATCGTGTAGATCAGATCCCGGAACGGCCGCAGCCAGACCCCGGCGTCGACGGCCGCGGCGGTCGCCTTCGCCACGTCCACCGGATGGTCGAGCTGCACGACGCCGATCGCGCCCAGGACCCGCACGTCGGCGACCCCGGAAACCCCGCGCAACGGCGCCAGGCCGTCCCGGAGACCGCTTTCGATCACCCGTACGTGTGATCGCCAGTCCCCGTCGCGCAACAGCCGCAGCGAGGCGTTGGCGACCGCGCAGGCCAGCGGATTGCCCATGAACGTCGGGCCGTGCGCGAGCCCGCCGCCGTCCCCGCCGGAGATCGCCGCGGCCACCGCCGTCGTGCACAGCGCCGCCGCCAGCGTCAGGTAGCCGCCCGTGAGCGCCTTGCCCACGCACATGATGTCCGGGCTGACGCCCGGGTGGCCGGCCGCGAAGAATTCCCCGGTGCGGCCGAATCCGGTGGCGATCTCATCGAAGATCAACAAGATTCCGTACGCGGCGGTCGCCTCCCGCAGCACCCGCAGGTACTCCGGATGGTGGAACCGCATCCCGCCCGCGCCCTGCACCACCGGCTCGACGATCACGGCCGCCACGTCGTCCGCGTGCTCCGCGATGAGCGCCCGCAACGCCGCCGCATACCCCTCGTCGAATTCCACCGGCGGCACGTCCGCGAAGACCTGCACCGGCAGCACCCCGGTCCACAGCGAGTGCATCCCGCCCTCGGGGTCGCACACGGTCATCGGGTGGAACGTGTCGCCGTGGTAGCCCCCACGCCACGTCAGCAGCCGCCGTCTCCGCGGGCGCCCGAGCGCGAGCTGGGCCTGCAACGCCATCTTGATCGCGACCTCGACGCTCACCGACCCGGAGTCGGCGAGGAAGACGTGCTCGAGCCCATCGGGCGCCAGGTCGACCAGCGTGGTGGCGAGCTCGATGGCCGGCTCGTGGGTGAGCCCGCCGAACATGACGTGGCTCATCCGCTGCGACTGCCGGACAAGCGCCTCGTCGAGCACCGGGTGCCGATACCCGTGGATGGCCGCCCACCACGACGACATCCCGTCGACCAGCTCGCGGCCGTCGGCCAGCCTGAGCCGCACGCCCTGGGCGCTCTCCACCAGGTAGGGATCGCTCTTGCCGGGCATCGGCCCATATGGGTGCCAGACATGCGCCCGATCGAGCGCAAGCAGCTCCCGCTCGCGGCTCATCCGCCGCACCGGCCCGCGCACCACGCGTTCGCCTCTCGGCCCGACGTCGCGCACGACGCGCCGCGGCCGCCCGCGCAACGCCACGCACGGGCCATCAGCGTGCCTCCACCGCGCCGGCCCGCGCTCGACGCGCCGCGGCCGCGCGCGCCGCGCCGCGCACGAGCGCCGGTCCGTGATAGATGAAGCCGCTGTAGAGCTGCACCAGCGACGCGCCCGCATCGAAGAGCCGGAGGGCATCGTCCGGGCCCATCACGCCGCCCACTCCGATGATCGGCAGGCGGCCGCCGGTCTCGGTGTGCACGAAATGGACGACCTTGCGGGCCTTCTCGGTGAGCGGCCGCCCCGACAGGCCGCCCGCCTCGGCGGCCCGCGGCTGGTCGGCCGGGGCCAGGCCGTCCCGGGCCAGGGTCGTGTTGGTCGCGATCACGCCGGCCGCGCCGTGGCTCAGGCACACCTCGAGCAGCTCGGCGATCGCCGGCTCGGTGAGATCGGGCGCGATCTTCACCAGCACCGGCTTCGTGCCGACCAGCGCGCCGAGCAGGTCGGCGATAGCCGATTTGTCCTGCAGCGTGCGCAACCCGGGCGTGTTCGGCGACGACACGTTCACGGCGATGTAGTCGGCATACGGGTGCAGCAGCTCGTAGGAGGCCAGGTAGTCGTCGACCGCCTCGTCGAGCGGCGTCACCTTGGACTTGCCGAGCGAGACGCCCAGCGGGACACCGATCGGCCCCAATGTCTGCAGGCGGGCGGCCAGCGCGGCCGCCCCGGCGTTGTTGAAGCCCATCCGGTTGATGATCGCCTCGCTGTCCCGCAGCCGGAACAGCCGGGGCTTGTCATTGCCGGGCTGCGCCTTCGCGGTGACCGTCCCGACCTCGACGAACCCGAACCCGAGCGCCGGCCACGCGGGCAGCGCCACCCCGTTCTTGTCCATCCCGGCGGCCAACCCCACCGCGTTCGGGAACCGAACTCCGAACACCTCGACCGGATCGTCGGTCGCATAGCGCGCCCGCAGCATCGAGCGGGCGCCCGCGCCCAGCCGGGCGAGGCGCCCGAGCGTGAACTCGTGCGCCTTCTCGGCGTCCCCGCCGCCGACCCGGAAGAGAACGGGCCGCACCGTTCGCTCGAACGCCGTCACGCCGACCCCTCGCCCCGCACCGCCGTCGTCGCGCCGGCAGGGGAAGGCGCGGCGGAGGGGAAAGGCGCGGCGGAGAAGGCAACCGCGGCGGAGGGGGAAGGCACGGCGGGGAAGGCCATCACTCGTCACCCCGGAGAGCGGCGTGCAGCTCCTGCAGCGGCCGCACCGACATGTCGCCCCGCATCAACGCCTCGATGCCCATCACGGCCGCCGCGGCGCCCTGGGTGGTGGTGATGCTCGGGATGTCGGCGGTGACGGCGGCGCTGCGGATCTCGTACCCGTCGGAGCGCGCGCTCGCGCCGGAGCCCTGCGGCGTGTTAATGATCATGGCGATCTCGCCGGCCAGGATCAGCGCCACCGCGTTCTGACCGGGGCTCTCGAAGTGCTTGGGCACGACCTCGCAGTCGATGCCGTGCCGGCGCAGCACCTCGCCGGTGCCGGCGGTGGTGACGATCGTGAAGCCGAGGTCGGCCAGCCGCTTGATCGGGAAGATCATCGTGCGCTTGTCGCGGTTGGCGACCGAGACGAAGATCTTGCCGCCGGTCGGCAGCGACCCGTACGCGGCGGCCTGCGACTTGGCGAACGCCTGGCCGAAGCCGGCGTCGATGCCCATCACCTCGCCGGTCGACTTCATCTCGGGGCCGAGCAGGCTGTCCACGCCCTTGCCGGCCGGGGTGCGGAACCGCTTGAACGGCAGCACCGCCTCCTTGATCGCGATCGGCGCGCCGGCCGGGACCGTGCCGCCGTCGCCCTCGGGCAGCAGCAGCCCCTCGGCGCGCAGCTCGGCGATCGTGGCGCCGAGCATGATCCGCGCCGCCGCCTTGGCCAGCGGGACCGCGGTCGCCTTCGAGACGAACGGGACTGTCCGGGACGCGCGCGGGTTGGCCTCGAGCACGTAGAGGGTGTCGTCCTTGAGCGCGTACTGGACGTTGAGGAGGCCGCGCACCCCGACGCCGCGGGCGATCGCCTCGGTGTAGCGGCGCACCTCGGCCAGGTGCGAGCCGGCGAGGGTGACCGGCGGCAGCGAGCAGGACGAATCGCCGGAGTGGATGCCGGCTTCCTCGATGTGCTCCATCACGCCGCCGAGGTAGACCTCGCCGGTGTCGTCGCAGAGCGCGTCCACGTCGATCTCGATGGCGTCGTCGAGGAAGCGGTCGACCAGCACGGGATGGTCGGGCGAGATCTGGGTGGCCCGCTCGATGTACCCGGCCAGCGTCGGCTCGTCGTACACGATCTCCATGCCCCGGCCGCCCAGCACGTACGACGGCCGCACCAGCACCGGGTAGCCGATCGCGTCGGCGATCGCCTTGGCCTCGTCGAAGCTGGTGGCGGTGCCGTGGTCGGGCGAGCGCAGGCCCGCTTTGTGCAGCACCGCGCCGAACAGGCCACGGTCCTCGGCCAGGTCGATCGACTCGGGCGAGGTGCCGACGATCGGGACGCCGGCCTTCTTGAGCCGGTTGGCCAGCCCGAGCGGGGTCTGGCCGCCGAGCTGCACGATCACGCCGACCACGCCGGGGCCGCCGGCCGCCTTGCCGGACGAGTCCTCGGAGTGGACGACCTCGAGCACGTCCTCGAAGGTGAGCGGCTCGAAGTAGAGCCGGTCGGCGGTGTCGTAGTCGGTCGAGACGGTCTCGGGGTTGCAGTTGACCATGACCGTCTCGTAGTCGACGCCCCGCAGCGCCATGACGGCGTGCACGCAGGAGTAGTCGAACTCGATGCCCTGGCCGATCCGGTTGGGCCCCGAGCCGAGGATCAGCACCTTGGGCCGGGCCGACGGCGCGACCTCGGTCTCCTCGTCGTAGGACGAGTAGTGGTACGGCGTGTTCGCCTCGAACTCGGCCGCGCAGGTGTCGACGGTCTTGTAGACCGGGCGGATGCCGAGCCGGTGCCGCAGGGTGCGCACGCCGTCCTCGCCGGCCAGCTCGGGCCGCAGCGCGGCGAGCTGCCGGTCGGAGAATCCCGAGCGCTTGGCCCGGCGCAGCAGCTCCTCGTCGAGCACGGCCGCGTCCGAAATGTCCCGACGCAGCTCGACCAGCGCCTGGATCTCCTCGAGGAACCACGGGTCTATCCCGCCGCTGGCCTCGTGGACCTGCTCGATCGACGCACCCAGCCGGAGCGCCAGCTCGACCGTGTAGAGGCGGCCGTCGTGCGGCGTGCGTAGAGCCGACAAAACGGAATCGAGGTCGGCGAAGGAGTCGGCCGAGGTCCAAAAGCCGGACCGGGAGGTCTCCATGGACCGCATGGCCTTGTTCAGGGCTTCGGCGAAGTTGCGGCCCAGCGACATCGCCTCGCCGACCGACTTCATCGTCGTGGTGAGCTCCGGGTCGGCGCCCGGGAACTTCTCGAACGCGAACCGCGGGATCTTGACCACCACGTAGTCGAGGGCCGGCTCGAAGGCGGCCGGCGTCTTGAGCGTGATGTCGTTGGGGATCTCGTCGAGCGTGTAGCCGATGGCCAGCTTGGCCGCGATCTTGGCGATCGGGAAGCCGGTGGCCTTCGAGGCGAGCGCCGACGAGCGCGAGACCCGCGGGTTCATCTCGATGACGACCAGGCGGCCGTCGCGCGGGTTGACCGCGAACTGGATGTTGCAGCCGCCGGTGTCCACGCCGACCTCGCGCAGCACGGCGATGCCGAGGTCGCGCAGCTTTTGGTACTCCCGGTCGGTCAGGGTCATGGCGGGCGCGACGGTGACCGAGTCGCCGGTGTGCACGCCCATCGGGTCGACGTTCTCGATCGAGCAGACCACCACGACGTTGTCGTGCTTGTCGCGCATCAGCTCGAGCTCGTACTCCTTCCAGCCGAGCACGCTCTCCTCGATCAGCACCTCGTGCACCGGCGAGGCCGCCAGGCCGGCGCCGGCGATGCGCTCCAGGTCGTCGTCGGAGTGCGCCATGCCCGACCCGAGGCCACCCATGGTGAACGACGGGCGGATGACCACCGGCAAACCGAGGTCGGCCACGGTGGCCCGGACCTCGTCCATCGAGTGGCACACCCGCGAGCGCGGCGTCTCGCCGCCGGCCTTCGCCACGATGTCCTTGAACAGCTGGCGGTCCTCGCCGCGGCGGATCGCGTCGATGTTGGCGCCGATCAGCTCGACGCCGTACTTCTCCAGCACGCCGCTCTCGTGCAGGGCGACCGCGGTGTTCAGCGCGGTCTGCCCGCCCAGCGTCGGCAGGATCGCGTCCGGCCGTTCCTTGGCGATGACCAGCTCGACGAACTCCGGGGTGATCGGCTCGACGTAGGTGGCGTCGGCGAACTCGGGGTCGGTCATGATCGTGGCCGGGTTGGAGTTGACCAGCGAGACGCGCAGCCCCTCGGCGCGCAGCACCCGGCACGCCTGGGTGCCGGAGTAGTCGAACTCGCAGGCCTGGCCGATGACGATCGGGCCGGAGCCGATCACCATGACGTGCTTGAGATCTTCACGCTTCGGCATGATCAGGCCCTCTCGACGAGCTCGACGAACCGGTCGAACAGGTAGTCCGCGTCATGCGGGCCCGCCGCCGCCTCCGGGTGGTACTGGACGGTGAACGCGGGAACCTCGAGGCCCCGCAGCCCTTCGACCACGTCGTCGTTGAGGCAGACGTGCGACACCTCGACGCCGCCGAAATCGGTGTCGATCACCGAGTTGAGCGGGGCGTCGACCGCGAAGCCGTGGTTGTGCGAGGTGACCTCGACCTTACCGGTGGTCTTGTCGAGCACCGGCTGGTTGATGCCGCGGTGGCCGTACCCGAGCTTGTAGGTGCCGAAGCCGAGCGCGCGGCCGAGGATCTGGCTGCCGAAGCAGATGCCGAACAGCGGCGTACGCCGCCGCATCACCTCGCGGGCCAGCGCGACCGGCCCGTCGGCGGTGGCCGGGTCGCCGGGCCCGGGCGAGAAGAACACCGCGTCCGGGCTGACCGCCAGGAGGTCGTCGATCGAGGACGAAGCCGGGAAGATGTGGGTGGTCACCCCGCGCTCGGCGAGCCGGCGAGCCACGTTGCGCTTGATCCCGAGGTCGAGCGCCGCGACCGTGTACCGGTGCTCGCCAACCGCGTCGACCGTGTATTTCGCCGAGGTCGTGACTTCGGCCGACAAGTCGGCACCGACCATCTGCGGCGACGCCTGGACCCGCTCCAGCAGCGAGGCCGGGTCAAGGTCCACGCTGGAGATCCCGACCCGCATGGCCCCGCGGGACCGCAGGTGGCGGGTCAGCGCCCGGGTGTCGATCCCGCTGATGCCGACGACTCCCTCGGCCGCCAGCCGCTCGCCCAGGTCACCGGTCGAGCGCCAATTCGAGGGGCGGCGAGCCGGATCGCGTACGACGTAGCCGGCGACCCAGATCTTGCCGGATTCGTCGTCCTCGGCGTTGACGCCGGTGTTGCCGATCATCGGGGCGGTCTGCACGACCACCTGCCGGTGATAGGACGGGTCGGTGAGCGTCTCCTGATAGCCGGTCATGCCGGTGGTGAAGACCGCTTCCCCGAACGTCTCGCCCGGGGCGCCATAGGCGTTGCCCCAGAAGGCCCGCCCGTCCTCGAGCACGAGGATCGCTTTGCTCATTTCACAGCCTTCCCGTCGAGGACCGTCGGCTCTCCCCGGAGGAAGGTCGCGACGATGCGACCCGGCAGGGTGGTGCCCGTGTACGGCGTGTTGCGGCTGCGGCTCGCCAGCTCGCTCGGGTCGACGACCCGGCGGGCGGACGGGTCCACCAGCGTGAGGTTGGCCGGCGAGCCGGCCGTCAGGTCGGTGCCGTGCCCGTCGAGGCCGGCTATCCGGGCCGGGGTGCGCGACATCCGGTCGGCGATCAGATCCCACCGCTCGCCGAGGACGCTGAGCACGATCGAGAGCGCCGTCTCGAGCCCGAGCATGCCGGGCCGGGCGTACGCCCACTCGCATTCCTTGTCCTCCACCGCGTGCGGCGCGTGGTCGGTCGCCACCACGTCGATGACGCCCTCGACGAGCGCCGCGCGCAGGGCGGCGACATCTTTCGCCGTACGCAATGGGGGGTTGACCTTGAAAACCGGGTCGTAGGACGCGGCCAGCTCGTCGGTGAGCAGCAGATGGTGTGGGGTCACCTCGGCCGTCACCCGCACGCCGCGGGCCTTGGCCTGCCGCAGCACCTCGACCGAGCCGGCGGTGGAGACGTGGCACACGTGCAGGCGGCTGCCGACGTGCTCGGCCAGCAGCACGTCGCGGGCGATGATCGCCTCCTCGGCGACGGCCGGCCAGCCGGTGAGGCCCAGGCGGGTGCTGACCTCGCCCTCGTGCATCTGCGCGCCCTCGGTCAGGCGGGGCTCCTCGGCGTGCTGGGCGATCACGCCGCCGAACGCCTTGACGTACTCCAGCGCCCGGCGCATGAGGCGGGGGTCGGCGACGCAGAAGCCGTCGTCCGAGAAGATCCGGACGGCCGCCGCGGAGGTGGCCATCGCCCCCAGCTCGGCGAGCTGCTTGCCGGCCAGGCTCACGGTGACCGCGCCGATCGGCTGCACGTCGACCAGCCCGGCCTCGCGGCCCAGCCGCCAGACCTGCTCGACCACCCCGGCCGTGTCGGCGACCGGCGACGTGTTGGCCATCGCGCAGACCGCCGTGTAGCCGCCCAGCGCCGCGGCCCGCGAGCCGGTCTCGACGGTCTCGGCGTCCTCGCGGCCCGGCTCGCGCAGGTGGGTGTGCAGGTCGACCAGCCCCGGCAGAGCGACGAGCCCGGTCGCGTCGATGACCTCCTCGGTGCCCTCCGCCGCCTCGGCGACAAAGCCGTCACGAATCACCACATCGGCCGGCGCGCCGCCGAGAACCGAGACATTCCTCAAGACATACGAGCTCACGCCTTGCCCCCCAGCAGCAGATAGAGAACCGCCATGCGGGCGGAGACCCCATTGGCGACCTGTTCGACGATCGTGGAACGGGACGAGTCGGCGACCTCGGGCGTGATCTCCATGCCCCGGTTCATCGGGCCCGGGTGCATGACGATCGCGTGCTCGGGCAGCTTGCGCATGCGCGCGAGATCGAGACCGTAGCGGCGGCTGTACTCCCGGGCGGACGGGAAGTACGAGTCCTGCATGCGCTCGGTCTGCACCCGCAGCATCATCACGACGTCCATGTCGGGCAGGACGCTATCGAGGTCGTACGACACTTTTGCCTTCGGCGACAGCGCCGCCGAGATGTCCACCGGGATCAGCGTGGGCGGCCCGACCAGGGTGACGTGCGCGCCCAAAGTCGTGAGCAGCAGCACGTTGGAGCGGGCGACCCGGCTGTGCAGGATGTCGCCGACGATGGCCACCTGCAGGCCGTCGAGACGGCCAAGACGAGACCGCATCGTGTACGCATCGAGCAGCGCCTGCGTGGGGTGCTCGTGGGTGCCGTCGCCGGCGTTGATCACCGAGCCGTCCACCCACGCGGCCAGCCGGTGCGGCGCGCCCGAGGCCGAGTGCCGGATGACCACCGCGTCCGCGCCCATCGCCTGCAGGGTGAGAGCGGTGTCCTTCAGGCTCTCACCCTTCGAGACGCTCGAGCCTTTCGCGGAAAAGTTGATGACGTCCGCCGAGAGCCGCTTAGCCGCCGCCTCGAACGAGATCCGGGTCCGGGTCGAGTCCTCGTAGAAGAGGTTCACCACGGTGCGGCCGCGCAGCGTCGGCAGCTTCTTGACCTCGCGGCCGGCCAGCGCCGCCATCTCGCCGGCGGTGTCCAGGATCAGGGTGGCGGTGGCCGCGTCCAGGTCGGCCGCCGATCGCAGATGTTTGATCACTTGTCGCCCCCGGTCAGCTTGACCTCGTCCAGGCCGTCGGTCTCGGTCAGCGAGACCCGCACGCTCTCGGACACCGCGGTCGGGATGTTCTTGCCCACGTAGTCGGCGCGGATCGGCAGCTCCCGGTGGCCGCGGTCGACCAGGACGGCGAGCTGCACGGAGCTGGGCCGGCCGACGTCGTTCAGCGCGTCGAGCGCGGCCCGGACGGTACGGCCGGAGAAGAGCACGTCGTCGACGAGGATGACGCGGCGCCCGTCGATGCCGCCGCCGGGCAGCTCGGTCTTCCCGAGCGCACGGGTGGCGTGCAGCCGCAGGTCGTCGCGGTAGAGGGTGATGTCCAGCGAGCCCACCGGCACGTCGATGCCCTCGAAGGCGTGGATGCGGGCGGCCAGCCGCTGTGCGAGCGGGACGCCGCGGGTGGGGATGCCGAGAAGCACGGTGCCGGTGGCGCCCGACGTCTTCTCGAGAATCTGGTGAGCGATCCGGTCGACGACCCGGTGCAGGTCGGACCCGGTCAAAATGATCTTCGTGCTCGTGTCGGCGCGCGGCGAAGCCACGGCGGACCTCCTTCCCCGCCTCACGGGACGGGTCGTTAAAGGACGTCGACGGGCACCTCCGGCAGAGGTGGCCCGATGGCTGACGCTACGTTACCAGCGAGCCCGCCGATGACCATGGTGACCTGCCCGACCCTCGGGATTATCCGGACGAATCCGACAGAACACCCACGCGCCGCACGACTCATCGGTAACCAACACTTGACCGGCGGACTCACACTGCGTACCGTCACGCTGCGTAGCGATCGCGGAGGAAGAACCCTCCGGGCCAGCACATGGGAGTGTTCCGAATGCCGTCTGAGTACGCCAAGTCGTTGGGCGCCCGCCTGCGCTCCATCCGCCAGCAGCAGGGCCTGTCCCTGCAGGGTGTGGAAGAGAAGTCGAACGGCCGGTGGAAGGCCGTGGTGGTGGGCTCGTACGAGCGTGGTGACCGCGCGGTCACCGTTTCCCGCCTCGCCGAGCTGGCCGACTTCTACCGCGTGCCCGTCTCGGAGCTGCTGCCGGACGGCAGCGGCGTCCGCCTCGAGGCAACCAACAAGATCGTGCTCGACCTGGAAAAGCTGTACGACACCACCGGCGAGGACCTCGCTTACGTCGCACGGTACGCCCGGGCCATCCAGCAGCAGCGCGGCGACTACAACGGCCGCGTCCTCTCCATCCGAGCCGACGACCTGCGCGCGCTCGCCATCGTCTACGACATCTCCCCGAGCGGCCTCATCGAGCGCCTCACGGAGCAGGGTGTCCTGGTGGCCGACCCGCGGGCCTTCTTCGCCAGCTGATTCCGTACGACCGGAGGCCCGCGGTTGATCCGCGGGCCTTTCGCATGCCCGCTCGCCCCGGGCCGCCGCCGCTTCGACAGCCCGCTGCCGCTCCGACAGCCCGCCGCCGGCGCGGCCGACCCGGGATGAGCCGAGCGCCCCACCTCGCCCCGCCACTGCCCGTGACGCCGCCTCCCGACGCGGCGACGCCGGATATCACCGACCGTGCGGAACGGCGTTCGCAGCCACACACCATCGCCCGTTTTCGCACATTGAGCGAACGCGAAAACTCACACCCGCCCCTCACATTCCGCCCCGCCCCTCCGTTGCCCGCGCCCCCGCTGCGCGCGCCCCGCTGCCCTCGCCCCGCTGCCCTCGCCCCGCCCCGCTGCCCTCGCCCACGCTGCCCTCGCCCCCCGCTGCGCGCGCTCCCACTGCGCGCGATCCCACTGCGCGCGATCCCACTGCGCGCGATCCCACTGCGCGCGATCTTGGTGATTTTGGTCAAGCCCCTGGAAGTGGTGTAACGGCTGATCTTTCGAGTTGTGCTGGTTAGAAGGGTTGGTCTGCGGGCGGGAGGGTGTGAGGTTCGCCGGTTGCGGGTCGCCAGTCGTCGATGTCGTCGGGCC
>NZ_JBHTBJ010000052.1:0-47795 GCF_042664765.1 Paractinoplanes rhizophilus | reverse complement strand
TCCAAATCGACGTGCACATGGCCTCCATGGTCATCGTTGCTCAGCAACGTCGATCATGGAGACCCTCACCCGTCACCCCGCAGCCACCCCCATCCACGCAGGTAACCCCGGTCATCACTCGTCTAGGCGCGGCGCGGGAACGCCCGCCATTACCTCCGGCGTAATCGACGGCCCTACCTATTCCGGGTCAGGGTGGTCCCCGTCAGAACAACGACGGAAGGAAAGACGATGAGCGACTTCGACAGCGTGGTGGAGCGGTACCTGGCGGTCTGGAACGAGACCGACGCGGCCGCCCGGCGCAAGCGGATCGACGACCTGTTCGCCGAGGACGTCCGCTACGTCGACCCGCTGGCCGCGGTGACCGGCCGGGACGCCCTGGACGGCCTGGTCGGCGCCGTGCAGCAGCAGTTCCCCGGCTTCACGTTCAGCCCGGGCGGCGCGGTCGACGCACACCACGACCAGGCCCGCTTCACCTGGAACCTCGGTGCGGTGCCGGGCGAGCCGCTGGTGGTCGGCTTCGACGTGGCCGAGCTCGACGAGGACGGCCACATCAAGCAGGTGCTGGGCTTCCTCGACAAGGTCCCGGCCGCCTGATCAGGCGGCGCGGCGGATGACCCGTACGCGTCCGGCTATTTGCAGCACGACGGCGCCGGCCGCGGATCGCACCGCCGGACCACGACGTGGCCTCGGCGCGGAAGCGCCGTCATAGCTCCACCGGGCCTCGCGCTCGGCCAGTTCCTCGCCCGCCGTCGCCGGCAGGGCATCGCGGGAGAGCAGGTCGCGCGCGAGGTCCCAGCCGTCCCGCAACGAACCCTGCGTCGGGCGCGCCGCCGCCCATGCGGCGAACGAGGGCTTCCACCGCTCGCCGAACGAGGCGGCCAGCATCGGCCATTGCCGCGCGACCTCACCGGCGCGCTTGCGCAGCAGCGCGACTCGCGCGGCGTCGACCTTTCGAAGATCAAATCCATCGGGTACGGGTTGGCCCGAGGTCAACGCGTCGACGAGCCGGGCTTGGCGGGTGGCCAGGCTCTCCGGTGCGCCGCCGGGCTGTCCCGGGTGGTCACCGCCGCGTGCGTCCCCGGTCATGTGATCGCCGGATATCCCGAGGCGGCGGCGATCGCGTCCAGCTCGGCCCGCAGCTCGCCGGCGGGCGGGTAGTCGCCGTCGCGTTCCAGCATCAGCGCCGGCGGGCGATGCCGCGCGCACAGCTCGGCGACCAGGTCGAGCACCGCCCGCGGCACCGCGTCCGTGTGGGTGTCGTGGTAGAGGCCCTGATGCTCGGCGCCGCCCGCCACGTGCACGTAGGCCACCCGATCGAGCGGCAGCTTGCCGAGCAGCTCGAGCGGGTCCTCGCCGCGGTTGCGGGCGTTCGCGTACACGTTCGCCACGTCGAGCAGCAGCAGCGCGTCCGTGCGGTCGAGGATCTCGGTGAGGAAGTCGGCCTCGGACAGCTCGTTGTCGGGCCAGTCGAACAGCGCCGCGATCGGCTCGAGCGCGATCGGCACCGACAACTCCCGGCGGGTGCGGGCGACGTTGGCGACTACCGCGTCGATCGCCTCCCGGGACCGCGGGATCGGCAGCAGGTGGCCGGCCTCGACGCCGGCCGCCCGCACGTACGCGATGTGCTCGCTGACCAGCGGCGCGCCCAGACGCTCGGCGACCGCGGCCAGGTGGGTGACCCGCTCCGGCTCGACCGGCTCGGCACCGCCCAGCGACAGGCGCACCCCGTGCGGCACGACCGTCACGCCGCGGTCGAGCAGTTGCGGGAGCCCCTCGGGCAGGTCACCGTGCGCGTGCACCGACTCGGCGACCACCTCGGCGAAGCGCAGGCCGGGCAGGCCGGCGACGAAACCGGAGATCTCGGGGCGCCAGCCGATGCCCACCCCGTACGCGTCATCAGCCACCGCAACCACCGCCCCCGCCGCAGCCGCCCCCGCCGCCGCACGAGCTCCCGCCGCTGCAGGAACTGCTGCTCCCGCAGCTGCCCGCGGTGCCGGACGATCCGCCGGCCAGACCGCCCGCGGCGATCCGCTGGATCTCCGCCTCGGCCGCGAAGGCCGGGTCCATGGCGTAGAGCGAGGCGGCCCCGAACAGGGCCACGCCCATCGCCGCCCCGGCCGCGCCGTAGGTGGCATAGGCCGGGGACTGCTGCGGCGCCAGGTATCCGTGCTGCACACGAAGCTGGCGCAGGCCGGTGATCGCGGCCGTGGTGGCGACCCGCTTGGTGCGGGCCAAGACGATGGTCGTCAGCACCGCGACGCCGATCAGGATGAACAGGAACTCGACCGGCTTGTCGTTGGCGATGCCGGCGAAGAGCCGCAGGACGCCGATCAGGGTGAGCGCGCCGGTCGCCCAGGCCCACATGCGGGCCTGCTTGACCGTGTCGCGGGAGACGGCGAGGCCGCGGCGCTCGAGGCCGGCCCGCAGGTCGTCGAGGGCCGCGCGGACCCACTGGTCCTCCAGGAGGTACCGGGTGCGCGCCTGGTTGCCGGCGGCGTGGTGGATCGCCGAGTCGAGCGGAGTGACGCCGGACGGGACGGGCCCGGTCTGGACGAGCGTCTTCCCGGCCCCGGTGCCGAGGACGCCGGCCGCGCGGAGGCCGCCGATCGAGGAGTAGACGGCGAGCCGGTCGCCGCCGTTGAGATAGGCGATCTGCTGCGGGCCGAGATCGTCGACCCGGGCGTTGCGGTCGCCCCGGAAGAGGGCCTTGCGGTTGACCGCGGCGATGACCGCGATCGCGATCAGCGCGATGACGTACCCGATGAGAAAGGTCGGGCCAGGAATCCCCCAGGTGTCCTCCATGGCCCTCATTGTGCAGACGGTGTCGAGCTTTTCCTCACCGGCGCCGTACCGCCTCTTCCACCAGGTCGAGGACGCGGCTCAGATCGCCCGGCGGGCGGCCGGTGGCCAGGTGCAGGACGAGGCCGTCGTAGGCCAGTTCGAGGAACTGGGTGAGGACGTCGACCGGCACGTCGTCGCGCAGCACCCCGGCCTCGCGCTGGCGCTGGAGGCGGTCGCGGGTGGCGTCGGCGATGGCCGCGGAGCGCTCGGCCCAGCGCTTGGCGAACGCCGGGTCGGTGCGCAGCCGGCGGGAGACCTCGAGCTGGGTGCCGAGCCAGCCGGCCGTGTCGCCCTCGCTGCCGCCGGCGCGGTCGAGCAGGTCACGCATCACCTGGACGAGGCCGTTGCGGGCGACGGTCTCGACCATGGCGGCCGCGTCGTCCTCGGCCACGGCCAGGAACAGGGAGTCCTTGTCGCGAAAATGGTGGAAAATCGCGCCGCGGGACAGGCCGGTGGCATCCTCCAGACGGCGTACCGTCGCGCCCTCATAGCCGAACCGGGCGAAGCAGTCGCGCGCCGCCGCGAGGATCTCATGGCGTCGCGCTTCGAGCTGGTCCTGACTTACTCTGGGCACGTCCTGGATCGTGTCACGCAGGCGGTTCGCTCTGCAATCCGTACGTACGTCTTGTCAACGGCGGACGGCGTCCTGACCGGATGATGCAAATTTCGCCATCCGGCCCGGAAGTTGGTAACAGTCCTGGACTGTTCGCTTACGCCCTAGCTCACGTAAAGTGCGCGAGTGCCTCTTGTCCTGATCGCTCTCGACGACACCCTGCTCGATCGCAGCGGTGCGTTCAGGCTGTGGGCCAAGGGATTCCTCGACGAGATCGGGGCGCCACAGGACGACTTGGACTGGTTACTGTCCGTTGATGCCGACGGGCTGACGTCCCGGTGGGATCTGGCCGATCTCATCCGCGACCGGTATCAACTGAGCGTCCCGACCATCGACCTGCTCGAGGAGCTGCACGAGGGTCCGCTGGCGTTCGAGAAGCTCGACCCGCTGGTCGGCTGCGCGCTCCGGATCGCGGGCGACGCGGGCCTGGTGCCGGTCGTGGTCACCAACGGGCAGTCCGAGATCCAGGACAGCCGGATCCGCCGTACCGGTCTGGACCGCTATGTCGCCGACTGGGTGATCTCGGAACAGGCCGGGGTGAGCAAGCCCAACCCGCGCATCTTCGCGCTCGCCGCGCAGCGGGTGCGGATGCGGCTCGGCGGCGCCTGGGTGGTGGGCGACAGCCCCGAGGCCGACATCGGCGGGGCGGCGGCGATGGGGCTGCCCAGCGTGTGGCTGCACCGCGGGCGGGAGTGGGTGGACAACCGGTTCGCGCCGACCCGCGTGGTGGGCAACGTGATCCAGGGGTTGTCGGCGATCATGGCTGCGCAATAAATCGGTTGCGGCGCTTTCCGGCGCTCGGGCAAGCTGTGCGCGTTGCTTCGAGAAAGAAGGGGGTGGACCACATGGCCGTCTTTGCGATGCCTGCTGTCCAGATCTTCCTTCCTTCTTTCTCCGAGGAGACCCTCCAGTGCGTTCGCACGAGACTTTCCGCCGCCGCCGCAAGTTCGACGACGACGAGCCCGACTTCCTGAAACGCGGGCGCCTCGAGCCCCGCCTTTTCGAAGAGCCCGACCTGCCCGAGACCGGTGACAACTGGTCCACCTGGGACGGCGCCCTGCACGGCCCCCAGCCCCGCCCAGACTGGGTGCGCACCGAGCACGCCGCGGTCGACGACGAGCTGGGCATGCTCAAGACCGGCAAGGAAGCCGACGTCTTCCTGGTCCGCCGGCACATTCCCGACACCGACAAGGTCAGCATGCTGGCCGCCAAGCGCTACCGCGACGGCGACCACCGGCTGTTCCACCGCGACGCCGGCTACCTCGAGGGCCGGCGGGTCCGCCGCTCCCGCGAGAACCGGGCCATGGCGAACCGCTCCTCGTTCGGCAAGCAGGTGATCGCCGGGCAGTGGGCGGCCGCCGAGTTCGACGCGCTCGGCCGGCTGTGGCAGATCGGGCAGGCTAGCGGCCTGGTCCGGGTGCCGTACCCGGTGCAGCTGATCGGCACCGAGCTGATGATGGAGTTCATCGGCGACTGGGACACCGGCGAGGCGGCGCCCCGGCTCGCGCAGGTGCGGGCCCAGCCCGATGAGCTGGCCGACCTGTGGCGGCAGATGACCGACGCGCTGTCGGTGCTGGCCCGCGCGCAGGTGGCGCACGGCGACCTGTCGCCGTACAACACGATGGTGCACGACGGCACGCTGGTGCTGATCGACCTGCCGCAGATCGTGGACGTGGTCGCCAACCCGCAGGGCGGCGACTTCATCGCCCGCGACGTGCGCAACGTCGCCGGCTGGTTCACCCAGCGCGGCCTGCGGGTCGACGCCGACGAGTTGCTGGACCGCCTGCTGCACGAGGCGGGCCTGCGATGACCCGCCTTGTTATCCGGGGAGGGCGGCGATGACCCGGCGCACGCGTCCCGGCCCGCGGCCGCCCACCACTCGGCGGCCGCGGCCGGGCCGCGTCACTGAGTCTTGTTCACGACCTACCGTGAGCCGCCGCCCAGCGCATGTCGCCCACTTCGTCTCCACCGTCGTGAACAAGGGTCACTGCAGGTAGCCCTCGACCTCGGTGACGCTGTGGGCCTGCTCGGTGTTCGGGTCGTTGCCCACCTCGCGGGCGGCCCGGCGCCGGCGCAGCAGGTCCCAGCACTGGTCCAGGGCCGCCTCCAGCTCCTTGAGACGGGCGTGCTCCTCGTTCGACGAGATCTCGCCCTTGCCCAACTGCTGGCGCAGCTTGTGCTCCTCATCGACCAGACCGTGGATCCGGTCCAGCACTGTCTTGTCATCCATTCCCGAAGCCTATTCATCCGCGGCTCTGTCACCAGCGCCGGAGTCGCTTCCGCCGCCGATCGTGTCGAGCGCCACCCACCGGCGCCGCCTCAGCCCTGATGACTTGCCGTTCGGAGCGCGCGGCAACTCATCAAGGTCGTGGGCGCGCTTGGGCGGGGCAGGGGAGCCTGATGACTTGGGGTACGCGGCGCGCGGCAACTCATCAAGGTCGCGGGCGCGGCCGGGAACAGGGCGAGGAAAGGTAGAAAGAAGCCCGCTCGTCGCGGGGACGAGCGGGCCTCTGGGGATCAGCGCGGCATCAGCTGTGCAGCATCTTGCGCAGGACGTACTGCAGGATGCCGCCGTGGCGGTAGTAGTCGGCCTCGCCGGGGGTGTCGATGCGGACGTCCGCCTCGAACTCGACGCCGGTGTCGGTGCGGACCGTGACGGTGCCGGGGATCTCGCCGTCGTTGAGCGCGGTGACGCCCGTGATGGTGAAGGTCTCGGTGCCGGTCAGGCCGAGCGACTCGGCGTTGGTCTTGGGCGGGAACTGCAGCGGCAGCACGCCCATGCCGATCAGGTTGGAGCGGTGGATGCGCTCGAAGCTCTCGGCGATGACCGCGCGCACGCCCAGCAGCATGGTGCCCTTGGCCGCCCAGTCGCGCGACGAGCCGGAGCCGTACTCCTTGCCGGCCAGGATGACCAGCGGGACGCCCGCCTCCTGATAGGCCACGCTCGCGTCGTAGATCGTGGTCTGGTCGCCGGTCAGGTGGTTGATCGTGAAGCCACCCTCGACGCCCGGGACCAGCTGGTTGCGCAGCCGGATGTTGGCGAACGTGCCGCGGATCATGACCTCGTGGTTGCCGCGGCGGGAGCCGTAGCTGTTGAACTCGTAGCGCCCGACGCCGTGCTCGGCCAGATACTTCCCGGCCGGGGAGTCCGGCTTGATCGAGCTGGCCGGCGAGATGTGGTCGGTGGTGACCGAGTCGCCGAGCTTGGCGAGCACCCGGGCGCCCGAGATGTCCCGCACCGGGGTGGGCTCGGCGGCCATGCCGTCGAAGTACGGGGGCTTGCGGACGTACGTGGAGTCGTCCGCCCACTCGAAGGTCTGGCCCTCGGGGGTGGGCAGCGACTGCCAGCGCTCGTCGCCCGCGAAGACGTCCGAGTACGCCGACGAGAAGCCGGACGCGCCGATCGCGGAGGCGATCACGTCGTCGATCTCCTTGGCGCTCGGCCAGATGTCGTTGAGGTAGACCGGCTGGCCGTCGCTGCCGGTGCCCAGCGGCTCGGACGTGATGTCCAGGTCCATCGTGCCGGCCAGCGCGTACGCCACCACCAGCGGCGGCGACGCCAGGTAGTTCATCTTGACGTCCGGGTTGATCCGGCCCTCGAAGTTGCGGTTGCCGGAGAGCACACTGACCGCGGTCAGGTCCTCCTCGTTGATCGCCGCGGAGATCGCCTCGGGCAGCGGACCGGAGTTGCCGATGCAGGTGGTGCAGCCGTAGCCGACCAGGTTGAAGCCGAGCTTGTCCAGGTACGGCGTCAGGCCGGCCCGGTCGTAGTAGTCCATGACGACCTTGGAGCCGGGGGCGAGGGTCGTCTTGACCCACGGCTTGCGGGTCAGGCCGCGGTCGACCGCGTTCTTGGCCAGCAAGGCGGCGCCGATCATCACCTGCGGGTTGGAGGTGTTGGTGCAGGAGGTGATGGCGGCGATCACCACGGCGCCGTGGTCGAGCTCGAACTCGGTGCCGTCCTCGTCGACCACCCGGGTGGGCTTGGACGGGCGGCCGTTCGAGCCCTTGGCCGCGGAGAACACGTGCGGCTTGTCGGTGTCGTCCTGCACCGCGTTGGCCGGCGCGTCGGAGGCCGGGAAGGACTCCTCGCTGGCCTCGTCGGCGTGGCCGGTGGCCTGCACGTAGTTGGTCAGCGCCTCGCGGAACATCGGCTTGGCGCTGTTCAGCGGGACGCGGTCCTGCGGGCGCTTCGGGCCGGCCAGCGACGGCACGATCGTCGACAGGTCGAGCTCGAGCTTCTCGGAGTAGTCGGGCTCGGCGTTCGGGTCGAGCCAGAGGCCCTGCCGCTTCGCGTACGCCTCGACCAGCGCGACCTGGGCGTCGCTCCGCCCGGTCAAACGAAGGTACTTGATGGTCTCGTCGTCGATCGGGAAGATCGCGACGGTGGAGCCGTACTCGGGCGACATGTTGCCGATGGTGGCCCGGTTGGCCAGCGGCACCGCGCTCACGCCGGGGCCGTAGAACTCGACGAACTTCGAGACCACGCCGTGCTCGCGCAGCATCTCGGTGATCGTGAGGACCAGGTCGGTCGCGGTGGTGCCGGCCGGCATCTCGCCGGCGAGCTTGAAGCCGACGACCCGCGGGATCAGCATGCTGACCGGCTGGCCCAGCATGGCCGCCTCGGCCTCGATGCCGCCGACGCCCCAGCCCAGCACGCCCAGGCCGTTGACCATCGTGGTGTGCGAGTCGGTGCCGACGACGGTGTCCGGGTACGCCTGGCTGACTCCGGACTCCCCTGCACGCGCCATGATCGTGCGGGCCAGGTACTCGATGTTGACCTGGTGCACGATGCCGGTGCCGGGCGGGACGACCTTGAACTCGTTGAACGCGGTCTGGCCCCAGCGCAGGAACTGGTAGCGCTCGCGGTTGCGCTGGTACTCCAGCTCCACGTTGCGCGCGAACGCGTCCTCGCGGCCGAACAGGTCGGCGATGACCGAGTGGTCGATGACCAGCTCGGCCGGGGCGAGCGGGTTGACCTTGGTGGGGTCGCCGCCCAGATCCTGCACGGCCTCGCGCATCGTGGCCAGGTCGACCACGCAGGGCACGCCGGTGAAGTCCTGCATCAGGACCCGCGCCGGGGTGAACTGGATCTCGACGCTCGGGTCGGCGGTCTGGTCCCACCCACCCAGGGCCCGGATGTGGTCGGCGGTGATGTTGGCGCCGTCCTCCGTCCGGAGCAGGTTCTCCAGGAGGATCTTCAAGGAGTAGGGCAGACGCTCGTGCCCCTCGACCTTGTCGATCGTGAAAATCTCGTAGCTCGCGTCTCCGACGCGCAGCTCGCTCTTCGCACCAAAGGTGTCGAGGCTGGCCACGTCATCTCCTTCACACCCAGCGACTGGAAGTCAACGTCAGTCTTTCGCACCGGCTAGGGCGCTCTCCGAGTTAGGCGAACCTAACTCTCGGTTCGCGCCTCCCATAAACCGTACGTCCGTCTTGTAAGCCGTTGCAAGGCGGGGTGGTCATGTCGCGCGGACCGTGAACTCGTTGTTCTCCGTATACCCCGGATACAGGGTCCCATCGCCCGTCGTGGCCGGCGGAAGCACGAACGCGGTCCGCTTGTCGAGGATGTCGTCCCGGAACCTGCCCAGGGTGACCGGCTCGGCCGTGGCGGCATGGCGGAGCCGGAACGTCCACGCGCCGGGCGGGAGAGCCGGGATCGTGGCCCGGAAGGTGGCGCCGTCGGCGGTCACCGCGAGTTCGCGGGTGGTGGCGCCGTGGGTGGCGGTCAGGGTGGGCGTCTCGAACTGGGCGCCGTGGAGGCGTCCGGTCAGGTGCACGCCGTCCGCGTCGGAGTCGACGTCGCCGACCTCCGCGTAGACGGGCTGGTCCCAGACCCGGACCGCCAGGGTGCCGTCCTTGTCGCGGAAGGGCAGCTGGATCCGCGCGCCGGCCGGGCCGTCGACCAGGTGGCGAGTGTCCCGGAGGCCGGCCAGAACCGGGGTGCCGTCGAGCCTGCGCACCCGGTTGTCCGGAAAGATCCGGACGTCCTCCGGCAGCGCGGCGACTCCGTCCCAATCCAGCGCCGGCAGGGTCACCGAGGGCGCGGGGCCCAGCACCGCCATGGGCTCGCGGCGCCGGGCCGGCCAGAGACGGGCCGGCCAGAGACGCCGCTTCCGTCCGGAGAGTTCGGAGAACAGGTCTTCGTACTGGGTTGCCACGAGCGCGGGGTCGTAGCGGGCGGAGTTGCGTAACGCCGCCGCGCCCATCCGCCGGCGCAGATCCTCGTCGTTGATCAGCCGCAGCAGCGCGTCGCCCATCGCGTCCGGGTCGCCGACCGGCGTGAGCAGGCCGTCCTCGCCGTCCCGGAGGATCTCGCCGGGCCCGTACGGCGCGTCGGTGCTGACCACCGGCACCCCGCACCGCATCGCCTCCACCAGCGTCATCCCGAACGGCTCCCGATCGGACGCGACGGCGGCGATCGACCCCTTCGCCCATTCCGGCTCGATCGGCGCGATCTGCCCCATCATCCGCACGTGGTTGTGCAGCCCGAGCTCGAGCACCAGCGCCCGCAGCGCCGGCGCCTCCGTCCCGTCGCCGTAGATCCGCAGCTGCCAGTCCGGCCGTTCCGCGACGACCTTGGCGAAGGCGTGCAGCAGCACGTCGTATCGCTTGCTCTTGACGAGACGGCCGGCGGCCACGACGAGCTTCGCTCGCCCATCGGACGGGGGCACGCCGGGCGCGGGGATGCCGTTCGGGATAAAAGCCAATTGGGTACGGCGTAAGCGCACGTTCTTGCGATAGTCGTCGGCGTCGCGCCGGGACACGGTGACCAAGGCGTCGAGCCCCCGGAGGTAGCGCGGCATGCGCTCGCGCAGGGCGGCGCGGTGCTGACCCCGTACCAGATGCTCCTGACCGATTTTGATCTTGGACTTGGGCGCGAACTCGGCGAGGTACGCGATCAGGCCCGGTCGGGTCGCGATGATCACGTCCGCGTCGGAAGCGCGCAGGTAGCGGCGGTAACGGTCCTCGATGTAGCGGTCGTAGTCGGCCGCCCGGAAGTCCGATTTCGGATAGACCTTCGGCGGCTCGCCGCGGCCGGGCGCGTCCTGGACGTGGTCGGCGTGGCCGGTCCGCATCTCGACCAGCGACATCAGCCGGATCGCCGGATCGACCGGGAGTTTCGGCACGTCGCGGCGGCGTCCGGTGCTCAAGATCTCGATGTGGTGGCCACGGGCCGCCAGTGCGGCGCCCAGATTGAACGTCGTCTTGATCGTTCCGCCGATGCCAAAGGCATCGTTGATCAGGAAAAGCACCTTCATGGTGTTTACCGCCGTCTCGCCGGAGGGTACACGAATCCCGTGCAGGCCCCCGTCGACCGCGCTCTCCTCTCCGACTTCTTCGATCGCTACGGCGTCGCCCTCACCACGGGCGACATCGCGGCGGTGGCCGGTTGCTACGCGCTGCCCGGCATGGTCGTCGCCGACTCCTACAGCTTCACCTTCACCTCGCCGGCCGTGGTGGCCCTCTCCTTCCTCGGCGCCGCCCCCTCCTACCGTGACCAGCGGATCGTCGCCGCGAACGCCGAGTTTCTCGACGTGCGGCAGCTCTCCGAGGCGCTGACCCTGGTCGCGGTGCAATGGGAGTATCTGGACAGCGACGGACAGGCGCTCACCGGTGAGCGCTTCCACTACCTGCTCCGTACGGACTCGAGCGGCCCGCGGATCACCGCTGTCGTCGCGACCCACTGAAACTGTCGTACGCCGGTGCAAGGATGAGCCGGTGACCACGATCGAGCTCGCTCCCGCGGCGACCACCACGCACAGCCGGCCGCAGTGGCTCATCGTGCACTATGCGCGGCCCGACGGGGAGTATGCACCGTGGTGGCTGCACGCGTGGGGCGACCTCGCGCCCGGCCAGAGCGACGGCTATCCGGGTGGCGCCCCTTTTGTCGGCGAGGACTCCTACGGGCGATTCGCGTGGGTGCGGCTGGCCGATGAGGCGCGTGAGGTCGGGTTCGTCCTGGTGGATCACGCCGGGGTCAAGGATGTCGACGAGGATCGGCACGTCGACCCTTCCGCCGCTTCGGAGATCTGGCTGCGCCCGGGCGATCCGGCGATCTACACCGCCCCGCCCTACACCGCCCCGCCCGCCGGCTTGCCGGTCGCCGAGCCCGACGTGGCGGTGATCCACTACCGCCGGCCCGGCGGCGACTACGCCGGTTGGGGGCTGCACGCCTGGGAGGGGGCCCCGCGCAAGCCCCGGTGGGACCGGCCGATGTTCCCGGATTCCTACGACGCCTTCGGCGCCGTTTTTCGCGTCCCGGTCCGGCCCGACGCGGCCGGCCTGCGCTTCGTGCTGCACCGCGGCGACACCAAGGACCTCCCCGACGACCAGCGCCTCGACCTGACGGTCGCCCGCACGGCCTGGGTGCTCGCCGAGACTCGCGAGCCGCTCCTGCCCGATGTCGGCACGCTCGGCCCCGAGCTCGACCCGGCCCGTTCGCTCGCCGTCTTCCTCGACCGCACGACGATCGCGCTGCCCGAGCCGTTCGCCGAGCGCGCCGTCGCGTTCACGCTGATCGCCTCGGCCGGCGGCACGGTCCGGCGCGCGATCGCCTCGGCCGGCGGCACGGTGCGCCGCGCGGGCGACGAGATCGCCGGCGAGTTCACCACCCTGCCGCTGACGCCCCGCCCGGGCGGCGTCTTCCAGGCCCAGAGCCGCCGCTTTCCGCACCTGCGGGCCTATCGCGCGTTCTCGGTCCGCGAGCTGGGCGACGCGGCCCTCGGCCACCTGCTGCGCGGCCAGCTGCTCGCGGTCGGCCGCGACGCCGACGGCCGGGTCACCGCGCTGACCGGCGTGCAACTGCCGGGAGTCCTCGACGACCTCTACGCCGACGCCGCCGACGCCGAGCTCGGCCCGGTCGTCACCGACGACCGGCCACACCTGTCGGTCTGGGCGCCGACCGCCCGCGCGGTCTCGCTCGAGCTGTTCCGCACCCCGGCCGACGAGCCCAAGGTGCTGCCGATGGAGCGCGACGCGGTGACCGGCGTCTGGACGATCGCGGGCAAGCGCAAGTGGCTCGGGCGCTACTACCGATATCGCGTCGAGGTCTGGCACCAGGCCGCCCAGCGCATCGTCACCACCAGCGTCACCGACCCCTATTCGCTGGCCCTGGCGCCCGACTCCACCCACAGCCTGCTCGTCGACCTCGACGACCCGGCGCTCATGCCGCCCGGCTGGGCGACGCCGGCCAAGCCGCCCGCCGTCCCGCCCGCCCGCATGCAGATCGCCGAGGTGTCGATCCGCGAGTTCTCCATCGCCGATCGCTCGCTCCCGGCGCACGAGCGGGGGACGTATGCGGCCTTCACCCGCCCCGACGCGGCCTGCATGCGTCACCTGCGGTCGCTCGCCGACGCCGGCCTCACCCACCTGCACCTGCTGCCGGCGTCCGACTTCGCCACCGTCCCCGACCGGCGCGCCGACCAAAAGGCGCCGGCCTGCGACCTGGCCGCCCTGCCGCCCGACTCGCCGGCCCAGCAGGAGGCGGTCATGGCGGTCGCCGACGAGGACGGTTTCAACTGGGGCTACGACCCGTGGCACTACACGGCCCCCGAGGGCAGCTTCGCCGTCGACCCGTCCGGAGCGTCCCGGGTGCTCGAGTTCCGCCGGATGGTCGCGGCGCTCAACGAGGCCGGCCTGCGCGTGGTCATGGACGTCGTCTACAACCACGCCACCGAGGACGGGCTGCACCGGTTCGCCGTCCTCGACCGGGTCGTCCCCGGGTATTACCACCGCATGCTGCCCGACGGCTCGACCGCCGAGTCGACGTGCTGCCCCAACACGGCCACCGAGCACATGATGATGGGCCGGCTCGTCGTCGACTCGATCGTCACGTGGGCGCGCGACTACCGGGTCGACGGTTTCCGCTTCGACCTGATGGGCCACCACCCGCGGGCCAACATCCTCGAGGTGCGGGTCGCGCTCGACCACCTCGAGAACGGCCGCGACATCTACCTGTACGGCGAGGGCTGGAACTTCGGCGAGGTGGCGTACGACGCCCGCTTCACCCAGGCCACCCAGGTCAACATGGCCGGCACCGGCATCGGCACGTTCAACGACCGCCTGCGCGACGCGGCCCGCGGCGGAGGCTCGCACGGGCCCGACCCGACGACGCAGGGCTTCGCGAGCGGGCTCGGCTCGCGCACCCCGCTCTGGCTGCACGACCAGATCAAGGTGGGGCTGGCGGGCGGCCTGTCGACGTACCGTTTCGTCACCCACACCGGGGCCGAGCACAGCGGCGCCCAGATCGACTACAACGGCTCGCCCAGCGGCTACGCCCTCTCGCCCGGCGAGACGGTCAACTACGTCGACGCGCACGACAACGAGATCCTGTACGACGCGCTCGCCTTCAAGCTGCCCCGCAACATCGCGCCGGTGGATCGCGCCCGCATGCAGATCCTCGCCCTGTCGCTGGTCGTCCTCGGCCAGGGCGTCGGCTTCCTGGCGCTGGGCAGCGAGCGCCTCCGGTCGAAATCGCTCGACCGCAACTCGTTCAACTCCGGCGACTGGTTCAACCAGATCCGCTGGAATCCCGAGCACGGCAACGGCTTCGGGGTGGGCCTGCCGCCGGCCCACGACAACGAGGGTCAATGGCCGTGGGCGGCGCCGCTGCTCGCCGATCCGGCGCTGGTGCCCTCGCCCGAGCTGATCGCCATGACGGCCGAGCGGTACCGCGAGCTGCTCCGCGTGCGGCGCTCCTCGCCGGTCTTCGGCCTCCCGACCGGCGAGGAGGTGCAGCGCCGCCTGACCTTCCCGCTCGGCGGCCCGGCCGAGACACCCGGCGTGATCGTGATGTGCCTGGACGGGACGGGCCTCGACCCCCGCTGGCGACGCGTGGTGGTCGTCTTCAACGTGCGGGAGGAGCCGACCGTCCAGTCGGCGCCCGAGCTGGCCGGGGTCGCCCTCTACACCCATCCCGACCAGACCGCCTCGGCCGACCCGCTCCTGCGCACGGCCACCGCATCGGAGGGCGTGCTGACCGTGCCGGCCCGCTCGGTGGCGGTCTTCGTCGCCGACCTCTGACCCACCCGCTGGGCTGGCTCCGGCGCTGGGGCACGTGCGCGCCTGCGCTACATTGCGCCGCGCGGGAAACTTCCCTCGCCTTCGCTGCGGTGCTTGCCTTCGGCGGGAAGCGTTGTCGCGTTCCGTGCTCGTGTTCGGTGTGGTGTGGGTGGAGGCAGTGGTGCGACTCGGCGGTCTGGCTCGGGGCGTCGGCGGTGTGGCGCTCGTGGCGTTCGTCGCTGGATGCTCGTCGCACTCGGCGAGCCCCACCTGGAACGGCTCGTCCGCGTCCGCCTCGGCCCCCGCCGCGGCGGTCGTCGAGTCGGCGCCGCCATTCACCGAGCCGGCGGCGTACACCTTCACGCTGACCCACGGCTGCGACGACGCGTCGCCGCTGGGCCGCTACCACGTGACCGTCCAGTCGGGCGCGGTCACCAGGGCCGAGCGGATCGGCGCCTCGGTCCAGCCGTCCGCGAGCTCCGACGTCGACCTCGGCCCGGTGACCGGCCAGGACGGCGAGGAGATCGACGTGCCGACCCTGGCCGGGCTGCGCGAGATGGCCCAGACCGCCACCGACGACGGGGGCAAGGTGACCACCACCTTCGACGGCACGGACGGCCACCCGGTCAAGGTCGTCATCAACGTGAGCGACGAGGGCCCCGCCGGCGACGAATGCTGGTCCGTCGCCGACTACGCCCACGCCTCGTAGCACGAACGGCGCGGCGCTCGACTCGTGCACCACCCCGCCCCTGGCTCACCCGGCACGACGGCTCACCCGGGCAGGCGCGGCCCGGCCTCGCGCTGCGCCGCCAGCCACGCCTCGACCTCCGCCGACGATCGCGGCAGCCCCGCCGACAGGTTGCGGCACCCGTCCGCCGTGACCAGCACGTCGTCCTCGATCCGCACGCCGACGCCGCGCAGTTCCGCGGGCACCAGGTCGTCCTCGGGCTGGAAGTAGAGACCCGGCTCCACCGTCAGGACGTACCCCTCGGCCAGCGCCCCGCCGCGGTAGTTCTCGTTGCGCGCGTTCGAGCAGTCGTGCACGTCGATCCCGAGCATGTGCCCGAACCCGTGCAGCGTCCACCGCCGGTACACCGTGCTCTTCTCGTCCATCGCCTCGTCGACGCTCACCGGCAGCAGCCCGAGGTCGTGCAGCCCCTCGGCCAGCACCCGCATGCACGTCTTGTGCACGTCGCGGAACTTCACCCCGGGCTTGATCGCGTCCATGCCGGCCTGCTGCGACGCGTGCACGATGTCGTACACCTGCTTCTGCAGTGGGGTGAACGTCCCGCTCACCGGAACCGTCCGCGTCACGTCGGCGGTGTAGAAGTTGTCGCCCTCGACGCCCATGTCCATCAGCAGCAGCTCGCCCGGCGTGGTGACCCCGGTGTTGCGCACCCAGTGCAGGATCGTCGCGTGCGCCCCCGCGCCCACGATCGAGCCGTAGCCCACGTCGTTGCCGTCGTGCCTCGCCCGCAGCGCGAAAACGCCCTCGAGCAGCCGCTCCTTGACCCCGCGGTCGGCCGGCAACACCCGCGCCACGTCCTCGAAGCCGCGCACCGTCGCGTCGATCGCGGCCTGCAGCTGGGCGATCTCCCACTCGTCCTTGACCAGCTTCAGCTCCGAGAGCACCCAGGCCAGCTCCCGGTCGCGCGGCTTCTCCCGGTCCGGCTCGTACTGCAGGATCGCCCGATCCACGTTCGCGTCGAACCCGCGCAGCACCCGGGTCCGCCCCGGCGCCGACCCCGCCAGCACCGCGCCCAGCTCGCCCAGCGGCGCCGTCTGCAGGCCGAGCTCCGTCGCCTTCTCGCGCAGGGTGTGGGTCCGCCCGATCCACAGCTCGCCGTTGCGGCTGCGGAAGAACGCGTCGGTGTCCTTCGAGTTGCGCTGCCTCGTGTACAGCGTCGCGTCGTGCCCCGACCCGGTCGGCCGCAGCACCAGCACGCTGTCCGGGTCGCGGTCGCCCGTCAGGTACACGAAGTCGCTGCCCGGCCGGAACGTGTAGTCCGTGTCGTTCGCCCGGACCTTCTCGTTCCCGCTCGGGATGATCAGCGTCTCGCCCGGGAACGCCTCCGACAGCTGCGAACGCCGCTTCTCGTAGTTCGGCGCCTCCGGCAGCGCGGCGACCTCGAGCGGATCCTCCCGCCACCCGGCACGCATGAACTGCAGAAACGCCTCCGGGAAATCCGGGTCGTGCGACTCGGTCTTTGCCGCAGCCTGCTTCTGCCCCTGCTCAGCCATGGGTAGCCTCCCGCTAGTCGATCCGCCCCCGACGTTACCGCCATTCTCCCGCCGCGAGCAGGGCAGGACCCCCAAGATCATCGCCGTGGGGCCCGACGCCGGGTGAGCTGCCGCATGGCTACTGGCGCGGAACGGCCGTGGACGGAAGGCTGAGGCCATGGGTTACGCGGTGGTGCTCGGGGAAGCGCTGGTCGATCTGCTCGAAGCGGATCTGGATGGGGAGCTGATCTATCGCCAGGCGATCGGCGGAGCGCCGCTGAACGTGGCGGTCGCCGCCACCCGGCTCGGCGGGGACGTGCGATATGTCGGCACGCTGAGCGACGACGTCCTCGGCGATCGGCTGGCGGCTTTCCTGCGCGAGGCGGGAGTGGGGCTGAGCGGGGTCAAGCGGGTGCCGGTCCCGACCACGCTGGCGGTGACGACGTTCGTGGGGGCGGAGCCGACGTTCACGTTCTACGGCGAGCCGCCCTCGTACGCGTTGCTCGAGGCCGGCGATCTCGACCGGGACGGCCTGCGGAACGCCGAGGTGATCTACGCGGGGTCGATCTGCCTGCTGCGGGAGCCGTTCCGCACGGCGGCGCGGGCGGCCTGGGCGGCCGCGGGGCCGATCAAGGTCTTCGACCCCAACGTGCGGCCCACGCTGCTGCCGGACGCCAAGGCGGTGCAGAACCTGCGCGAGCTGGTGGAGGAGTTCTTCGCCACCGCCGACCTGGTCAAGCTGAGCTCGGCGGACGCCGCGGTGCTCTACGAGGGTTCCGAGCCCCCGGCCGCGGCCGAGCGGATCCGCGAGCTGGGCGCCAAGGCGGTGGTGGTGACCTGCGGGTCGCGGGGCGCCTACGTCGCCACCGGGGATGGGGCCGAGATGCTTCCGGCGCCGAGCGTGGCGGCGATCGACGCGACCGGCGCGGGCGACTCGGTGATGGGGGCGCTGGTGCGCCGGCTGCTGGCCGAGGGCGTTCCGGCCGACCTGGCCGGCTGGCGCCGCAACGTGCGCTTCGCGCTGGCGGTGGCCGGCCTGGTCTGCGAGCGCCAGGGCGGCGCGACCGCGATGCCGACAAACGAGGAGCTGGTCGCCCGCTGGGGAGCGCTGGCCTAACCTCCCGTCTAACCGCCCGCGGAGCGAAGCGGAGCCAGTCAGCTCAGCTCAGCTCAGCTCAACGCTTTCTGGATGAAGCGCTGGCGGTCGAGGATCATGCGCTCGACGCGGACCTCGGCGACCAACTCCTCGCCGTCGCGGACCACGACCTCGAACAGCAGCTTGCGGCCGTCCACTTTGGCGAGCGTGGCCAGCGCGGTCACGTGCCGGCCCACCGGAGTCGGCGCCCGGTGCTCGACCTCGGCCCGGACGCCGACGGTGGTCACGCCGCCCGGCATCTGCCGCGCGGTGCAGGCGACGGTGGCGGCCTCGGCGAGCGCTAGGACCCGCGGCGTGCCCAGCACGGGCACGTCGCCCGAGCCGAGGGCCTGGGCCGTGTCGGCGTCGGTGACGGTCAATTCCACCCGGGCGTTCATCCCGGGCGCGAACTCCGGAAGCTCCATGCCAAGAGCTTAAGGCTGCACCGGCCGCTGCCAGAACGTCTCGGGCTCGGGCGAGGCCGGCGGCGCGGTGAACGACCGCGCCAGCCGGGCCCGCACCGCGAGTTGCTCGGCCAGCGCCCACGCCTCCGCGAGATCCCGGTCGCGGGCCTGCCCGGACCGCCCGCCGGCGGTGTCCGCGTACACGGTCGCCAGGCCCAGCCGGCGCTGCAACGGTCCCTGGATCACCCGCACGCTCTGCAGCCGCGCGTACGGCACCACGCTCATCTCCCGCGTCAGCAGGCCCCACCGGGACACGAACACCTCCGGCGCCAGCCCGGCCCCGAGATAGCGCAGCTCGAAGGGGTGCAGCCACCGGGCCCGCTTCGGCGGCGGGGTGGTCGCCAGCGTCGCCAGGTCGACCCCGGGCAGCACCTCCCAGACCAGCCCGCGCGCGGTCTCGAACTCCCCGACCGGCAGCAGCCGATCCGACCGCTTGCTGTCCGAGCCCTGCTCGCCGGCGTACCCGGCGATGTCGAGCCGCAGGTGCATCCACCGCTGCCCGCGCCACAGCAGCGGCCAGGTCACGCCGACCGACTGCACCCGGTGCAGCGGCACGATCTGGCTGCGGGTCTCCAGCAGCCCGTAGCGCACCACGAGCCGTCCGCCCGGATCCCGCGCGAGCCGGAAGTCCCAGTCCTGCAGGACCCGCCGCACCGGCTGCAGCAGCACGCCGGCCATGGCGGTGAAGGTGCTGGCGATCCCGATGAAGGTCCACTGGGCCTCCATCACGAACTGGAGCACCACGAACGCCACGCCGACCGGCAGGAAGAACGCCTGCGGGGTGAGGAGCTGGCTGATCACCAGGTCGCGGTTCGAGACGCGGACCAGGGCGCGTTCCAGGGCGGCGGCCGCGGCTTGCGGCCCGGCGGTTTCTTGCGCTTCCCCCGCACGCGTACGCCCGGCGAGCGCCAGCAGCCTTTCCCGGAGCGCGGCGGCGTCCCGGACCGTCAGGTAGGCCAGCGGGGCCTCGGTCTTGCTCCCGCCGACGACCTCGAGGCGCAGCTCGGCGAGGCCGGTGAGCTGGGCCAGCAGCGGCCGGCGCAGCTCGACGGCCTGGAGGCGCTCGAGCGGGATGGCCCGGTTGCGGCGCCAGATCAGCCCGTCGGAGATGCGCAGCTCGCGCCCGACCACGTGATAGCCCGTGGTGAGCCAGTTGACCACCGAGAAGACCACGACGCCGAGCGCGAGCACCACCACGACCAGCGCGAACCGCTCGAGCCCGACCTGGGACAGGGTCTGCCAGGAGAGCGCCGCCACGACGACGGCGATGCTCTTCGCCCCGTGCAGGATCGGGCTGAGCGGATGAAGTCGCCGCCGCGGCTCCGCCGTGCCGTTGCCGGCGGCTGGTCTTTCGGACGGCGCGGAGAGCCCGGGCGGCGCTGCGCCACCGGCGGCGGCTGGACCTTCCTCCGGCGGCGCGGAGAACCCGGACGTGCCGTGCCCCTCCGGTGCGGGTGTCGTGGTCACAGGCCCTCTGCCCGGTCCTCGCCGAGGGTGGTGAGGCGGTCGCGCAGCCGGGACGCCTCCTCGGGCGGCAGGCCGGGCACCTTGGCGTCGCTGGCCGCCGAGGCCGTGTGCAGCTGCACGGTGGCCAGGCCGAACGCGCGTTCGAGCGGCCCGGCGGTCACATCGACGAACTGCATCCGCGCGTACGGCACGATCGACAGCCGCCGGACCAGCAGCCCGTGCCGCACCAGCAGGTCCTGGTCGCGTTCGGCATAGCCCCAGGCGCGGACGGCCCGGACCGTGACGAACGAGCGCCAGATCGCGTACGCCACGACGAGCGCCATGCCGACCGGCCACATCCAGTACGGCGCGAGCGCCCACCCGATGCCCAGCCCGGCCAGCAGCACGACCACCCAGATGGCGCGGGCGATCAGCTCCACAGTGATCAGCTTGGGCGACACGGGCCGCCAGGCGACGGTGTCGGGCCAGGGTTCGAGGGCGTCGACTGCGTGCCCGGACGGCGTAGTCACATCGTGAAGCCTAAGAGATCGCACCGAAGGGCGTCACTTCCCGAAGGAAACCACGCACCTCGAGAAAGCCCCCGAGCGATTCCCGGTGCTGGTCACAGGCCAGCCAGGTCTTGCGGTAGTCGGGCGCGTGCAGCTTCGGGTTGTTCCACCGCAGCGCCCAGACGGCCCCCGCACGACACCCTTTGGCCGAGCACTGCGCCGGAAGCTCCTCGATCACCGCCCAACAATAGGCACGCCACGCGCAGAGAGTCCCACGCCCTGCTGGGGAGGGCCGGGTCTCGGGCGGGTGCAGGCGCCGATGCACAGAGCGTCCCCACGACACCGCGGGGTTTCCGGGGGCTCGGCCCCCGGAGCAGAAATAAGGCGAGCCCCCGTCCGCGCACTCCGCGGACAGGGGCTCCCTAGGCTCGCCGCCGGGCGACCACGGGGGAAGTCGCCCGGCGACGGGACAGATGTTACACGCTTCACGCGATTCCGCATCCTCCCGCTGTCGGTGCCAAGTTCCGCACATTGCGCAGAAAGATCGACACGAGCGGACCATGGTGGGTGCCGTGGTCAGCGCGTTATGCGGGGACACCAAGCGCGCTTTCAGGTGCGTCGTGTAAGTCTTGTTCGTCATAAGCTGCTTTTGCCGACCGCTGTGGAGGACCGGTGGCCCAGCCGCTCACGCCCGAGAACGAGCCGAGTTCCGGAGGCGCCCCGGTGCCTCCCGCCCAGGACGCGACGCAGCTCGAGCGGGCCATGTTCGAGGTCAAGCGCGTCATCGTGGGGCAGGACCGGATGGTCGAGCGGATGTTCGTGGCGCTGCTCGCGCGCGGCCACTGCCTGCTCGAGGGCGTCCCGGGGGTGGCCAAGACGCTGGCGGTCGAGACCCTCGCCAAGGTCGTCGGCGGCACGTTCTCCCGCGTCCAGTTCACGCCCGACCTGGTCCCGGCCGACATCGTCGGCACCCGGATCTATCGTCAGACGTCCGAGAAGTTCGACGTCGAGCTGGGCCCGGTGTTCGTCAACTTCCTGCTCGCCGACGAGATCAACCGCGCGCCGGCCAAGGTGCAGTCGGCGCTGCTCGAGGTGATGGCCGAGCACCAGGTGTCGATCGGCGGCCAGACCCACGAGGTGCCCGACCCGTTCCTGGTCATGGCGACGCAGAACCCGATCGAGCAGGAGGGCGTCTATCCGCTGCCCGAGGCGCAGCGCGACCGCTTCCTGATGAAGATCCTGGTCGGCTACCCGACCGACGCCGAGGAGCGCGAGATCGTCTACCGGATGGGGGTGAGCCCGCCGGAGCCCAAGCAGGTCTTCGCCCCGGAGGATCTGCTCGGCCTCCAGCGCCGCGCCGACCAGGTCTTCGTGCACAACGCGCTGGTCGACTACACGGTCCGGCTGGTGCTGGCCACCCGTGCGCCGGCGCAGCACGGCATGCCCGACGTCGCCCAGCTCATCCAGTACGGCGCCAGCCCGCGCGCCTCGCTCGGCATCGTCCGGGCCACCCGGGCGCTGGCGCTGCTGCGCGGCCGCGACTACGCGCTGCCGCAGGACCTGCAGGACATCGCGCCCGACATCCTGCGGCACCGCCTGGTGCTGTCGTACGACGCGCTGGCCGACGACATCCCGGCCGACCACATCGTCGCCCGCATCATGCAGAGCGTCCCGATGCCGTCGGTGGCGTCCCGCCAGGGCACGTCGCCCAACGGCAACCAGCCGGCCGGGGTGGGCGCCGGCCCGCAAGCAGGTCCCGCATGGCCCGGCCAGCACTAGACCCGCTCGCCGGCGCCGGGCCGGCGGGCGGGCCGCTCGCGGGGGCCGGGCCGGCCGGCGGGCTGGGCGCGGGCGCCGAGACGCTCGAGGGGGCGGCCCGGGCCGAGGCCGTCCTTGGGCGGCTGCAGCTGCTGGTCACCCGCAAACTCGACGGGCTGCTGCAGGGCGACTACGTGGGCCTGCTGCCCGGTCCGGGCAGCGAGGCCGGCGAGTCCCGGGAGTATCGCGCCGGCGACGACGTGCGCCGGATGGACTGGCCGGTCACCGCCCGCACCACGCTTCCGCACGTGCGCCGGACGGTCGCCGACCGCGAGCTGGAGACCTGGCTGGCGGTCGACCTGTCGGCCAGCCTCGAGTTCGGCACGGCGCATTGGCTCAAGAGCGACCTGGTGATCGCGGCCGCCACGGCGATGGCCCATCTGACCGTGCGCGGCGGCAACCGGATCGGTGCGGTTGTCGGCACCGGCTCCGGCGTACCGAAAAAGACCCGCAAGAAGGACGCCCAGCCCGAGCACCCGCCGGTCTTCCGCCTGCCGGCCCGGCCGGGCCGCAAGGAGGCCCAGGGCCTGCTGCGCTCGATCGCCCGCACCCACATCCGGCCCGGACGCGCCGACCTCGGCGAGCTGATCGACATGCTGAACCGGCCGCCCCGCCGCCGGGGCGTGGCCTGCGTCATCTCCGACTTCATGGCGCCGGTCGAGGGCTGGGAGCGCCCGCTGCGCAAGCTCCGCGTCCGGCACGACGTGCTCGCGATCGAGGTCGTCGACCCGCGCGAGCTGGAGCTTCCGGACGTGGGCGTGCTGGCCCTCGCCGACCCGGAGACCGGCGAGCTGCACGAGGTGCAGACCTCCGACGCCAAACTGCGCAGCCGCTACGCCGACGCGGCGGCCGAACAGCGCGGCGCCATCGCCCGCGCCCTGCGCTCGGCCGGCGCCGCACACCTGCGCCTGCGCACCGACACCGACTGGCTGCTGGACATGGTCCGATTCGTGGCCGCCCAGCGACACGCACGCACCCGGGGGACGACGCGATGATCCGCTTCCTGGAGCCGTGGTGGCTGCTCGTGCTGCTGCCCGTCCTCGCGATGGCCGGCGTCTACGTCTGGCGGCAGTTCCGCCGCAAGACGTACGCGATGCGCTTCACCAACGTCAACCTGCTGCGCGCGATCGCGCCCAAGGGCCTGGGCTGGCGCCGGCACGTGTCGGCGACCGCGTTCCTGCTCAGCCTGTTCATCCTGGGCGCCGCGCTGGCCCGCCCGTCGGTCGACCGGGAGGAGCCGCTCGAGCGGGCCACCGTCATGCTGGCCATCGACGTGTCGCTGTCGATGGAGGCCGACGACGTGGCGCCGACCCGGATCGAGGCGGCGCAGGAGGCGGCGAAGGCGTTCGTCGACGAGCTGCCGCCGAGCTACAACCTGGGCCTGGTGTCGTTCGCGAAGTCGGCGAACGTGCTGGTCTCGCCGACCAAGGACCGCTCGGCCGTGCTCTCCGGGATCAACGGGCTGACGCTCGCCGAGGCGACCGCGACCGGCGAGGCCGTTTTCACGTCGCTGGACGCGATCCGCACGGTGCCCGCCGACGGCGCCGACGGCGCCCCGCCGGCCCGGATCGTGCTGCTCTCCGACGGATATCGGACGTCGGGCCGGTCGATCGAGGACGCCGGGAGCGCCGCCGCGCAGGCCAACGTGCCGGTGTCGACGATCGCGTTCGGCACCGACACCGGCGTGGTGGACATCCGCGGCAACCTGCAGCGGGTGCCGGTGGACCGGTTGTCGCTGCAGCAGCTGGCCGAGCAGACGAAGGGCTTCTTCTACGAGGCGGCGTCGATCGGCGAGCTCAAGAAGGTGTACGAGGACATGGGCAGCTCGATCGGCCATCGCGTCGAGCCACGCGAGGTGACCCAGTGGTACGCCGGGGCCGCGCTGCTGTTCGGCCTCGTGGCGGCGGCACTGAGTCTCGTGTGGACGTCCCGCCTGCCCTGACGGGCGGGCGGGTCACGGGTTGCTGTGCACCAGGACGAACAGCACGATCACCCAGGCGGCGGCGAGGGTGAAGCTCAGGGGCGCGACGAAGTTCTTCACGGCGGACTCCGCTCTCGTGAACTGGCGTGGGGGCAAGCGCTTGCTCAGGTCACGTCGCGGCCGGCGCCCGCGCATCCCGGCGTCGCGGCGCACACGACGAGAGCCGGCCGCGCCGAGGGGTCGGCGGACCGGGGATGCGGGGCGGAAAGGCGTCAGCGGTCAGGCGCGCTGACGCGAGACCCGGCCACGACTAGGAGGATCGCTATCTCGCACAGCGATCACCTCCCGGAGTCAAGGGGCCGACGTCTCTCGGAAACCGTTGCCGGGCAAGGCCTCGGCGGTTCTCGAGCCGTCCGGAACTGTACCCCTTAAAGCCAACTTAAGAAACGCGGGTGTCCCCCTCGTGGCGAGGACCACCCGAGAGGACGATGTCGGTGACCGCCCGGAGGGTGGCACTGCCCTCGACCAGGTAGTAGTCGTGTCCGGCCACACCGTCGGTCGGCAGCGCGGTGGCGCCGAAGGCGGGCGAGGAGGGGCGCCGGCCGAGCCCGAGGCCGAGCACCCGCACCTGCGGGATGCGGCGGATCCAGTCGTGCGGCGCGAGCGCCGACCAGACCCGGGCCCCGCCGAGGTCGGCGGCGTGGGCGGCGCCGATGCCGGGCGCGCCGAGGGCGACCACGTCGCGCACCTCGGGCAGGTGCCGGGCGGCGAGCCCGGCCACGATCGAGCCGTAGCTGTGCCCGATCAGGGTGACCGTCGCGCCGGGCCGCTGCCGCAGCACGTCCCGCACGAACGTGACCAGATGCCCGGCGCCGTCCTGGGCGCGCCCCTCGGTGGCGGCGGCCAGCCCGATGCCCTCGGGCGGGTCGTAGCCGAGCCAGGAGATCACCGCGACGTCCCGGTCGCGCTTGCTGAGCTGCTGATAGAGGGTGCGGCCCTGCACGCCGGGCGCCCGCCGCGCGACCCCGCCGAGCCCCCGGTCGAAGTCGACGAGGGTGGTGTCCACGCCCGGCACCAGGATCGCGATCCGCGACGCGCGGCCGAGATCGCCGAACACCTCGGCGGCCCGGCCGTCGCCGGCCGGGTCGAAGAACAGGAACCGCCGGCCCTGCGCGGCCCACGTCGCGTACGGGCAGCCGGTGGCCAGCATGCGCACCGCGGTCTCGCGGTACGCCTCGGCGAAGGCGGGCAGGTGAGTCTCGGCCGGCGCGTTCGTGACCACGGGAACGACCGGGATCGGCGCGAGCAGGGACAGGGCGAGGAAGGCCGGGAGGATTCGCATGAGCCGCACGGTCCGGCCGCGAAACCCCCGCGATCCTCACCCCGCGGAGCCCATTGCCAACCCCTACCCGGGTACGACGAGGCCCGTCTCGTACGCGAAGACCACCGCCTGGGCCCGGTCGCGCAGGTCGAATTTGGTCAGGATGCGGCCGACGTGACTCTTGACGGTCTGCTCGGCCACCACGAGCTCGTCGGCGATCTCCTGGTTGGACAGGCCGCGCGCGATCAGCCGCAGCACGTCGGTCTCGCGCGGCGTCAGCGCGTTCAGCGCGGCCGGCCGGGGCCGGGCGCCCTTGCGGGAGGCGAACTCGGCGATCAGCCGCCGGGTCACCGACGGCGCGAGCAGCGCCTCGCCGGCCGCGACCACCCGCACCGCATTGATCAGGTCGGCGGAGGGCGCGTCCTTGAGCAGGAAGCCGCTGGCGCCCGCGCGCAACGCCTCGTAGACGTAGTCGTCGAGGTCGAACGTGGTGAGGATGAGGATCTTGGGACCGCCGGCCAGCCGCCGGGTCGCCTCGATGCCGTCCAGCACCGGCATCCGGATGTCCATCAGCACGACGTCGGGATTGAGCGAGCGCGACTTGGCCACCGCGGCCTCGCCGTCGGGCGCGTCGCCCACCACGAGCATGTCGGGCTGGGCGGCGAGCAGCGCGCCGAACCCCTCGCGGACCATCGCCTGGTCGTCCGCGATCAGGATCTTGATCATGCTGAGGCCTTCCCGAACGGCAATGTCGCTTGCACCACGAAGTCGGATCCGTCGGGCCCGGCGGTCAGCTCCCCGCCGAGCAGCGCGGCCCGCTCGCGCATCCCGATCAGACCATGCCCGCCGCCCGGCGCCGACGGCCCGGTGCGCTTGTTGCGCACGGTGAGCTCCAGCCGGTCGGCAAAGCCGCGAGCGTCGATGGTCACCGGGCCGCCGGGCGCGTGCCGCGCCGCGTTGGCCAGGGCTTCCTGCATGATCCGGTACGCCGCCAGGCCCACCGTCCCGGGCACGCCGGCCAGGTCCACGGCGGTGAGCGTGACGTCGACCCCGGCCGCCCGCGCGGTCGTGACCAGGTCGTCGAGGTCGGCCACGCCCGGCTGCGGCATGGTGGGCGCCTCGCCGTCCTCGGCCCGCAGCGCCCCCAGCAGCCGGCGCATGTCGGTCAGCGCCGCCCGGGCCGCCGTCGCGATGGTGGCCAGCTCCTCCTGGGCGCTCGCGGGCAGGTCGGTGACGCGGTAGGGAGCGGTCTCGGCGCGGACCGCGATCATCGACATGTGGTGGGCCACCACGTCGTGCATCTCGCGGGCGATCCGGGCCCGTTCCTCCAGCACCGAGCGCTTGGCCCGCTCGGCCTCGGTGAGCTCCTCCTGCTCGGCGACCCGTTCCCGGGTACGCCGCAACCGGTAGACGATGTTGCCGACCGTCGCGATCGCGATCAGCAGGACCGCGGCGCCGCCGGCGTTCGCGCTCTTCGGGTACAGGAAGACCGGGACGAGGCTGACCAGGGTCGCCCCCGCCGCCACGCCCGGATCCTGGGTGAACGTGAGGCGGCCGAGGACGACCAGGAAGCCCAGGATCTGCACCGGGTTCCACGGCCAGGGCTCGGCCGGCGCCGCGTTGATCACCCCGAGGAACATCATCGGGGCCGCGATCCGCCACGCCATCACCGGCCAGCGCGCGCACACCGCGACCGGCAGCACCGAGCCGGCCGCGATGATCGCGATCACGATCCCGGGCAGCTCGCGGTTGTTCTCGAGGTACTCCGCGGCGGCGAAGCCCAAACCGACCAGGCCCAGCAGGGCGAGCAGCCCCAGGTACGCCCAGAAACGACGCGCCGGCGCGGGCCGCGGCACCTCCCGCTGCCAGAGCAGACGGCGCAGCGGCCCGGTAGCGTTGCGCCTCGTCGCCGGGCGGATAGTCTCCACCCCGGCAGGTTACGGCGATGCTGGCGTGCCGTCGTGACCCCGTGGTGCCAACCGGCACCCCCTACCTGGGTATGAGGAGCGTTTCGTCGTGGCTCGCACGGTATTGGTGACCGGAGGAAACCGGGGGATCGGCCTGGCGATCGCCCAGGCGTTCGCGAAGCAGGGCGACCGGATCGCGGTGACGCATCGCGGCAGCGGCGCGCCCGAGGGACTGTACGGCGTGCGGTGCGACATCACCGACTCCGCTCAGGTCGACGCCGCCTTCACCCAGATCGAGAAGGACCTGGGCCCGGTCGAGGTGCTGGTGGCCAACGCCGGCATCACCGACGACACGCTGCTGCTGCGGATGAGCGACGAGCAGTTCGAGCGGGTCGTCGACACCAACCTCAAGGGCTCGTTCCGGGTCGCCAAGCGGGCCAGCGCCAAGATGCTGCGCGCCCGGTGGGGCCGGATGATCTTCATCTCGTCGGTGGTCGGCCTGTACGGCGGCCCCGGTCAGGTGAACTACGCCGCGAGCAAGGCCGGCCTGGTCGGCATCGCCCGCAGCATCACTCGGGAGCTGGGCAGCCGCAACATCACGGCGAACGTGGTGGCGCCCGGGTTCATCGACACGGAGATGACGGCGGTCTTGTCCGACGACCGCCGGGCAGAGATCATCAAGGCCGTCCCGGCGGGCCGGCTGGCCACGACGGACGAGGTGGCGGCCGCGGTGACCTTCCTCGCCTCGGACGCCGCCGCCTACATCAACGGCGCGGTGATCCCGGTCGACGGCGGACTCGGCATGGGGCATTAACTGTTATAGGAGCACAAACTTCGTGTCTGGATTACTCGACGGCAAGCGACTTCTGGTCACCGGCGTCATCACCGACGCCTCCATAGCCTTCTCGGTGGCCAAGGTGGCCCAGGAGAACGGCGCCGAGATCGTGCTGACCGGCTACGGCCGGATGTCGCTGGTCGAGCGGATCGCCAAGCGCCTGCCCAAGCCGGCCCCGGTGATCGAGCTCGACGTCACCGACGAGGAGCAGCTGGCCTCGCTGCCCGACCACGTCCGCAAGCACGTCGACGGCCTCGACGGCATCGTGCACTCGATCGCGTTCGGCCCGCAGAGCGTGCTCGGCGGCGAGTTCCTCAACGCCGGCTGGGAGGACGTCGCCAAGGCGCTGCAGGTCTCCACGTTCTCGTACAAGTCGCTGGCCACCGCCTGCCTGCCGCTGATGCCGGACGGCGGCAGCATCGTGGGCCTGACCTTCGACGCCACCCTGGCCTGGCCGGTCTACGACTGGATGGGCGTGGCCAAGGCCGGCCTCGAGTCCGCCTCGCGCTACCTGGCGCTGCACTTGGGCCCCCAGGGCATCCGCAGCAACCTGGTCTCGGCCGGCCCGCTGCGCACCATGGCGGCCAAGTCGATCCCCGGCTTCGAGAAGTTCGAGGAGGCCTGGGTCGAGCGCTCCCCGCTCGGCTGGGACCTCGACGACGCCGAGCCCGCCGCCCGCGCCGTGTGCGCGCTGCTCTCCGACTGGTTCCCGGCCACGTCGGGTGAGGTGATCCACGTGGACGGGGGCTTCCACGCGGTCGGCACCTGAGCCGGTGCAGTATGGACGGGTGGTCTACGACGCGTTCGTCCTGCTGTCCTTCGGCGGCCCCGAGAAGCCCGGCGACGTGATGCCGTTCCTGCGCAACGTGGTGCGCGGGCGCGGCGTCCCGGAGGAGCGGCTGGCCGAGGTCGCCGAGCACTACATGCACTTCGGGGGCGTGTCGCCGATCAACCAGCAGTGCCGCGACCTGCTGGCCGCGGTGGGGGCCGACTTCGCGGCGAACGGCATCGACCTGCCGGCGTACTGGGGCAACCGGAACTGGCACCCGATGCTCGAGGACACCGTCGCCCGGATGCGCGACGACGGCGTCACCCACGCGTTGGGCTTCGCCACCAGCGCGTACGGCGGGTACTCGTCGTGCAAGCAGTACTGGGAGGACATCGCGCGCGCCCGGGCCAAGGTCGGCCCCGGCGCGCCGGTGATCTCCAAGCTGCGGCAGTTCCACGACCACCCCGGCTTCGTCGGGCCGCACGTGTCGGCCGTACGCGAAGCCCTGGAAAGCTTGGATCCCAGCCGGCGGCAAACGACGCGGCTGGTCTTCACCGCGCATTCGATCCCGGTGTCGATGGCCGAGACGGCCGGCCCGTCCGGGGGCAGATATACCGCGCAGCTCGACGAGACCGCCCGCCTGGTGGCCGCCGAGGCCGCCGCGGACCTGCCGTGGGACCTCGTCTGGCAGAGCCGCTCCGGACCGCCGCAGGTGCCGTGGCTCGAGCCGGACATCAACGATCACCTGGCCATCCTCGCCAAGGAGGGCGTCACCGACGTCGTGGTGAGCCCGATCGGCTTCGTCTCCGACCACCTCGAGGTCCTCTGGGACCTCGACAACGAGGCCGCCGAGACGGCGGAAAAACTGGGTCTCGGGTACGCCCGCGCGGCCACCCCCGGCACCGACCCGCGCTTCGTCGCCCTGGTGCGCGAGTTGGTCCTGGAGCGCACCGCCGGGCAGCCGCGACGGCGACTCGGTACGCTCCCGATCTGGGACGACTGCCCCGGCGGCTGCTGTCCGGCACCCCAGCGACGAGGAGCGGCATCATCATGACTGAGCCCACCCGCGGCGGAAAACCCCAGAATGAACCCCAGAAGCGAAAGGCCATCGAGAGCTGGCTCACCGACATGGACGGGGTCCTCGTCCACGAGGGTGTGCCCGTTCCGGGCGCGCCCGAGTTCGTCAACCGGATGAAGGCGTCCGGCAAGCCCTTCCTCATCCTCACCAACAACTCCATCTACACCCCGCGCGACCTGCAGGCCCGCCTCAACCGGATGGGCTTCGACGTGCCCGAGCAGTCGATCTGGACGGCCGCGCTGGCCACCGCCCAGTTCCTCGCCGACCAGCGGCCGGGCGGCACGGCGTACGTGATCGGCGAAGCCGGGTTGACCACGGCCATGCACGCGGCCGGCTACGTGCTGACCGACTTCAACCCCGACTATGTGGTGCTCGGCGAGACCCGGACGTACAGCTTCGAGCAGATCACCAAGGCGACCCGCCTGATCGACGGCGGCGCCCGGTTCATCTGCACCAACCCCGACGCCACCGGCCCGTCCAACGAGGGCGCGCTCCCCGCCGCCGGCTCGGTGGCGGCGATGATCTCCAAGGCGACCGGCGTCGAGCCGTACTTCGTCGGCAAGCCCAACCCGATGATGATGCGCTCGGCGCTGAACACCATCGAGGCGCACAGCGAGAGCACCGCGATGATCGGCGACCGGATGGACACCGACGTGCTCTGCGGCCTGGAGGCCGGCCTCGAGACGATCCTGGTGCTGACCGGGATCAGCACGCGCGCCGAGGCGGAGAAGTACCCGTTCCGCCCGTCCCGCATCGTCAACTCGGTGGCCGACCTGATCGGCGAGATCTGACCCGCGCCGCGCGTACGCACCGCACCGCTTCCGCGCCGGCACCGCCCCGCTTCCGCGCCGCGCGCACCGCCCCGCTTCCGCGCCGCGCGCACCGCCCCGCTTCCGCGCCGCGCGCACCGCCCCGCTTCCGCGCCGCGCGCACCGCGCCGACCCCGCCGTGTGCCTGCGCGCCCCACCCCGCGCTGCCCCGTTCCTGCGCCGCGCCACGCCGTTCTCGATCTTGATAAGTTCGCGCCTGCACCGAACGGATACTCATCATCGCTGCGGGACGTTGATCAACGACTGGCTGACTTAGAGGGATATTTCGGGCGTTCGTCTCGGGAAGTGGGCGGCCTGTCCAGCGAATTGGGACGCGGGACTCCCGCCAGTCCCGGTGCGTCCGCATGGTGAGCCCAATCGCCAAATAGTGGACGCCGGAGAAGGGTCTGCGCCGAGTGGAACGCGCCCAGCGTCGGTCATGGGGGCCCGAGGCGCGACCACCATCGCCCTAGGATGGCCGGCATGTCTGCGCCTGTCGAAGAAGTGCCGGGGTGGGAGTCGTTGCCGGGGGAGTTGCGCGACCGGTTTCTCGCCGCCGGGTTGCCCGACGCGATGCTGAAGCTGGACGAGAGCGTCAACTTCGTGCTGGGGCCGGAACTGGCCGAGGCGGAGGTGGCGGGGATCGGGCGGGTGCTGCGGTTCGGGTACGGGACGGGGCTGTTCGCCGGGGAGTTTTGTCTCGATTCGGCCACAGGGGAGGTTCAGCTCGCGCGACCGGACGGGCTGCCGCCGAACTTCGTGAACTCGAGCATCGAGCAGTTCGGCGGGTCGGTGCGGCTGGTGCTGGAGCACGAGCGGGAGCTGACCCACGGGGACCTAGAGACCTGCGCGGACGTGGCTCAGCGGGTGCGGGACGGGATCGCCGGGATCGACCCGGCGACGGACCGGACCGATACGTACTGGGACGCTCTGTACTACGAGCTTGCCGACGGCACTTATTCGGACTTCGAGTGAAATGTCCGGAACGTCGTAGGGGATGACCCCGGCGAAAACGACCATCTAGGATCCGTCGAGTCCGCGTGGCATTGATGACCACGCATGAGAGGCCCCGCGTGCCGGGGCCTTCGAAACCGATACTCCGCGCGGCCGGGGGGCTACTTCGCGGCGCGGGTAGAAGGGACGACGGAATCGATGGAAAGAACCACCAGGACCGCCGTGTGGGGGCGCCTGGCGGCGGTCCTGCTGCTGCTCTGGGCGCTGGTCGGCGGGCTGCCGGCCGACCCGGCGCTCGCCGGCCGGGCCGTCGCCGCATTGTCGGCGGTGGATCCGGGGTGCCCGCCGGTCACGGCCGACGGGCAAGTCGTCTACGGCTGCAACGAGCTGAGCCGCAATCTGCAGAAAGCGCGGCTGTGGCTGCAACAGAACAAGCCGCGCGGCACCACCGACAAGCTGTTCAAGAACGCGAGCGGGTCGAATTACGCGATCGCGAAGCTGCGGGACGGCACGTACATCATCGGGTACAGCGACAGCGTCGCGCACTCGGAGGAGCGGCTGATCGACCAGATGAACGGCAAGTCGCAGCGGATCGTGTTCGACCCGGCGACCGGCCGGGTGTCGTACCAGGCGCCGCGGGCCTCGCCGATCGTCGAGGGATTCTCCGAGTTGGAGCCGTGCGCCAACAAGTGTGATCCCAAGTTGCGCGCGCTCGGCCTCCGCGAGAAGTTCACCTACTCGTGGCAGTGGAACGGCCGGCCGGGCGACTCGGCGGACGAGATAAAGGCGATCCGCGACCGGGCCAACAACGCGAAGACCGGGTACAAGCCGCTGGCGCTCAAGCAGCTCAAGGCCAACGGGGCGCCGGGGCGGATCAACATCCCGGAGAACATCGAGAGCGGTGTCGGCCGGTCGGCGCAGCGGATCACCGGACCCGGACGGCCGGGCGGCATCGACTTCTCCGCGGTGCAGCTGAGATACGTGTCCGACGGGGCCACCGGCAACACGTACTCGTTCAAGGCGCCGACGACGCCGGGCAAACCGTCCACCGACGGGGCGGGCGCGATCTATGACGCGTACACGGCAATGAATGTCTGGATGACGGTCCAGCCGTCGAAATTCTGGGTGAACCTGAACCCGGACGAACCGGATCGGATCATCGACGCCGACCTGGCGCAGACCGACGCCGGCCGGGTCCTGCTCGAGTCGGACCTGACGCTCAAGGAGTCGGGCACCAAACTGCTCGACCCCAACCAGCCGATCGGCAAGGAGTTCTGGGCCCGGATGCAGGCGGCCGGCCTCGAGAAGTTCTGCAAGCGGGACTGGATCGTGCCCAAGCAGGCCACGGTGCGCGAGTCGGGGTCGGAGCTCTACATCCTGGACGCGCCGCTCGAGGTGAAGAGCGAGGGCGCCGACTTCCAGATGCCGGGCAGCGACTTCACGTGCCCGGGCGACTCGAAACAGGCCAGCGAGATCTACCGCGCGGTGATCGTGCCGGAGTTGACCCGCCTGGTGAACGAGTCGCCGGAGTACGTCGACCTGCGCCGGGTCTACATCAGCCGGGTCGCGGCCGAGTGGTACCGCCAGCGGATGGCCAAGAACGGCACGGCCGAGGACTTCGGGATCGACAGCAACAACGTCGACACGCTCGAGGCGATCAAGCCGTGGGACCCGAAGGACGTCTACAACAAGTACCTGAAGGAGCTGAACAGCGTCACCTACACGACGCCGGACGGGTTCGTGGTCACCGCCGGCGGCGTGGACTTCACCCAGCCGGTGAAGGTGAAGCCGCTGAACGACAACGACTTCACGCAGCAGTACCCGGCGCTGCCGTCGACCGTGCAGAAGTCGCTGACCGAGGTGGCCCGGACGACCGACGAGAAGGACGCGTTCAACGGCGGCGCCGACCGGGTGCCGGCCATCACGAAGCCGCCGTCGGCGAGCCCGTCCCCGGGCGGCACCGCCGGCGGGTCGCACGGGAACAACGGCGGCCAGGGCGGCGGCCTGCCGATCACCGGCGCGCCGGTCTTCGCGATCGCCGTGATCGGCGTCGCGCTGATCCTGTTCGGCCTGGTCGCCGTGTGGCGCACCCGCCGGGTGCGCTGGGTGGCCAAGCGCTGAGCGACGGCCGGCCGGCCAACCCTTGAGCGACGCCGGCCGGCCAACCCTGAGCGACGGCCGGTCGGCCAAGACCTCGGCAACGGCCGGGAGGGCCGGCGGCTGCCTGCCGCCGGCCTTCCGCGTCCTCGGGCGCCGGCCTTCCGCGTCCTCGGGCGCCGGTCAGCGACCGCTGAGCGGGACCACCTCGGGGGCGCCCAGGCGGGCGGCGTCGGCGGTCTCGTCGTCGGGCTGATCCTGGGAGCGGCGCTCGGCCTCGACCCGCAGGCGGTAGTTCTCGACCTCGCGGGCGGTCTGCTCGTCGGTCCAGCCCAGCACGCCGGAGGCCAGCGCGGCGGCCACCGGCGCGGCGGCCACGCCCCGGTCGAACGTCTCGATCGAGATCCGGGTGCGCCGGGTGAGCAGATCCTCCAGGTGGCGGGCGCCCTCGTGGCTCGCCGCGTACACGATCTCGGCCCGCAGGTAGTCCTCGGCGCCGTCGAGCGGGCCGGCCAGCGACGGGTCGGCCTCGATCAGATCGAGGACCTCGGTGACCAGGGACCCGTACCGGGAGAGCAGGTGCTCGACCCGGGCCACGTGCAGGCCGGACTCGGTGGCCAGGACCCGGCGGCGGTTCCACAGCGCGGTGTAGCCGTCCGCGCCGAGCAACGGCACGCCCTGGGTGCAGGACGCCGGGACCGAGCGCCCCAGCCCGTGCACGCAGGCGTCCACGGCGTCGCGGGCCATCACCCGGTACGTCGTGTACTTGCCGCCCGCGACCACGACCAGGCCGGGCACCGGGCTGCCCACGGTGTGCTCGCGCGACAACTGTGACGTGGACTCCGACTCGCCGGACAGCAGCGGCCGCAGCCCGGCGTACACACCCTGCACGTCGGCGCGCGAGAGCGGGGTGGACAGCACCGAGTTGACGTGTTCGAGCAGGTAGTCGATGTCGGTGCTGGACGCGGCCGGGTGCGCCTTGTCGAGGTTCCAGTCGGTGTCGGTGGTGCCGATGATCCAGTGCCGGCCCCACGGGATCACGAAGAGCACGCTCTTCTCCGTACGCAATATGATCCCGGTCTTGGACTGGATGCGGTCCCGCGGCACGACCAGGTGGATGCCCTTGGAGGCGCGGACGTGGAACTGGCCGCGCTCGCCCACCAGCGCCTGGGTGTCGTCGGTCCACACCCCGGTCGCGTTGATCACCTGCTGGGCGCGTACCTCGAAGGTGCGGTCGTGCTCGAGGTCGTGCACGCGTACGCCGGTGACCCGCTCGCCCTCGCGCAGGAAGCCGACGACCTCGGCGCGGGACGCGACCTGCGCGCCGTACGCGGCCGCGGTGCGGGCCAGGAACATGGTGTGTCGCGCGTCGTCGACCTGGGCGTCGTAGTACTGCAGGGCGCCGACCAGCGCGTCCTTCTTTAGCGCCGGGCACTCGCGCAGCGCGCCGCGCAGCGTGAGGTTGCGATGGCGGGGGAGCCCGCCGTTGAGCGCCATGGTGTCGTAGAGCGTGACCCCGGCGCCCGCGTAGATCCGCTCCCAGGCCCGGTGCCGCAGCGGGTAGAGGAACCGCACCGGCCGGACGAGATGGGGCGCCAGCCGGGTCAGCAGCAGGCCGCGCTCCCGTAGCGCCTCGCGGACCAGCGCGAAATCGAGCATCTCGAGGTAGCGCAGGCCGCCGTGGATGAGCTTGCTGGATCGGCTGGATGTGCCCGCGGCGAAGTCGCGCGCCTCGACCAGGCCGGTGGACAGGCCGCGGGTGGTGGCGTCGAGGGCGCAGCCCGCGCCCACCACGCCGCCGCCCACGACCAGGACGTCGAGCTCGGCGCCGGCCAGCGCGGCCAGCGCCGAGTCCCGATATTCCGGGGAAAGAGCAGTCATCAGTCCACGTCCACCCAATCGAGAGTCCGCTGCACCGCCTTCTTCCACCGGGCATACCCCTCGGAGCGTTGTTCATCCGTCCACGTCGGCTCCCAGCGCTGCGACTCGTTCCAGTTCTCGCGCAACTCGTCGGTGTTCTTCCAGAAGCCGACCGCGAGGCCGGCCGCGTACGCGGCGCCCAGCGCGGTCGTCTCGGCCACCACCGGGCGGCTGACCGGCACGCCGAGCACGTCCGCCTGAAGCTGCATGCAAAGCGCGTTCTGAGTGATGCCGCCGTCGACCTTGAGCACGTCCAGCGTGACGCCGGAGTCCTGCGCCATCGCGTCGACCACGTCGCGGCTCTGGTAGCAGATCGCCTCGAGGGTGGCGCGAGCGATGTGCGCGCCGGTGTTGAAGCGGGACAGGCCGACGATCGCGCCGCGGGCGTCGGAGCGCCAGTACGGCGCGAACAGGCCGGAGAACGCCGGAACGAAGTACACGCCGCCGTTGTCGGGGACGGTCGCCGCGAGCGTCTCGCTCTCGGCCGCCGAGTGGATCACGTGGAGCTGGTCGCGCAGCCACTGCACGGCCGAGCCGGTCACCGCGATCGAGCCCTCCAGGGCGTAGACCGGCGCCGCCTCGCCGAACCGGTAGCAGACGGTCGTGAGCAGGCCGTTCTCCGACCGGACCAGCTCGGTGCCGGTGTTGAGCAGCATGAAGTTGCCGGTGCCGTACGTGTTCTTGGCCTCGCCGGGCGCGAAACAGACCTGCCCGACCGTGGCCGCCTGCTGGTCGCCCAGGTCGCCGGTGAGCGGCACCTCCCCGCCCAGCGTCCCGGGCCAGCGCGCGACGCCGTACGTGTTGGGGTCGGACGAGGGCCGGATCTCGGGAAGCATCGAGCGCGGGATCCCGAAGAAGCCGAGCAGCTCGTCGTCCCAGTCGAGAGTCTCCAGGTTCATCAGCATCGTGCGGCTGGCGTTGGTGACGTCGGTGATGTGGTGGCCGCCGTCGACGCCGCCGGTCATGTTCCACAACAGCCAGCTGTCGGTGTTGCCGAAGATGGCGTCGCCGCGCTCGGCCGCCTCCCGGACGCCGTCGACGTTCTCGAGGATCCATTGGATCTTGCCGCCGGAGAAGTACGTGGCCGGCGGCAGGCCGGCCTTGCGCCGGATCACGTCGCCGCGGCCGTCGCGGTCGAGCGCGGACGCTATCCGGTCGGTGCGGGTGTCCTGCCAGACGATCGCGTTGTAGTAGGGCCGCCCGCTGGTGCGATCCCAGACCACCGCGGTCTCGCGCTGGTTGGTGACGCCCAGCGCGGCCAGGTCCGACGCCTGCAACTTCGCGTTCTGCATGGCGGTGCGGATGACGGTGATCGTCCGGTCCAGGATCTCGACCGGGTTGTGCTCGACCCAGCCGGCCTGCGGCAGGATCTGCTCGTGCTCGAGCTGGTGGCGGGCCACCTCGTTGCCGCCGTGATCGAAGATCATGAAACGGGTGCTGGTCGTGCCCTGGTCGACTGCGCCGACGAAGTCAGCCACGGGTTGCCTCCAAGTTGTCCTTGTCATCGGGCGACGGAACCCGGCCCGGCTCCGGCAGCCCCTCGGCGGGCAGGAACCGCGCGACCAGCACCTGGTACAGGCCGGCGCCGAGCACGCCACCGATGATCGGTGCGACGATCGGTATCCACCAGTAGAGATACCCGGTCTGGTCCCGCCAGGCGCCACCGTAGCCGGTCAGGAAGCTGGCGAGTCGCGGTCCGAGGTCGCGGGCCGGGTTGATCGCGTACCCGGCGTTGGTGCCCCACGCCATGCCGATCGCCACCACGATCAGGCCGATGATGAACGGCGCCATGTTCGCCCCGGGCGCCGTGTTCAGCGTGTCCACGACGGCGAAGATCAGGAACAGCAGGATGGCGGTGCCGATGATCTGGTCGAGGAACGCGCTCCCGTGGCTGACCGGCAGCGACCCGTTGCCGGGCAGCGTCGAGAACACGAACTGCGTCTTGATGGTCAGGGCCGGGTCCTTCGCGAGCAGGACGTCGTTGTAGTTCCAGCGCACCAGCAGGGCGGCGACGAACGCCCCGAGGATCTGCGCCAGCGAGTACGGGATCACCTTGCGCCAGCTGAAGCCTTTGAAGGCCGCGAACGCGATGGTGACCGCGGGGTTGAGGTGGGCGCCGCTGAGCCGGGCCGCCACGTAGACGCCGAACACCACGCCGAAGCCCCAGGCCCAGGCGATGCTGTCGTGGTCGCCGAGGCCGCCCGCGACGACCTGCGCGACGACGCCGACGCCGAAGAGGATGAGGATCATGGTCCCGGCAAACTCGGCGAGCAGTTCGCCCAGCAAGCCCGGGATCTTCAGCCGTTCTGCCATGTGCCCTCCTTGTTCGTTTCACCGGACGGGCCGATTCACCGGACGCTAGGTAGCGGGCAGGACACGGGCAATGACCGGCGTTCGGCATTGTCGAATTTCGACCACGGTCGGCGTTCACGCCCTGACATAGAGTCGGAAACGTGCCCGGAACAGTGCAGTCCATCGAGCGGGCCGCGGCGGTCCTGCGCCTGCTCGCGGGCGGGTCGGGGCGCCTGGCGCTGGGCGAGATCGCCCGCTCGCTGGACCTGGCCAAGGGCACCGCGCACGGCATTCTTCGTACTCTGCAACATGTCGGATTTGTCGAGCAGGACCGCGCCTCCGGCCGGTACGGGCTCGGCACCGGCTTGCTGCGGCTGGCCACCAGCCACCTCGACGTCAACGAGCTGCGCTCGCATGCGATCAACTGGGCCGACCCGCTCGCGGCGCGTAGCGGCGAGGCCGTGCGCATCGGCACGGTCCTCGACGGACAGGTGCAGATCATCCACCACGTGTTCCGCCCGGACGACACGTTCCAGACCCTCGACGTCGGCGCCCTGCTGCCGATGCACGCCACCGCGCTGGGCAAGGTGCTCCTCGCGTACCGGGCGGCCGGCGCCGTGCCCGCGACGGAGCTCGACCGATTCACCCGCCGCACCATCCGCACGCCCGCGGCCCTCGCGGCCGAGCTCCAGCAGGTGCGCGACAACGGCTGGAGCCTCGAGGCCGAGGAGATGACCCCCGGCATCGCGTCGGTGGCCGCGCCGATCCGCGGGTACGGCGGCCTGGTCGTCGGCGCCATCGGCATCAGCGGCCTGGTCGAGCGGATCTGCGACAGCCATTACCGCCCGCACCAGCACCTCGTGGGCTACGTCCGGGACGCGGCCCGCGCCATCTCGCGGGAGCTGACCCGATAGGGGGATCATGACCGAGCGCTACGTCGTGGCCATCGACCAGGGCACCACCTCGACCCGGTGCATCGTGTTCGATCGCCGCGGCCGGCTCGTCTCCCTGGCCCAGCAGGAGCACAAGCAGTACTACCCGAAGCCCGGCTGGGTCGAGCACGACGCCGCCGAGATCTGGCGCCACGTGGAACGGCTCGGGCCCGAGGCGCTGCGCCGGGCCGGCATCACCGAGGCGCAGGTGGCCGCGGTCGGCATCGCCAACCAGCGCGAGACCACCCTGCTGTGGGAGCGCGACACCGGCGCGCCGGTCGGCCACGCGATCGTCTGGCAGGACACCCGCACCGACTCCCTGGTGCGGACGCTGTCGGATTCCGCCGGGGCGGCCGCGGTCGAGCACGATTCCGCGCTGCCGATGGCCACATACTTCTCGGGCCCGCGAGTGCGCTGGATGCTCGACCGCGACCCGGCGCTGCGCGAGCGCGCCGAGCGCGGCGAGATCCTCTTCGGCACCATGGAGACCTGGCTGATCTGGAAGCTCACCGGCGGCCTGCACGTCACCGACGTGACCAACGCCAGCCGGACGATGCTGCTCGACGTGCACACCCTCGACTGGTCGCCGGCGGCGCTCGCCTTCTTCGGCGTGCCCCGGGCGATGCTCCCCGAGGTGCGGCCCTCGATCGGCGTGTTCGGCACCGCCGTGGCGGCCTTTCCGGGGGTACGGATCGGGGCCGCGCTCGGCGACCAGCAGGCCGCGCTGTTCGGGCAGACCTGCTTCACGCCGGGCGAGGCCAAATGCACGTACGGGACCGGGAGCTTCCTGCTGCTGAACACCGGCGACGAGCTGGTGCGCTCGACACACGGGCTGCTCAGCACGGTGGCCTACCAGATCGCCGGCGGGCCGACCGCGTACGCCCTCGAAGGCTCCATCGCGATCACCGGCTCGCTGGTCCAATGGTTCCGCGACCAGCTCGAGCTGATCGCCACCGCCCCCGAGATCGAGACGCTGGCGCGCACGGTCGCCGACAACGGCGGCTGCTACATCGTCCCGGCCTTCTCCGGCCTGTACGCCCCGTACTGGCGCAGCGAGGCGCGCGGGGTGATCGTCGGGCTGACCTCGTACATCACCAAGGGCCACCTGGCGCGCGCGGTGCTGGAGGCCACCGCCTGGCAGACCCGCGAGGTCGTCGACGCGATGAACGCCGACTCCGGGCTCGACCTCACGACGCTGCGGGTGGACGGCGGGATGACGGCCGACCACCTGCTCATGCAGTTCCTCGCCGACGTGCTGGACGTGCCGGTGGTGCGGCCGCTCGCGGCCGAGACGGTCTCGCTGGGCGCGGCGTACGCGGCCGGGCTCGCCGTCGACTACTGGCCCGACCTGGAGGGGCTGCGCCAGAACTGGCACCGGGCCGCGCAGTGGCTGCCCACGATGGACCCGGAGGTGCGCACGAGCGAGTACGAGAATTGGCAGCGAGCGGTCAAACGCACCTTCGACTGGACCCGGCCGTAGGCCGTGAACGGAGTCTCGCCATGCCCTTCCCTGCCGGCCTTTCCGCGCCCGTCCTCCACGGCTCGCTGGTCCGGCTGGAGCCGCTGGAGCATCGGCACGCGGCCGGCCTCGCCGTTGCCGCCGAGGAGGACCGCGACTCGTACGGATTCACCTGGGTGCCGCGGGCGGGCGAGGTCGGCGACTACATCGACGCCCAGCTGGCCCGGGCCGCGGCCGGCGCGCTGATGCCCTTTGCGCAGATCTTCCGGGGGCGGCCGGTCGGGGCGACCGCCTACTGGAACCCCCGGCTGTGGGACGACCGGGACGAGCTCTGCGCCGTCGAGGTCGGCTTCACCTGGCTTGCCGCCTCGGCGCAGGGCACCGGAGTGAACGCCGAGGCGAAGCGCCTGCTGTTCGGGCTCGCCTTCGAGCAGTGGCACGTCGCCCGGGTCGACCTCAAGACCGACGCCCGCAACGCCCGCTCCCGCGCCGCCATCGAGCGGGCCGGCGCCCGCTTCGAGGGGGTGTTGCGCAGCTGGTCCCGCTCGTGGGCGCCGGGCGAGGACGGCCGGCTCCGCGACTCGGCGATCTTCTCGATCGTGGCCGCGGAGTGGCCGGCCCTGCGGGACTTACGACGCGCCAGCCACGATCACCCGCTGCCGCGCGACGGCGAAATGCCACGTGATCACCCGCTCGGTGCCTAAGGTATGCGGGTGAGCCTGGCCCGCACCCGACGGACGGCTCCGGTGTGCGCGCTGGTGCTGTCGTTCTGCGTGATCGCGGGCCTGAGCCGGGCGGCGTCCCGGGAAGCGGCCCCGGCGGCCGCCCCGGTGGCACCCCCGGCCGCGGCGCCGATGGAGACCAAGAAGCCGGCCGAACCGGTGAAAGCGCCGATAAAGCCGGTGAAGGCGCCGAAGACGCTGCCCACCATCACCTACCGGCACGTCCCCGGCGGGTTCCCGGCGGACCCCGGCCAAACGGACCCCACGCCGCTCACCGAAGGGCTGCACGCCCCCAGGGAGCTGCCCCTCTACGACGCCCCGGGCGGCCGGCCCCGAGCCTTCCTGCCCCCGGACATCCGCGGCGTCGAGGTCACGGTCCCGATCGTGGCGCGCCGCCCGGGCTGGGTGGCCGTGCTACTGCCGTCGGCCAACCGCCGCATCGGCTGGCTGCCGGCGAGCGGATGGCATTCGCGGCCGCTGCGCGACCAGCTCATCGTGCGGCGCGGCACGCACGAGCTGACGTGGCTGCGAGATGGCGTACGCGAAGGAAGCTGGACCGTGGCGATCGGCAGCACCCGGACGCCGACCCCGCTGGGCCGCACCTTCGTGCTCGGCCGCACCGGTACCCACGGCGCGGTCTACGCCGGCAAGGACGCCCTGGTGCTCGGCGCGGTGCCGGACGACCGGGACGCCGTCGCGCCGGGCCTGCGCGACGCGCACACCGGCATCCACGCCTGGTATCGCCGGTCCGCCTTCGGCCGCAGCGTCTCCAACGGCTGCGTCCGCCTGCCCGCCGCCGCCCAGCAGACCCTGCTCGACCACATCGGCCCCGGCACCCCGGTCATCGTGCTCGACTGACCCGAGCGGGCTCGGCCGGGCGAGGCGCTCACGGGGAGCCGGGAGACGCGCCGAAGGAGAGGCCGGGCGAGGCGCTCACCGGGCGCCGGGTGAGGCGCTGAGCCGGGCCACGTCTGCGCGCACCGCCGCCGCGATGTGTGTGACGAGTTTCAGCAGGTCGGCGCAGTAGACCGAGGGCGACCGGAAGCCGCGCGCCGGGTGGTAGCGATGCACGTAATTCCCGCCGCCGCACACGTCGCGCACCGGGCAGCGCAGGCATTCCGGAGCCAGCGCCGCCGCCCCGATCTGCCGCGCCACCACCGCGGGCCAGCGCAGCGCCGCGTCCAGGTCGTCGGTCGGCAGCGCGGCCGCCCCCGGATAGGCCGTCTTCAGCGCGTCCACCTGCTCCAGCGACCCGTCGGTCTCGAAGACCGCCACCCGGACCGGCGCCAGCCCGACGTTCTCCGAGGCCACGCTCCCGCCCAGCACCAGCGTCACGATGTCGTCGAAGAGCCGCACCCGCGTCTCCCGCGCCGGCGCGCGATACCAGCGCTCGAAGACCGCCACCAGCCAGTCCCCGTAGGTGCCCGGTCGCGGCGGCGGCGCGGCCCAGTTCGCGTGCGGCAGCAGGAAGTCCACGCTCGGCGGCCGGTGCCCGACCAGCGCCTCGTAGGTCCGCACGGGATCGTTCGACGTGTCCACCACGCACAGCAAACCCGCGAAGACGTCGCGCTGGGCGGTCAGGAGGGCTATCCCTTCCCGTACGCGGGAAAAGCTCGACCCGCCACCCACCCGTACCCGATGCTTGTCGTTGGCGGCGCGACCACCATCCAAGCTGACGGCGACCCGGATGCCCTGCCGCGCGCAGGCCGCGGCGAACGCCGCGGTGACCAGGGTTCCGTTCGTCTGCAGGCGCAGCCGCACCGGTCCGATGATCTCGCGGGCGAGCGTGGCGAAGCGCTCGATCCGGGCCGTGCCCGCCAGCAGCGGCTCCCCGCCGTGGAAGACCAGGCTGACCGGCCCGTCGCGATGCGCGGCGATCCGGCGGCACACACCGGCGAACGTCTCGTCGGTCATCACCCGGGGCTGGTCGCGCCACGACTGGCCCGGCGACTCGTAGACGTAGCAGTAGTCGCAGGCCAGGTTGCACCGGCTGTGCACCTTGACCACGAACTCGTTGAAGGTCGTCACGCCGGGGCGATCTCCAGCACCAGGAGGCCGGCCGTGCCCCCGACGGCGAGGCCGCCGCCGACGGCCGCGCAGGAGCTGACCGGGAAGTGGATGGGGATGGTGGTGGCCCGGGCGGTGCGGGTGTCCCAGAGCCGGACCGTGCCGTCGGCGCCGGCCGACGCGAGCATGCCGTCGACCGCGGCGAGGCTGGTGACCGGGCCGGTGTGCCCCTCGAGAACCGCCTCCAGCAGGCCGGACTCCGGGTTCCACAGGCGCACGGTCTCGTCGCCGGCGGTGGCGAGCAGGCCGTTGATCGCGCGGACCGCGGTGACCGGGCCGGCGTGGCCGGCGAGCACGCGCGGGCGGCGGCCGGGGGCGAGATCCCAGAGGCGTACGGTCCGGTCGTCGCCGCCGGAGGCGATCATCACCCGGCCGGCCACGCCGATCGCGGTCACCGCGTTGACCGTGCCGTTGTGTCCCTTGAGGACCGCCTGCTGGTGGCCGGTGGCCGGATCCCAGAGCCGTACCGTCTGGTCGTCGCCGCCGGAGGCCAGCAGCACCCGCCCGTTGGTCACCACGGCCGCGACCGCGCGCACCCGGTCGGTGTGACCGCGCAGCACGATCAGCGGACGGCCGCTCGACGGCTCCCACAGCCGGACGGTGCCGTCGTCGCCGGCCGAGGCGAGCCGCGCCTGCCCGCGCACCGGGACCGTGCCGAGCGCGTTGACCCCGCCGGCGTGGTGACCGCGCAACTCGTGCCGCGCGGCCCCGTCGGCCAGGTGCGACAGCCGCACGATGCCGTCCTCGCCGGCCGAGGCGAGCAGGCCGGTCCCGGCCGGGCAGACCGCCCGCACCTGCTCGCCGTGTGCCTCGGCCGCCGCGTGCCGGTGGCCGGTGGCCGGATCCCACAACCGCACGATCCGGTCGCCGCCGGCCGAGGCCAGCATGCCGTCGACGGCGCAGACGCTGCTCACCCAGTCGGCGTGGCCCTCGAGGATCGCCTCCTGCCGGCCGGTGTGCGGGTCCCAGATCCGTACGGTGGTGTCGTTGGACGCGGTGGCCAGCCGGCCCCGGATCGCGCAGATCGCGTTCACCGGGCCGGTGTGCCCGCGCAGCACCGCCTGCTCCTGGCCGCTCGCCGGATCCCACAGGCGCACGGTGCCGTCGATCGTGGACGCCGCCAGCAGCGACCGGCCGTCGACGGTGACCGACCGCAGCGTGGTCATCCAGGCGGCGTCCTCCTCGAGGATCGTCTCCTGGGCGCCGGTCTCCGGATCCCACAGCCGCACGGTCAGGTCCTTGCTGGCGGTCACCACCAGCTCGCGGCCGCGCAACTTGACCGCGCAGATCGCCTTGACCCAATCGGTGTGGCCGGTCAGCACCGCGATCTCGTGGCCGGTGCCCGGATCCCAGATCCGCACGGTGTTGCCGCCGGCCGAGGCGAGCAGGCCCTTGACCGCGCAGACCGCGGTGACCGGGCCGGTGTGCGCGCGGAGCAGCTTCTGCTGGCGGCCGGTGGCCGGGTTCCACAGGCGTACCGTGCCGTCGTTGCCGCCCGAGGCGAGCATGCCGCGCACCGCGCAGACGCTGTTCACCGGTCCGGCATGGCCGGTCAGCACGGCCTGCTCGTGGCCGGTCAGCGGGTTCCACAGCCGGATCGTGGCGTCGTCCCCGGCGGAGGCCAGCAAGCCCTTCACCGCGCACACGCTGTTGACCCAGTCGGTGTGCCCCTCCAGCGCGGCGTGCTCGACGCGCGGCGCGGTGTGCGCCCAGCGCGCCCGGTACGGCATGGCCGGGTGGGCGATGGCCGGCGGCAGCAACTGCAGCGCCTGCACGACGTTGAGCAGCGCGGCCCGCTCCGGAGCCGGCGCGGCGACCGCCTGCGGGGTGAGCCGCAGCAGGTGCGCGCGCTCGCGTTCGCGCGTGGCCTCGGCCGCGGCCGGGATGAGCCGCAGCAGGTCGGCATGCAGCAGGAAGTCGTCGTCGGCGAGCAGGTCGTCGATCAGGCCGGCCCGGCCCGCGTGGCCGGCGAGCGAGCGCAGCAGGTAGGGCGGGGCTGCCGACCAGCCGTGCTCGTGGCCCAGCTCGAGGAACGCGCCGACCAGGGCGCGCTCGTCGGCGCGGGCGCCGCCCGGGCCGCGCGGGCGCAGCAGGGCGTCGTTGAGCGCCTGGTGGAACAGGCGGAACACCGACTCGTGCCCCTCCTGCGACGTCTCCACCAGGAAGTTGGCGGCGGCCGAGCGGGCGAACCGGTCGAGCGCCGGCTCGGCGATCCGGCCGCCGAGCGCCTCGGCGGCCGCCTTCCACAGCGCGGTGGTCCAGCCCGGCGCCTCGGCGTAGGCGAGCGCGGTCAGCACCTCGCGGGCCGGCATGCCGCCGACCGGCGCGAGCCGGGCCACGAACGCGTCCAGCGCGGCGTCGACCGACGGCGTCAGGGTCACGCTCGCCGGGCCGGCCGCGGTCGTGTCGTACATCCCGCGCCGGCGCGCCTCCAGGCCGGCGACCAGGAAGTTCCCTTCGGCGAGCTCGGCTATCCGGCGGGCCACCGGGTCGGCCACGGCCTCGTCCTCGTACGGGTTTCCCGGCCGCTCGTCGCCGATCAGCCGCAGTGTCGCCGACGCGTACGCCCGCAGGTCGTCCAGCTCGGAGTAGCGGCCCTCGTCGAGGTCGATGACCTTGGTCTCGCCGGCCAGCCCGGCCAGCAGGCTGCCCCGCGAGTCGTTGCGGCGCGTGCCCAGCACCACCTGCACGCCCTTTTCCGCGCACGTCTGCACCAGGGGCAGCACGACCTTGCTGAGGATCAGGCGGGCCTCCTCGGCGGTGTCGGCCTCGTCGAGCGCGTCGATCACGACGTTGAACCGTTTGTTTCCGGCGCTCAGTTGCTCGCGGACGGCGACCGCGACCTCCTCGGGCTCCTGCGGCAGCGGAATCGACGCCGCGGTGGCGATCTCCTTGGCCACCTCGAGCGCGGTCTTGCCCTTCGCGTGCACCGCACAGGCCACCGAGCCCAGCGACGCCCGCACCGCCACGTCCCCGGCGGGCAGCCGGGCCCGGAGCTTCGCGTCCGCCGTCGTCACGATGCGGCCCAGCACCGCCGACTTGCCCACCCCCGGCGACCCGGTCACCACGAGCACGCGCCGGTCGGGTGTTTTTCGTTCCAGCCACGCCACGATCTCGCGCAGCGCCGCCGCCCGCCCCCGGAACCGGTATCCGCGCTCGGCCTCGGTCGTCACCCCGCGCCCGCGCGGCACCCAGTGCCGGCCCGCCTCCCGGTCGGTCGCCAGCTCCCAGCCCCAGGACGACATCGCCACCGGCCCCGCGTCCGCCGCGGTCCAGTCGACCAGCACGCGCAGCTTCTCGCCGGGCAGGAACACGTCGGCCTGCGCGATCGTCAGCGCCTGCGCGTCACCGCGCCGGTCGCCGGTGATCCGCGCCCGGCCCACAATGCCCACCACGCCGTAGTCCGGCACCCAGAGCCCGCCGCCGCTGAACCCCTGCTCCACCGGGTACGGCGAATCGGTGTCCAGCCGCACCCAGCCGTGCGCCAGCCGGGCGCCCACCACGCCCTGCGCCTCGTTGCCGTGCGGCAGGCTGCTGGCCGGGAAGCCGAACGCCCACCACCGTAGCCCGAGCAGCGCCTCCGGCTCCGGCGCCCGCAACCGGGCCGGCTCCACCGCGGCCGGCAGGTCCTCCGCGAAGTGCAGCACCGCCACGTCGGCGATTCCGGGCTCGTCCGGGTCGTACTCGACCCGCTCGACCTGCTGCCGCACCTTCCACAGGGTGGTCACCCGGGGGAACGAGACCCACACCTCGCTCCGGCCCGCGACGACGTGCGCGCAGGTCAGCGCCCGCCTCGGCGAGATCGCCACGGCCGTCCCGAACGGCTCGAATCCCCGTTCCCCGTCCCGCTCGCGGCCGTGCACGGCCAGCGTCCACGGATCCGATACCGGTCCCGTCACTGGCCTCCCTCCCCGAAAGTCCACATGCTAGTCGCGGACCATAGGCTCGTCCGGTGACGAGCACGATCATCGCGACGGCGTGGGTCTGCGTCCGGGACCGGCGGGTCCTGGTCGTGCGCCCCCACTACACCGACGCTTTCTACCTGCCCGGCGGCAAGCCCGAGCCCGGCGAGACCTACGCCGAGGCCGCCGCCCGCGAGGTACGCGAGGAGGTCGGGCTCGTCCTGAACCCTGCCGATCTCACCCTCTACACGGAGATTGTGGCCCCTGCCCACAACCGTCCGCCCGGCACGTCGGTGCGGCTGGTCTGCTTCATGGGGGGCGTGTTCGCGGGGGCGCCGGTCGCTTCTGCCGAGATCGGCGAGATCGCGTGGTTCACGCCGGCCGATTCGTTTCGTTGCGCTCCGGCGATCCAGTTGCTCGTCGCCGAGCTCGCTGCGGCCGGCCATATCTGAGTCGGCTCTCCCGCCGATCCGGGTCGTTGCGCTGGGGTTGCCATGGCCGCGGTCGTGGGTGGTTGCGGTGGTGCGGCCCGTTGCGCTTGGAGAGGGCTGGGCTGGGTTGCCATGGCCCGGGTCGCGAGTGGTTGCGGCGGCTGGGGCCTGTCGCGCTGAGATGTGATCCCGCGATGTGGCGCCGCGTCCTGCTGGCTGGACGAGCCAGCCATTATATGGGACGTGCGCCGGAAATATCCGCCTAAGTCGGCCAGATGTTGATCGAGGCCAGCCAAGGATGATGAATCGCCGTTCGCTGCGAACGCCAG